>NZ_WQDQ01000019.1:0-36301 GCF_013033235.1 Ruegeria sp. HKCCA0235A | reverse complement strand
GCTGACGACCCAGTTCCGACGTGATCGAGCCAAAAAGCTCGGGATCACGATCAGAAAGGGACTGGGTGAAAAATCCGTCTGAACGGTGCAGGGCATTCACTGGTCATATCTCCTTATAGAGGAACGCAATGCAGCCACGGCTGCGTTGGACGCCATTGCGTGATGTTTGAAGGTGGCCTCAGATCACGCGGTCCCGAGGTTCACGGCCTTCGAAGAAATCGCTCAGGTTGTCGAGAACCCGAAACCCCATCGCCTCGCGCGCTTCGCGGGTTGCGCTGCCCAGATGCGGCAGCATGACGAGGTTGTCGCATTGCAACAGATCCGGGCTGACACGCGGTTCACCATCGAATACATCCAATGCAGCGCCGCCGATCATGTCGAACATCAATGCCTGGATCAGCGCCCATTCATCGATCACTTCGCCCCGTGCGGTGTTGATCAGAAATGCGTCAGGCTTCATCAGGCCAAGTCTGCGCGAATTGATCAGATGGCGGTTGGCTGCGCCGCCCGGACAGTGCAGTGAAACGAAGTCACATTGCGGCAGCAGGTCATCAATGGTGTCCACCTGTCTTGCGTTGCATTCGGCGAGAACATCGGGCGATACGGCGCTACGGTTGCAAACCAGCACGTCCATGCCGAACCCGTGATGCGCACGGCGGGCCATCTCCTGTCCGATGCGGCCATATCCGATGATGCCCAGTGTCTTGCCGCTGACCTTGGTTCCGACCAGATGCGTGGGCCGCCATCCTGTCCACTGACCTGCACGCAACTCGCGTTCGCCCTCACCCGCCCGACGCGCCACCATCAACAGCAGCGTCATGGCGATATCGGCGGTGCATTCGGACAGAACGTCGGGCGTGTTGGTCACGGTCATACCCAACTCGCGTGCCAAGGGCTCGCAGATATGGCTGTAGCCGACGCCGTAATTGGCAAGGATTTTCGTCTGCACACCCGGCACATCCAGTGCCTCGGCGCTCAGCGTGTCCGTTACGGTGGGCAGCACGGCGTCATAGGATTTCAACGCTTGCCGGATTTCAGCCGGGGACATGGGTTTGTCGCCGGTGTTCAAAACGGTGTTGTAGTTCTCGGCCAGCTGCGCCTCGACGGCAGCAGGCCAGCGACGGGTAACCAGAACCGAAGGTTTGACCATCACGCAGCCTCCATCACGCGGGCGATCGTCTCACCGATCACTGCAGGGTTTTCGGCCACGGTGACACCTGCGGCGGACAGGATCTCGACCTTTTCGCTGGCGCTTTCGCCGAAGGCCGAGATGATCGCCCCCGCGTGCCCCATGGTGCGGCCTTTCGGAGCGGTCAGACCGGCGACATAGGCGATCACGGGTTTGGAGATGTGGTCGCGGATATATTCGGCGGCTTCTGCTTCCTGCGGGCCTCCGATTTCGCCGATCATGGCGATGACATGCGTGTCTTCGTCGTCTTCAAACCGTTGAAGGATGTCCTTGAAGGACGATCCGTTGATCGGGTCGCCCCCGATTCCGACACTGGTCGAAACGCCGATCCCGCGCTCTTTCAACTGGGCCGCCGCCTCATATCCCAATGTCCCCGAACGGCCGATGATCCCTACATTTCCGGGAAGATAGATATGCCCCGGCATGATGCCCAACAACGCCTTTCCGGGCGAGATGGTTCCGGCGCAGTTCGGACCGGTCAGAACCATGCGTTTCTCTTTCGGATAGCGGTACATGTACCTTTTTACCCGGATCATGTCCTGTGCCGGAATGCCGTCGGTGATGCAGACGCAATAGCGGATGCCCGCATCGGCGGCCTCCATGATGGAATCCGCCGCAAACGGGGGCGGCACGAAGACCAGGCTGGCATCGGCGCCGGTGGCTTCGACGGCCTGTTTGACGGTGTCAAAAACCGGAACGCCTTCGACGGTTTCGCCCCCCTTGCCCGGCACGACGCCACCCACCACGTTCGTGCCATAGTTCAACATGTCCTTGGTGTGGAACCGCGCCATGCGCCCGGTGATGCCCTGCACGATGACACGCGTGTCACGATCGAGAAGAATGCTCATTACACAACCCTCATTTTGGTGCCCTGAGTAAGGTCGTTTTTCCACGCGCCCACAGCGCGTTCTGCCGCCTCCATCAGCGTCGTGGCGCGAATGATCGGCAGTCCGGATTTGGCCAGGATCTTCTGGCCTTCTTCGACATTCGTTCCGGCCAGCCGCACAACGACGGGAATATCGAGGTCAAGTTCCTTCAACGCCTGAACGACACCTTCAGCCACCCAGTCGCAGCGGTTGATACCGGCGAAGATGTTGACCAGAATGGCCTGAACATTGTCATCCGACAGGACCAGCCGGAACGCCTTGGCCACCCGTTCAGGCGACGCGCCACCGCCGATGTCGAGGAAATTTGCAGGCTCACCGCCTGCCAGCTTGATCGTGTCCATGGTGGCCATCGCCAGACCGGCCCCGTTGACGATGCAACCGATGTTGCCGTCAAGCCCGACGTATGAAAGCCCGCGATCCGCAGCGCGGCTTTCGCGCGGGTCTTCCTGGCTCTTGTCGCGCAGTTCGGCAATCTGCGGGTGGCGGAACAGGGCGTTGTCGTCAAAGCTCATCTTGGCATCCAGCGCCAGCACCCGGTCATCACCGGTGATGACCAGCGGATTGATTTCGACCATCGTGGCGTCAAGATTGCTGAAGGCGGCATAACAGCCCTGCAACGTCCGCACCATTTGCTGGATCAGTTTGGCTTCAACCCCAAGATTGAAGGCGATTTCACGGGCCTGAAACTCCTGAAGCCCGACGGCCGGTTCCACGATGGACCTGACAATGCTGTCGGGGCGGTCGGCCGAGATATCTTCGATCTCCATCCCGCCTTCGGAAGAGGCGACGATCATTACCCGCTGGCTGGAGCGATCCAGCACAAAACCAAGGTAGATTTCCCGGTCAATCGGCACTGCTGCTTCGACGTAGACACGATAGATGCCTTTGCCTTCAGGACCTGTCTGATGCGTCACCAGTTTGCGACCGAAGAGATCATCGCAAGCCTTGTAGATTTCGTTTTCGCTGGTGCAGAGCTTGACCCCTCCGGCCTTGCCGCGCCCGCCTGCATGGACCTGCGCCTTGACAATCCATTTGTCGCCCCCCAGTTCGCGCGCCCGATAGGCCGCCTGTTCAGGACTGTAGGCAAGCGCGCCTGCGGGCACGTCGACACCGAATTTCGAAAGGACTTCTTTCGCCTGGTATTCGTGGATATCCATCTGATGCGCTCCTGTTTAAGCAGCTATTGAAGTGCCGTAACGGCTTTCCAGCAGAGCTTCGATCGCGTCTTGATCGACCTCTCCGCCCAGCTCACGAATGGCTTCGGCGAACAGGCGCACGATCCGGCTGACGGCCTCGCGATTCAATTGATTGAGGATGCCGATGCGCACCTGCACCGGTTCGCTCAAGGTGGGCCAGATGCCAAACCCGCGGGCGCGGCAGTTCTGCACCAGTTCCATCTCGCGGCCAGAAAGCGCGGAAGGCAGGTTGAGTACGATCAGGCTGGGCATGTCCGAGGTGACCTCGCACCCCATCTCGGTCACCGCGTCCCGAAGAACCTTTTCATGCGTCCGGTAAGACATCGACCGCTTGGCCAGACCTTCCTGCAAGGTCAGGCGCAATGACTCGTGGAATGCCGCAACCGCATATCCGGAATGGGTCCGGTGATAGGTGCCCTTTTCCACGTCCTGCCCATCGACGATGCCCCAGTGGCGGGCCTCGAAGATCGGATTGTGCACATAGGTATAGGCACCTGTGGATTTCAGAGCCTCGATATAGGCATCGGCAAAGCTGACAGGGGCATAGGTCAGCGGCAGGCAGCACAGGCCTTTCTGCGGACAGGATGCCCAGCCTGCCACACCCGGATAGTCATCGATCGCAAAGTCTTCGACGCCCAGTGACGAGACCGCATCGATCAGCCCCATGGCGCCATGACGTTCACACGCCTCCGAGAAACCGCGTAGATCGTTCACCCTGCCCGATCCGGTTTCCCAATGCGCCATGAAGGCCCATTTCGGCTTGTGTTCGGCCAGAGTCGCTTCAACCAGTTCAGCCGTCACCGGCCGGCCATGTGGAACCTCGACCACCGTGACACTGGCCGCCTGCGGGTCAAGCGGGCTGGCCGCGTGTTCGGCGGGCGTTGCCGCCTTGATCCGCAGCGTCAACGCGTCGATCCCCGAAAATGTGCCGTTGGTGAAGGCCACAACCTTGTCACCGGGCATGATGGCCGAGAACATGGTGTCCAGAGCGCTCCAGCCGGTACCCGCGACAGCGAAGGTGTAAGCGTTCCGTGTGCCCCAGATTGTCCGCAGCATGTGCTTGCATTCGATCATGCCCCTGAGGACATCGCCTTGCATGTGATCGGCGACACCTGCGCCGGCGAAGGCTTTCAGGACACGCACATCCGTGTTCCCCGGCCCCGGCCCTGCGGCAAGGGTCTCGGGAATTTCGAGCGGAGGGAAAATCTGAAAGGTCATGGTCTGACATCCTCGGCTGTTGGCCGGACATTACGGCCTGATGGTTCAAGATACCGATCAGAAAACGCGAGCTTGCCGGATGGCGCAACGTAACTTACTACTGCTTTTGGATGGCTAATAGTGTGGGTAATTACCTACCTGTTTTGGCAAAAATACGACGGTATACCGAAATTCACCCCACCCTTTTGGGTAGTTTTTTGTAAAATATGGGCAAAATCATATGGTTGAGACATCGGACAAACCCATCGACATCATGCTTGCGGACAGCAACACGCTGGTTCTGTCGGCCATGTCGGAAATTTTCGAACGTGATCCCCGATTCTCTCTGGTTGCCACGTCGGCGACGGCGGAAGGGTTTCTGGGAACGGTGATGCGGATACCTGTGCAGGTCGGCGTCGTGGACTGGACGCTTCCGGCCCTGGGTGCCGCCAAACTGATCGAGGTGCTGCGCGATCAGGCCGATGCACCGCGCTTTGTCATCTATGGCGATGCCTCTGGGGATGTCCCACGATTGGCGATGCAGGCGGGCGCAGCTGGATTTGCAGCCCGCTCGGGCGAGGTCGAAGGCCTTCTTGAGACCTGCGCCGAAGTGGCAGCAGGCAAGATGGTGTTTCCGTTCATCGACGTCCGGAAGATGAAGCAGGATCCGATTCAAAGCCTGTCGCGCAAGGAACGCGCCATTTTGGAGGCCCTGGCACAGGGGATGTCGAACCGGGAACTGTCCAAGGAACTTCAGATATCCACCAACACGGTCAAGTTTCACCTGTCCAATATCTATGAGAAGCTGAACGTCAAAAACAGAACTCAAGCGATTGCGTTTTTCTATTCGTCCCAACGTGGGGCGGACTAGACGACAAGAACAGAGAGCCCAGATGACTGAAATCAAAATTAACGTTGTCGGTGCCGGGCGGGTCGGCAAAACGCTGATCAGCCTTCTGGATGGCACTGATGGCTGCCGGATCCAGGATATTCTGAGCACATCCTTTCAGTCGGCAAATGAAGCCGCCCAGTTGTCCAAAACCGGGCGCGTTGCAGCAAGCTATGCCGATTTGCGGCCAGCTGATCTGTGGATCCTCTCGGTGCCCGACACGCAAATTTCTGCGGTGGCCCACGAATTGAAAGAGGCGTTCGAAAACCAAGAAAAAACCGGGAAGCCCTCAGTGGCGTTCCATTGCAGCGGTTATTTTCCTGCCGAGCAACTGGCGCCGTTGCGAAGCCTCTCATGGTCTCTGGCCAGCGTTCATCCCGTCCTGTCTTTCGCCGATCCACAGGCCGCTGCTGCGCAATTCAAAGAGGCGCTGTGCGGGTTGGAAGGCGATGAAGACGCCGCAGCGTTCATTCAGCCGCTTCTGGAGGGATTGGGAGCCACCTGTTTTCCCATCCGGTCTGAAAGCAAAAGCCTGTATCATGCAGCCGCTGTGATATCGAACAACTTCGCCGTTGTCTTGCAGGCCATCGCCCGCGAAGCGTGGGCCGAGGCGGGCGTGCCGGACGAAACTGCCCGCAAGCTCAACGCTGGTTTGTTGAGCAGCACAGTCGAAAACGTCGACCTACTTGGCCCACAATCTGCCCTGACCGGTCCGGCGGCAAGAGGGGACTCAGAGGTCGTTGCCCAGCAGGGCGCGGATGTAGCGGCGTGGCACCGCGATGCAGGTGAAATTTACAAGCAAATGAGCCTGCTGGCGCAGAAGCTGAAGGCAACCGGTTTCACGAAGTAATCGCCAGATCCATTGCTGAAAGGCATTTTGGATCCTGCGTTCGAAACGCGTCGCGGAAAAGGGGGGCCCGGGCGTTTCTTTTGCGAATCCCTGAAACATGTTACGTTGGGTCAACTTTCGAGATTTGAATTTTCCCGGCACTCAGTTTCTTGCAGCGCTTTCCTACGAGGTGACTTCATGTCCGACTCCAGCAGTGAGCCCCCGCGCATTACGCTGTCCCTTCCGACCTCTCGACCAAATCCCACGATCTCGGCGGAACTCTCGGGATCGGCCGGTTTTACGGCTGACAGCCTTGACGATCTCAGGCGCGTCGAAGCCGAGAAGCTCAAGGCGCTGCGCCGTGGTGTAGGCATTGACCTGTCTGCCGAGGTGATCAACGATCTGGTCGATCAGCGCGTGCAGGCCACCGGTGCTGTCTTTCGTCAGCTCGAAACCATACGCAAGGATCTGACCGACGGGTTTCTGGGCGCTGTCGTCCCAACCCTTGCCCCGAAACTGCGCGGTGAACTGATCAATCCCGACGGCACCCCTGCCGAGCGGGTAATCGTTGAAGCGCTGCGCCCAACCTTTACCGCCAGTGAAGGCATCGACAACGCGGATTTTTCCTGGGCTGTAAAAGCCGCCGTAACGGATGCGCGGGGCCTGTTTTCGCTGGATCTGCCCAATCTGCGCCTGCCGCAAAATGGCCTCAGATTGCGGATCCGGGGGCAGAACACCACTCTGACCGAAGCAGTGCCGCGCATTGATGCATTGGATGGCGAACTGGGACTTGTGGTGCTGGATCGCACCGTCCTCCCTTTGCAGCGCTCGATCCTGGGTGAGCTGGCCGATATTCTGCCGGTGGATCCCGAGGATGCGGAAGAAAACATATCCGATTTCACCGGCACGCAGGCCCCAATCGTTCTGGGTGAAGGTGATTGCGCTTCGGAATACCGAACCGAAGGAGGCACGGTTTCGCGGCGGCGTTATTCGGTTCTTTATCGGCTGATCGACCCGCTTGTCGGGCCGAAAAACATCGTTCGCACCCGCCCTGTTGGCGGCAATCGCTTTGTCACGACAATTCCGGGCGGCACCTTTGCGCAGGCCAATCTTTCTGCCGAAACACTGTTGAGCGCATTCAATAATGACGGCGGAGACTGGGATTTCCGAGATCGGATACCGATTGACGAACCCATTGATATCGAGGATTTTTTCGAAGACTTGGAACAGCGTCCGCAGGATGTGCCAAAAGCTTCCAGCCTGGCGCTTGGCTATATCGCCAAGATGCGTTCAACCGCCGTTCACGCCGGAATGTCATTGGGGCGTCTGGTCTATTCCCTGCCGCTTGCCCCGGGCGAGGAACAACGGATCGTCGTGTCGGAACAGCGCGAAACCCTGACCGTGCGCGAACGCGAAAGCCTGACCTTCGAAGAACAACAGGAATTCGAAGAGGCGCGCGATACCTCTTTCGACAGTACATTCGAAACCGCATTGGACGAAGTGATCCGGGGAACATCCTCTTTCTCGACCAAGGCGTTCACAAAAAGCTTCGGGGGCGCAGGTGGCATTGGTGGCGGTCTGTTCGGCGGCATCGGGGCCATAGTGGGCGGGGTCGGTTTCAGCGGCGCGCGTTCCAGCTCCAACTCGTCAGGCAGTTCGTCCAACACGCAGAACACGTCCCGCGATTTTCTGTCAGACACGCACGAGACATTCTCGGCTGCGCTGGAACGGGCCGCTTCGGTCAAGCGAAGTTCGGCCCGAACCAGCGTTCGCACAGCCACGGCAAGTGATCGGCGGACGGCGACGACAAAATTCGTGGCCAACCGCAACCACTGTCATGCAATGACGATGCAATGGTTCGAAGTTCTGCGCGACTTTTCCCTGGAAACGCGGATCGAAGGCGTGCAATTAGTCGTCTTCGTTCCCATGCAGCTCATCCGCTTTCGCCGTTTGGGGCAAGGCGATCAATTGCCGGGCAATGTCAACCGGTCAGGATTGCTGCATCGATACAAAGTGATCCTGCGCCACGCAGACGTTTTCCGCCGGGTGTTCCGAAACCGTCGCAGATTCCGCACCGCCCTCAAACTGTTGGAAGAGTTTTACGCGGACAAGGACGCGACACCGCAGAATGCTCCGGGTGTCGCGCAGGACATCGTCAGCTTCGAGGCTCAGGGCACTTTCATGCCCAATGATGACATGTCCGCGGTGATCTTCACGCAGGATGGCGATCGCGTTGGGCCAGTGCCTCTGACCGGATCGCCGATCGACATCGACAACCTGCATGACTTGCCTGCCGAGACACGCGAAAACCTGCTGGTTCGGCTGGCTGACGCGCGCCGTGATCCAACCAACCGGCGGACTTATACCGGATCCGTGGCGTTGCCCCGCTCGGTCGAACGTTCCGACATCGCCCGCGTCGAGTTGCGCAGGCGGACGGGCTCTTTTGCCTATTCATTCTATACCGGCCCGGACCCGATCAACATCTTCAACATTTGGGAACATATCTCGAACCTGGAAGATGCGGATGATCTGGATCGCGCCACGCGCAACATCAACCGGAGCCTTCACACCACGATTTCAGGCTCGGATTTCGACGATCTGGTCGGCGCGCCGATGATCAGCGAGTTCGAAGCGCGCATGAATGAAGACGCGCAGACCATCGTTGACGACAATACATTCCAAGCTTTGCCTGCAACCCTGCCCTATTCGGTGCAGGAAGTGCCGGATGTGCTGTCGCGCCGTGATCTGCGGCGGATCGAAGAAATGTATCAGCATATCGTTGCCGACACCGTTCGCTATTCTCGCGTGATCTGGGCCAGTATGACGGATGAAGAACGGGCCATCCTGCTGGAACGTTTCACGATTGGCGTGCCGGATGGCGGGTTGGATGACGCCTCAAGCGAAATATCGCTGCTCAGCACGGTCCAGAACAAGGTGCTGGGGTTCTATGGCAATGCGATGATCATGCCCTTCTCGATCCCGCCCGATCTGGCCGACAGAATGGAGATGCGGACCGGCGACATTCAGGACAGTCTGCTGGCCTTCCATCGGGAAGACTTCCGGCCACCGCGCCGCACGATCTCGCTGCCGACCCGGGGGCTGTTGGGCGAGGCCGTTCTGGGCCGCTGCAATTCCTGCGAGATGATCGACCATCGCCGCTTCTGGAACTGGCAGGACAGCCCGACGCCACCCCCGGTTGGTGACACGCCGGTCCTGCCCGCGGACAGTGATGCAATCTTTGGCACCCGTGCGCCATCGGACCTGCCGGCCAATCAACCTTCGAACACGCTTACCATCGCAGGGGGCGACATCGGCACGGGCCAGGCCGTGCCCACTTCGCAACTGGCCGAGATCCTCAAGGCCGCGCCTGATCTTGCACGGGCGGGAACCGATCTGACCGGCCTGAAAGAGTTGCAGGCGCAACTGGCCCTTGAAACGCAATCGGTCGCCGCCGGTCGGGACAAGGCCATAGACACGGCGACGGATCTGACCAAAGAGCTTGTCGGCAAGGCCACTGAGCTTGCGGGCAAGGGGCAAGAGATCGCTGCGGCCCGCAAAGAGGAAGAAGCCAAAAAGCAGGCCGCCGAGAAGAAAAAGACGGATGCCGGCAATACCGCAAAGCTCAAGGGGTTTGAGGATATCGCCAAGAACGCTTCGGGAGTTTCTGCGCTGATTGGCGGGCAACCGGATGGCAACCGGGCCGGTTTCGTTCAAAACCTGTTCAAGGATTTCCCCGGTGGTGCTGCGGCTCTGGCCAATCCTTCCAACACGTTGCTTCTGGCCAAGCTTTTCGGGGCCTTTACCAAAGCCAATACAGATGCAGATGACGGCAGCGCAACCAAGGCCGGCAGCCAATCCGTACTGGATTTCCTCAATGGCCTGAGCGCCCCTGCGGAGGACGAAGATGAGTGACACCAGCACAAATGCAACCCCCGAACCGGGAATCGATGAAAGCCTTGCCGAGGCCATCATCAATATTCTTGAAACCACCAATTCTCCGGCGATACAGCGCGCCCGAGAGGTTATAGCCCACAGGCTGGCCATCGCTGGCGACATTGCCCCATCCCGCATCCCTGCCCCGCGCAACATCACCGAGATCGGCGGCTACATAAATCTGCTCAGCGAGTATGGAGAGGCCGAACAGCGCGCGCGCATGATCGCGGCCGCGCTGGGCATAGCAGGGCCGCAGATTTCGCTGCCACAGCCCGGTGCCGTTCCACCGTTGTCCTTTGTCACACGTGACGGTGCCCGACCTGCGGGGCCGCAACAACCCAGCTTCCCGTTGACCTATACGATCCGCAGCGACTTTGTTCCGGCCTTTGACAATGCGGTGCAGGAAATCACAATCCGCGGTGGCGCGGTTCCGATTTTGACACCTGTCAGGATCCTGCCTGCTGCGGGGTCTGCACCCGCAACAGACGGCTCTGCGCAGCTGGCTCTGATCGGCCGGACACTCAGCCTGGCGCCAACAGCGGCTTTGCACGCCGTGGCGACAGACCCTTTGTCGCTCAGCCGTCCGACGGCTGGTGGCGGGTTCGAGGTTATGGTTCGGGTCATCGACGCCGCCGCTCCGATCGCCGGAACCATCGCGGCGGCGAACTGGACAAGTTGGGAGTGCGACACCACTGCCTGTACCGAAGTCGACAGCAATGATGCGCGCTTTGCGCTGACACCGCTGCTGAACGCCGCCGGGTGGCACCAGCCCGCTGATCCCGGAAATCCGACCAGTCTGTCAAATCCCGGAACCTGGGCGGAATGGCGCAACATCACCGGGCTTGTGCCGGGCGTCACGCGGTTTGCGGATGAGCTGCAACTGCTATATTCCGCTGAAATGCTCATTACCTCGCCGGTCTTCAATCAACTGGACAATGTCTGGACAGGAAGCGAGTTCGCCGCGCCATAGCGCGGCGGCCTGAAACGCAGGAAAGTGATTTGGCAATGCGCCCTTCATGAGGTTCAATGCATTCAGGAGGTCAGCCATGCAAAACCCCGAGCGTTTCGAGAAATTCTATTTCGCCAAAGTCGGCATGGGCGAAGCCTGTGGCTGTGCCGAGCGGATAATCGACGTGTTCGAATTCAACCGCAAAGGCGGTGCGCAATCCAGGCAACCTGTGAAACAGGACAGGCGCAGACGCGGGTCCTTTCGGGCATGGGCGGTCAAATATGGGCTGATGAGCCGCAGGCGCACATAGCCAGGGCCTGACGACGCACAAGGTTCGCTTTCCGTTTCATGGCGTGGCTCAGGCGGTATGATTGCATATCTGAAACCACCATGTCCGGTTGCCACGAGAACAGGTCAGACCGGCACCAGCTTCCCGTCGCGAAGATCCAGTTCATCGGGCGCCAGTTCCAAGCGGAACGCCGGCGAATGACTGACAAGCAAAATCGCCTGTGGCAACGCGCGCAGGATTTCCAGCAGGCGCGCTTCGTTTTTCGTATCCAACGCATTCGTCGGTTCGTCCAGCAACAGCACTTCGGGTTCCATCGCCAGAACCGTCGCCAGGGTCACCAGACGTTTTTCTCCGCCTGACAATTTATGGGTAATGCGGTTCTTCAGGTGCATCAGGTCCAGATCGCCCAGTACTTTGTCGACGATGGCAAGTGCTTCGTCACGGGTCTTGCCCAGATTGAGCGGACCAAAAGCAACGTCTTCGGCGACGGTCGGGCAGAACAGCTGATCGTCCGCATCCTGAAATACAAGCCCCACCCGGCGGCGGACCTCATGGAAATCAGCCTCTTCCACGCGTTGCTGACCAAAAACGGTGACAGTGCCCGAACACGGGCGCTGCAACCCAAGCAAAATCCGCAGGAGCGTCGATTTCCCCGCTCCGTTCGGGCCTGTCAGGGACAGGCGCTGCCCCGCGCTCAGGCTCAGGCTTGCCCCGTCCAGAACGGGTGGCTGGCCGGGGTAGGAAAAACAGATGTCTTCAAGCGCGATCAGTGTCATGCGAATTCCAGAACGATCAGACCCAGGCAGAGACCGCTGAAACCTGCCGCAAACACAATGTCCGCACGGGTCAGGGCAAATTCCTGAAGCAACGGCATACGCCCGGAAAACCCCCGGCACTTCATAGCGGCCAGGATGCGTTCTGATCTTTCGATCGCGCGCACAAGCATCATACCCACAAGGTAGCCAAAGCTGCGATATGTGTGCCAGTTTGTTGCTGGCCGAAAACCACGCACCTTCATGGCGGCGCGCAGCCGCAGGTATTCTTCGCGCAAGACCTCGATATACCGGATCGTGAACATCAGCAGGTAAACCAGCTTTTCGGGGCACCGCAGACGATGCAGGGCGTGGCCCAGTGTAACCGGCTCCATCGTCCCGACCAAAACCAACAGGGACAGGATCACGGCATTGGCGGTCAAGGCAATCTCGACCGCTTTCCAAAAACCCTGCCAGCTTGCGGAGAATCCCCAAAGCGTGAACATCGGATCCCCGGGCATGGAAAAGGGCAACAGGACCAGCATGAACAGGATGAACCCATCCATCATGGCCATTCGCTTCAACGTCTTTCGCCGCGGCAGACGTGAAACTATCAGAAGCGAAAGCGACACTGTCAGCGCCGCGCAAAGCGCGCCGAGGGATGACAGCGCCACGGTCACGACCGCAAAAACAACTGCCATGACGATCCGCATCCGAGGATCCAGCAGGCTGATCAGACCTTCTGGTCCGTCACCGGCTTCGGACAGTGTTTTTTCCTTGTGCCCCAGAACGTGTGCCATCAGGAGGCCAGCTTGCGGCGGGCCGCCATGTAAAAGCCCAGACCAAACAGACCAAAGATGTACCCGATCCCGCCAAGGATGGTTTGCAGGTCATTCTGTTCGCGATAGGCCGCAATCTCGCGCCTGAGCGGGCGCAATTCGTTACGTACGGCCTTGGCGATAACCTGCTGCTCTTCGGCGCTGAGAGACGCCGCCGAACCGCTGGCCTGCGTCACAGCAGCCGAAGATGAGCCACCGTTTTCTGCCACGGCAACGCCCATGATCCGCGCGACATCTTCGGCAGACATCGTGACTTCGGCCACATGCCCGGCGCCAAGGTTGGCAAAGAAGGTGTGCGCCACGGCCGAGGTCGGCGTGTAGACAAAAAAACCGTCCGCATCCGTGACCGATCGACCCAGCTCGGCCCCATCCGGGCCGGTGACAATGACCTCGGTGCCGTTTGCCATGTCGCCGTTAGAAAAGCCAATTTCGCCCTCGATGACGTCTCCCGACTCGAAAACGCCGGCTATGACCTTGTGCGCCAGGGCAGGCACAGGTGCGCAGCACACGGCCAATATGACAACCAGATGCTTCATGTGGCTGCTCCTCTGAAAAACAGCTCGGGCTTGACCTTGCGCGCCAACAACACGGCGAACCCGGTCAAAATCGCCTCGATGGCCATGACAGGAATATGGGCGAAGAAAACAAGCTTGGCGGCAGGCAGAAATTCATCCCCCGACAGCGCCAAGGAAAACGCGACCATGCCGGTTGTCGCCGCAATCGCAAATGCGCCGCCGACGCCCCCCCAAATTGCACCTTGCAAAGGCGTTCCACGCGCGATCAGACGACCGAACAACATTCCGGCCACCACTGCGGGAAAGGCGATATTGACGGTGTTGATCCCCAACACCGTCAACCCGCCAAAGCCGAAAAAGACCGCCTGTAGCAAAAGCCCGACGAACAAAGCCGGGAATGCGGCCCAACCAAGCAGCAGCCCGGCCATGCCGTTGAGGATCAGATGGACCGACGACGGACCAATGGGCACGTGGATCAAGGATGCCACGAAGAAACTGGCTGACAGCACGCCCGCAGTGGGGATGCGATCAAGATCCAGAGACCTGAGACCCATGGCGATCCCGCCCGCGGCGGCTATGGCGCCGCCAATTACAACCGGGTTGGAAAGGGCTCCGTCGACGATGTGCATTTGGGGTTACTCCAGATCCCAGGCACGAATCCAGATGACCGCATCCTGGCTGAGTTCTTTGCCCTCATGTTCGGTTGCCGGACCGGAACCAAGGGCGGCGAAACCCCAGTAACCGGCTTTCGGAACGCCGAACGAAAAGTACCCGTTGTCGTCAGATATTGCGACCACCGCACCACCCGGCATAGGAGACGCTTTCGGTGCAGAAACGGCCGAACTTTCCATGTCGGGTTCGGCGGCCATGTACTCGATCTCGATCTCGGCCCCCGCAACCGGCTGACCATCAGCCAGCACACGGCCCGTGAAAGTCGAACCCGCGATGATGTTGGTCGGCTTGTTCAGCGGGATAATCTCGGTCGGCAGACCCACGGGATTCATCCAGTCGGTCGGCAATTCGTTGCGGTTCAGGAAGGCTTTGGTGAGCTGTTGGATATAAATGTCTTCGGATTCCTCATAATAAGGCTGAGGAACCGTCACCAGCACATAGTCGCCCGAACGTTTGACCGGGACACTGCCCTTGAACGCCGCGCCCTCGTTTTCCCCGCCGGTGAACCGGATAGGTTCCAGCGTGTCCAGCAAATCGGTCTTTTCACCGTTGTGGATCACGTAGAATTCCTGCGGCTTTTCAAGATCCATGACATGGCCATTCTCGAACGGATGCCAGAAAATCAGTTTGACCGGCACATCGCCCGGTTTCTCGATCATGGTGTCCGTGGTGTATTCCAAAAGGAAATGCGCATTTGCGATGGCAGGAAGAGCCACCGCGGCAGCGGCTGCGCTGAGCAGCGTTTTCATGAACAGTCGTCCTTGTCCCGTCGCGCCAATCCCGGCGCGAAATTCGTTTTGACCACGGGACATTCAACGCCAAATCACCCTTTCAGGCATCCTGGTCCGACGCACATCCCGTCGCCGATTAGGAGTGCCCGTTAGAGGGCACATGTCCGGCAGGTATCCTGACTTGCGGGTCAAAGCGTTGGACCGGCCTTCCCGGGTAAACCCCAGTGGCGTTTCAGCCCTGCTCGCCGCTTACAGTTGCGGGTGCAGTTGCGGAATTGGGCCTGAGCCCGCACCGCATTCCCTTTTGATTCCAGAGTAAGCCCCGGAACCGGACATGCCGAGCGGCTTGCCAGACAACTCAGCCTTCCGTCAACGAAAATGTGTTACGACCATCGAAAAATAATGAGCTCGGCAGTTTGCGAGAGTGAACCAGTTTGTGAAATATCCAAGGCAACAGAGTGAATTCACATCTAGGCTTCTGAAAGATACCTTTCCGACAACGGCAGGCTTGCCGCGCCCAGTGAGCGTGCTTCCGGGCCTACGGCCCCTGCCAGCACGGCAGGGCGCTCGAGACCGGTCAGGTTTAGCTCAGACAGTTTGTCTTCGACCATTTCAACCAAACGCGCCTTGATGTCCTGCGGCATCCAGCCGTCAATCTTCACGCATTCGAAATCTATCAGGCTACAGGATGAGACAATTGCATAGGCAATCCCGCTCGCCGTCTGTTTCAACCAGTATTCCAGTTGAACTTTTGGCACATCCCAACGCTGGGTCGTTTCCCAAATGGAATGCGACGTGACACCTGCTGTGGTGATTGCACGCTCGAGCACATACAGGCTGGCCACGTCGATAAGGGGTCTGACACCACCGGCATCATCTGGCACAGGCAAGGGGCCGATTGCGCCCGCGTTTCCACGCCCCGAAAAGATTGCGCCATTGAGGACCACACCGCCGCCAATGAAAAACCCGACATAGAAGTACAGGAAATCCCTGGGCCCATCGGCTGGACCGAATACCAATTCCGCCCCACAAGCCGCAGTGGCGTCATTTTGCAGGAATACCGGAATATCGAGGCGCCGCGCCAGGTCAGCCTTCAGGTCTGATACGCGCCACGGGTCCATTTCTTCCTGAGGAACCTGAAGGGTCTGGGCCCAGTCCCATAGGTAGAACGGCATGGCAATCCCAAGTCCCGCAATCCTGCCTTTGGCCTCAGGCGACATGGATGATATCATTTTGCCCAGACTCTCAGTGGAAAACTCCAAAGTGGCTTTCGGCGTTGGATAGTCATAGGTTCGCCGATCGCGTTGCCGCACATTTCCGACAAAGTCAGTCAAAACCAACTCCGCACTGCGACGCCCCACCTTGAGCCCAAAGAAAAAGGCACCATCCGGGTTAAGTCGCATGGGAACAGAAGGTTGCCCGACTTTCCCGCGGACCGGTTCGCCGCGCAAAAGCAAACCATCCTTCTCCAACAGCCGCATGATGACGGAAACGGTTTGTGCCGACAATCCGGTCATGCGCGCGATCTCGGACTTCGAAAGGGCCTGGTGACGCCGGACAAGCGACAATACAAGCCGTTCGTTCCGGGCCCGCATCCCGCTTTGGTTGGTTCCGCGCACCTCTGACCCGTGCAGGCCAATCGAATTTTTCCGAGATGAATTTTCCGGCACGACCACCCCTTTCCTGCTGAAGAATGAGAAAGCCCGCCCGCACTGTCAATAATAAATAAGAGTGATTTATTTATTGACTCAAAATTCGAATCTTGTGATTGTTTCTTATGGGGTCAGGATTTTTGCCTGATCGCCCTCGTGCCCTACTCGGCATAGAAAAAACTGGGAGGATAATCGATGAAACTTGCAAAACTTGCGGGTGCTGCTGCGCTCGGGGTTACTGCCATGGCTGGCAGTGCAATGGCGGAAGGCGAAACTGTTTGCCTGATCACCAAGACGGACACCAACCCGTTCTTTGTCAAAATGAAAGAAGGTGCGACTGCAAAAGCGGAAGAGCTGGGAATGACGCTCAAAGCCTTTGCGGGCAAAGTTGACGGTGACCATGAAACGCAGGTGCAAGCCATTGAGACCTGCATTCTGGACGGCGCCAAAGGCATTCTGCTGACGGCCTCGGACACATCATCCATCGTTCCGGCCGTGAAGCAGGCGCGGGATGCAGGTGTTCTGGTTATCGCTCTGGATACGCCGCTGGAACCCATTGACTCGGCTGACGCGACCTTTGCCACGGACAATTTCCTGGCCGGGCTTCTGATTGGACAATGGGCCAAAGCCACGCTGGGCGACGCGGCCAACGACGCGAAAATTGCGACACTGGATCTTGCCGTCAGTCAGCCGACAGTGGATGTGCTGCGCAATCAGGGTTTCCTGCAAGGCTTTGGTGTCGATCTGGCGGACCCGAACGTAATCGGTGATGAAGATGACCCCCGTCTTGTCGGAAGTGATGTCACTGCCGGCAACGAAGAAGGTGGTCGCCGCGCGATGGAAAACCTTCTGGCCAAAGATCCCACGATCAACGTTGTTCACACCATCAACGAGCCTGCCGCGGCAGGCGCCTACGAGGCGCTGAAAGCCATCGGGCGCGAAAATGACGTGCTCATCGTTTCCGTGGACGGAGGCTGCCCGGGTGTCCAAAACGTTGCCGATGGTGTTATCGGCGCGACGTCGCAGCAATACCCGCTGCTGATGGCATCGCTGGGTGTTGAAGCCGTCAAGAAATGGGCGGACGAAGGCGTGAAGCCTGAAAACACGCCTGGCAAGGATTTCTTTGACACCGGCGTGGCGCTTGTAACGGACAAGCCTGCCGAAGGCGTCGAGTCGATCTCGGTCAAAGAAGGCATGGACCTCTGCTGGGGTTAACCTGACCACCCGGAGGGCCGCAGAGGGCGGCCTTCCGCATTTCAAACCACCCATTCGCCCGAAAACTTGCTAAAGTCGTCAGCAACCTGACGCTTTGGGGGAACCTTTATGTCCGATACTTCACGACGATCAGACGACTTCGAAGCCGCTGCAAAAGGCAGCCCGGAACAGATTGCCGAATTTGACAATCACCACCGCGGGTTCGTCGGAACGGTTCAGCATTTTCTGCATGTGAACCCCTCTTTGGTGCCGCTGATCGTTCTTGTGGCTGCCATCGTCATTTTCGGGGCTTTGCTGGGCTCCAAGTTCTTCTCGCCATTCGCGCTGACCCTGATCCTGCAACAGGTTCAGATCGTCGGGATCGTGGCGGCGGCGCAAAGCCTCGTCATCCTGACCGCCGGTATCGATCTGAGTGTCGGGGCAATCATGGTGATGTCGTCGGTTGTCATGGGTCAGTTCACCTTCCGATATGGGCTGCCACCAACGGTCGCGATTGTTTGCGGCCTTTTCGTTGGCACCGCAATCGGTGCGGTGAACGGGTATCTGGTCAGCCGCATCAAACTGCCGCCGTTCATCGTGACGCTTGGCATGTGGCAAATCGTTCTTGCGGCGAACTTCCTGTATTCTCAGAACGAAACAATCCGGTCGCAGGAGATCGAAGAAAACGCCGCAATTCTGCAACTTTTCGGGGCCAAGTTCAACGTGGGCGGGGCGGTATTCACCGTCGGCGTGATCTTCATGCTGGTGCTGATCCTCGGGCTTTCCTACGCCCTTCGTCACACCGCATGGGGAAGGCATGTCTATGCGGTCGGTGATGATCCGGAAGCCGCCGAGCTGTCAGGTGTCAATGTGCATCGCACGCTGATGTCGGTTTACATGCTGTCCGGGCTGATCTGCGCCTTCGCGGGATGGGCTCTGATTGGTCGGATCGGGTCCGTGTCTCCGACGTCTGGCCAGTTGGCCAATATTGAAAGCATAACAGCGGTCGTGATCGGGGGCATATCCCTGTTCGGTGGCCGCGGGTCCATTCTCGGATCATTGTTCGGAGCGTTGATCGTCGGGGTCTTCACGCTTGGGCTTCGGTTGCTGGGCGCTGATGCGCAATGGACGTTCCTGTTGATCGGCATCCTTATCATCGCAGCGGTCGCGGTCGACCAGTGGATCAGAAAGGTGGCAGCCTGATGGAACCTATTCTCAAAGGACGGAACCTTGTGAAGCGCTACGGCAAGGTGACGGCGCTGGATCAGTGCGATTTCGATTTGATGCCGGGTGAGATTCTGGCCGTGATCGGCGACAACGGCGCGGGCAAGTCAACACTGATCAAGGCGATTTCAGGCGCGGTGGTGCCGGATGAGGGCGAAGTCTGGCTGGAAGGTCAGAAGGTGAATTTTCATTCGCCGATTGACGCGCGCGAAGCCGGCATTGAAACGGTTTACCAGACACTTGCGATGTCCCCTGCCCTGTCGATCGCGGACAACATGTTCATGGGGCGCGAGATTCGGCGCAAAGGGCCATTGGGATCTTGGTTCCGAATGCTCGACCGTCCGGCGATGGAGAAATTCGCCCGCGACAAGCTGAGCGAACTGGGCCTGATGACGATCCAGAACATCAATCAAGCCGTCGAAACACTGTCCGGGGGTCAGCGTCAGGGTGTTGCGGTGGCACGTGCCGCGGCATTCGGATCAAAAGTCATCATCCTGGACGAACCAACCGCCGCATTGGGCGTAAAGGAAAGTCGGCGCGTTCTTGAACTGATCCTGGACGTGAAGTCTCGCGGCATTCCGATCATCCTGATCAGCCACAATATGCCTCATGTTTTTGAGGTCGCCGATCGAATTCACGTGCATCGGCTGGGCAAACGCCTCTGCGTCGTTGATCCCAAGGATTACACGATGTCCGACGCAGTGGCGTTCATGACCGGTGCCAAGGAACCGCCCGCCGAGGACCAAGCCGCGTGACGGGTAAACTTGCCACCCCCGAGGCGCTTGCAAGAAAAATCGCGGATGCCGTTCAGGCCTTGCCGCCGCTGCAAGACCGGCATCTTGTCGCGATTGCCGGGCCGCCGGGATCGGGAAAAACGACTGCGGCGGGCCTTGCAACCAAAGAGCTCAATCTGCGCGGCGTCGCAACCGGACTGGTTTTCATGGACGGCTTCCACTATGACAACGTGATCTTGAAGGATCGCGGCCTGCTGAGCCGCAAAGGATCTCCTGAAACCTTTGATCTTGCCGGCTTTCATGCGTTGCTTGATCGATTGCGCGCGGAAGAAGAAATCGCAATACCCGAGTTTGACCGGGAACTGGATCTGGCCATTGCCGCGCGGTCCATGATCACGGCGGATCAGCGCGTTGTTCTGGTTGAGGGCAATTACCTTCTCTTGAACGAGCCGGGTTGGTCGGACCTTCACCAACTGTGGGCACTCAAGGTATTTCTGGACACCGATTTGAAAACACTCGAAACCCGCCTGACCAACAGATGGATCGGCCATGGTCTGGACGCCAATGCCGCCAAGGACCGTGCGCAGTCGAACGATCTGCCGAATGCACAGCGCGTGATCCGAAATTCGATACCCGGTGATCTGACACTGGCTTGAGTTTTGCCTGCGGCCAACACAATCCGTCTTGATGAAAGGCCAAAGGTCAGTTCCGGTACACCGGCGGAACAAGACCGGCTTGGAACCAAGTCACGAAGGGCACGATCGAAAACACCGGCAGCCCGGTCGCCTGCTGAATATCCGGCGCATAGGGGCACATATTCGTGCACTCCAGAACTATTGCCCCAAGTTCGGGATTGTCCGACGCCAACGCGATTGCGGCCTCAACATTGTCCTCCCGGGCCTTCTCAACATTCAGACGCGATTCATTGCCAAGAATTGCGCGGGTGAATTCCCGCCCACCCTCGGTTGTGCCGATTGGCGTATCCAAGGGGACATTGGCAGCCTGAAGATGGTCATTGGTCAAGGTGGAGGCCGAAATGGTCAGAATGCCCGCGCGCTTTCCCTTGGGAAGGATGCGATTCACCATTTCGACCTGCATCAAGGACGAGGTGACGACGGGAACCGGAACGGCCTCGGCCAGCTCCTTCTGGAACAGGGACAGGAACCCGCAATTGGTTGTTATTCCGTCCGCGCCGTCTTTGACCAGCTCTTGCGCGGCGTCGATGAAGACCTCGAGCATACCTTCGGCCCGATGCCGGACCACCCGATCGGGCGAGGCGTCCCGGACGATACGGTAAAGCACCGGAAACGGCCATGTCTGCGCATTGCCCATGTCACCGGGAATTCTTGGGAATTGCGCGTCCAGCATGAGGATTCCCACCGATGCGCCGTAAATGGATTTGCCGCCCTGCACGATCATCCCTGTGCCTCCTCGATAATGCGGGTCGAGATGTCTTCGGCCCCTTCCATGTAGATGCTGGTAATCCCGTGACGCACAGCGTCCTGAACCTGATCCATTCGCTTTGTGATATGAGCCGCCAGAACCCGGGCCGCCTCGTCCGCGTCCCTATCCAGCAGGGCCTTCATGACGTGTTTATGTTCGTCCTTGGACTTCTGCACCCGGTCCATGCTCATGGAAATCCAACGGATATAGCGGATACGCTCGTTGATCCGCGTCAGAGTTTGCAACAACTCCATGTTCCCTGACAGCTTTGCGATTCCCAGATGGAACGCTTCGTCCCGGGTAACTGCCTCTTCGATCGTCAGGCCGGTGATGTCGATGCCCGTTTCGTAAAGTTCGTCACGCAGCATTTGCAGGTCTTCATCGGTCGCCCTGGCGCAGGTGGATCGGGCCGCCGCGGATTCGATGATCTGTCGCAGCTCGAAAAGGTCGAACACGCTTTGCGCATCCAAGGAACGGCAAAAGAATCCTTGCCCCGGGCGGAAATCGAACAGCCGTTCGGCAACCAGACGGTTCAACGCTTCTCGCAACGGCGTGCGACTGACGCCCAAATCCCTGGACAGAGCGACCTCGTTCAGGCGGTCACCGGGGCGCAGGCGGAAGGAGACCGCCATCGCTTTGACCTGATCATAGATATCATCGACGCGTGGACCCGCCATAAACAATGCCCTTCTTCGGTTGATTCACAGGTGCCACACTCAATTCTTGAAATCAATATGCAAGTCTGTATACAGTTATGTGTACAATTATTACTCGAAGGAATCGCGAACCATGACAGGGACGAATTACCTGACCGGAGCCGAGGCGATGGTGCGTATGCTCGAGGCGCATGGCGTGACGCATATGTTCGGCCTGTGCGGCGATACCACCTTGCCGTTCTATGACGCGCTCGCCCGAATGGATCACGGCATTCAGCACATTCTGACCCGCGACGAACGGCACGCCGCCTACATGGCGGATGGCTATGCACGCGTGACAGGCAGGCCCGGCGTTTGCGAAGGCCCTTCCGGCGGTGGCGCGACCTACATTCTGCCGGGTGTGGTCGAGGCCAATGAAAGTTCGGTTCCAATCCTGGCGATCACTTCTGATGTGGCGACGACCAGCCGCGGGAAATACCCTTTGACAGAACTGGATCAGCCGGCGTTGTTCCGCCCGCTGACGAAGTGGAACGCATCTTTGGATGATGCTGCCCGGCTTCCGGCCATGGTCCGTGCGGCGTTCCGAGCGATGACAACGGGAACACCCGGCGCGACACATCTGGCACTGCCGTTTGATACGCAGAAGGCACAGGTGGACGAGGCGGAAATCTGGGCCGACGACCGGCACCGCAGCTTTCCCGCCGAACGGGCTGCCCCCGATCCGGATGCCATCGAAGCAGCCGCAGCCATTCTTGCCCGGGCCAAAACCGCCGTCGCGGTATGTGGCGGCGGCCCCGTTCTGTCCGGCGCAACCGATGCGTTGCGTCGCGTCGCCGGTCTGCTGGATATGCCCGTCGCCACAACCGTTTCAGGCCAAGGGTCTATCGCCGAAACCGACCCTTTGGCCCTGGGTGTCGTCGGATCGAACGGCGGGATCCCCGCGACCCGTGCCGTGGTGGATCAGGCTGATGTCGTCCTGTTCGTCGGGTGCCGCGCCGGTTCGGTCACGACCGAACGGTGGAGAAGCCCCGGGCGCAACGCCACGATCATTCACATCGACAGTGACCCCATGGTGATCGGCGCAAACTATCAGACCGAAGTCGCGATTTGCGCCGATGCCCGTCTGGCGTTGGAGGCACTTGCTCATGCACTGGAGCAACGGCAAGACCTGAACGGTCAAGGCGGAACAGCCAAGGCCCGCGCCGCGTGGGAGGCCAAGGCGGCGGCGTTTGCCCCCTTGGCTGCAAGTCGGGAAACCCCGATACGGCCTGAGGCTGTCATGGCGTCCCTGATGGGCATTCTGGACGACGATGCGATTGTGGTCGCTGACCCCGGCACCCCCTGCCCCTATTTCAGCGCGCATTACCGTTGGCGGCAACCCGGGCGGCATTTCATAACAAATCGCGCACATGGAGCACTGGGCTATTCTCTGGGGGCGGCCATGGGTGCACATGTCGGCCGGCCCTCGGTCAAGACCCTGGCCGTCATGGGCGATGGTTCGTTTGGGTTCACCTGCGGTGAATTTGAAACGATGGTTCGGCACAAAATGCCGATCACCTCGATCGTTTTCTCGAACTCGGTCTTCGGATGGATCAAGGCGGGTCAGGATGCTGGGTTTGATCAACGCTATTACAACGTCGATTTCAACCGGACCGACCACGCCGCCGTCGCAGCCGCCTTCGGAGTGAAATCATGGACGGTCAAAGACCCTGAGGACTTGCCGAAGGTGCTGAAACAGGCCCTCGAACATGATGGCCCCACATTGGTCGACATCCATTCGCAGCAGCTTCACGAGGCCGCTGCACCTGTGTCGGAATGGGTTGCGTAAGAGGCAATCGACGGGGTCAGCTGGGCCAGAAATTCCTGCGCAATCGTGGACAGGGGGCGCCCCTTTGCGGTGATGATTGCAAGATCCAGCATGACGGATGGCCTGAACGGGCGGGTCTGGTACCCGCTCTCACCGTCGAACGTCACGGTAAAGGGATCGATCATCGCAACACCCATGCCCTGTTTCACAAAACTCAGCAGGTTCTCGGACAGGTGCGTGTGAATCTGTGTCCGCCACGTGCGCCCGGATGCCTGAAAGATGTCACGGGTTCGACGGTGGGTTTGGTGTTCCGGGCCCATCACGATGAAGGGCTCGTTTTCCAGTAATTCCGGTGTCAGAACGTCATAATCCGCCAAGTGGCTGTTTTCTGGAAAAGTCGCAAGCGTTTCGAATTGAAACACCTGATAATTCAGAGTGTCGTGCAGGATCGGCATCTCGACGATGCCGATTTCAAACAGGCCTGAAATCACCCATTCCTGAATCTTGGATGAATACTGCGACTGGAAACTGACGGACAGGTTGGGGCGGCTTTTGGCAAAACGAGCGATCTCGCGCGGCATGAAACCAAATGACAGAAGATGCGGTGCCGCAACCTGCAATTGACCGGGATGTTTGTTCTGCAAATCTGTCACGGCCTGCGCCACGTGATCCAGCCCGCGCACGACCGTGTCGACTTCGCGGAACAGCAGCTCGGCTTCCGGGGTGGGCAGCAAACGGCCCTTGTTGCGCTCGAACAGAGGCAGTCGTGCTTCGCGTTCCAACTGAGCCAACAGATTGCTGATACCAGGCTGGGATATCCCAAGTACCGACGCCGCACCGGTTACGGTACCGGTTTCCATGATTGCGTGAAACGCTTGAAGCTGGCGAAAGCGTAGGGACATGGATTACTGTATCATTTTTTCTGATGAACTGTCGAAGATATAGTATTTGAAATGATATGCTCGTCAAGGCAGGCTTTCGCTCAACCACAGGGGGCGGAATGAACGATCTGTCACAAAACATCATCGGTTACGACCTTTGGCACCTGAAGCTTCCGGTCACGTCCCGCCGGGATCACGGTATAGGATCCGTCGAAGGCGCCTGCGAAGTCGTCATGCTGCGACTGACATCCGAGGATGGCACACAGGGATTTGGCGAAGCGTCACCTTGGTCGGTGTTCACCGGCACCCCGGAAGCGACATTCGCGGCACTGGATCGATATATACGCCCTCTTGTTCTTGGCGCCCGCGTGGGCGACCGGTCAGCCATCATGGCGCGCGCGGCCTGTGCCGTGGCGCATTGCACCGAGGCCAAGGCCGCGCTGGAAACCGCGCTGCTGGATCTGGCCGGCCGTATCAGCGGCATCCCGGTCTGGTCTTTGCTGGGCGGTCGCTGCCGCAGCACCATTCCGCTCAGCTGTTCCATCGCCAACCCGGACTTTTCTCAGGACATAGACCTGTTGGCGCGGTTGCGAGAGGACGGCGTGCGGATTGTCAAACTCAAGACCGGGTTCAAGGATCACGCCTTTGACATCATGCGGTTGGAGTACCTTGCGCAGAACTGCCCTGAATTCTCGGTCCGCGTGGACTATAATCAGGGGCTGAGCATCGAGGAGGCTCCGACGCGGGTGCGGGACGTGGCCCGGTTCAATCTTGATTTCATCGAACAGCCGGTTCGCGCCCATCACTTCGGCATGATGGCGAAGCTACGTCATATGACCGATGTTCCCCTTCTCGCCGATGAAAGCGTCTTTGGTCCCGAAGATATGGAACGCGCCGCGCGTGAAAGCATTTGCGATGGTGTCTCGGTGAAAATAATGAAGTCTGGCGGACTGACCCGCGGGCAAACGGTCGCCCGCATCGCGGCGGCGCACGGCCTTACGGCGTATGGCGGGGACATGTTCGAGGCCGGCCTAGCCCATCTTGCGGGCACCCATCTGATTGCCGCGACACCCGAGATCACATTGGGCTGCGAGTTTTATCAGGCGTCCTATTTCCTGAAAGAGGACATTCTGGAAGAACCCTTCCGGATCCGGAACGGTCAGGTCTGCGTGCCCGAAACCCCCGGGCTTGGCGGCAGGCCCGAGGTGGCCAAACTGAACCATTACGCAGTGGCCAGGGCGGTTTCAGAATGAGCGACAAGAAAACCATAGCCATCATCGGCGCCGGTATCGTCGGCGTGTCGGCCGCGGTCTGGCTGCAACGGGACGGGCACAACGTGATCCTGTTCGACAAGGCCGGACCGGGTGAAGGCACGTCTCATGGCAATGGCGGTGTGCTGGCGTCCTGTTCCATCATACCTGTGACGGTTCCCGGACTGCTTGGCAAAGCACCCAAAATGTTGCTGAGCTCGTCGCAGCCGCTGTTTTTGAAATGGGGGTATTTGCCGAAGCTGCTCCCATGGCTCCGGCAATATCTGAGCCACGCGAACGTGGCAGACGTTGAACGGATCGCGGCGGCGCTGACGCCGATCGTCGGCGACAGCCTGAATGATCACAAGGCATTGGCAACAGGCACGCGTGCTGAAAAGTGGATCGTGCCCAGCGACTATCTGTTTCTCTACGAGAACCGGGCCCATTTTGAACAAGATGCGTTGGGCTGGGGAATAAGGCGGAAGAACGGCTTTGATTGGGAAGAACTGGAGGGCAAGGCGTTTCACGACTATGACCCCGTGTTCAGCCCGGATATCGGTTTCGCTGCCAAGCTGTCAAACCACGGTCATATCACCGATCCCGGGCAGTACGTGAAAGACTTGGCCGCCCATGTCGAGGCTGGCGGTGGTCGGATCATCCGCGCCAATGTCGAGGACGTCACCCGCGAGAACGGCCGCGTTACCGGTGTGCGCGCGGGTGGTGAGACCATCGCTTGCGACACCGCCATTGTCACGGCTGGCGTTTGGTCGGGGCCACTGGCCAAGCGACTGGGGGTTTCTGTTCCTCTTGAAAGCGAGCGCGGTTATCATCTTGAATTGGTGGCGCCTTCTGCCATGCCCCGCAGCCCGGTCATGGTGGCTTCGGGCAAGTTTGTTGCCACGCCCATGGATGGGCGCATACGCTTGGCGGGTATTGTGGAGTTCGGAGGGCTGGACGCACCGCCCTCGCGCGCGCCGTTTGAATTGATGCGAAGAAATGCCCGGGCCGCGTTTCCGGGCATAACATGGAAGGAGGAAGTGGAATGGATGGGGCACAGGCCGGCCCCGGCTGACTCGATCCCGATCATCGGTGACGTGCCCGGTATCAAAGGGGCCTATATGGGCTTTGGTCATCATCACATCGGCCTGACAGGCGGGCCAAAGACCGGACGGCTTCTGGCGCAGATGATCGCGGGCAGAACCCCGAACACCGACGTAAGCGTCTACGCGCCGTCGCGCTTTGCAACATAAGAACAGACCGATGAAGAACATCGGTATTTCAAAACTCGATAGGGAGAAAACGATGAAAACACTGACAAACCTTCTGGCAGCAACCGCTTTGACTGCTGCCGCGGCAGCACCGGCCTTGGCCGAAAAATGGGACATGCCGATGGCCTATTCGGCGTCGAACTTCCATTCGGCCACCGGTGCGGAATTCGCCAAATGTGTAACGACCGGAACCGGCGGTGAGATCGAAATCGTTACGCATCCATCCGGCTCGCTGTTCAAAGGTGCCGATATCAAACGCGCAATCCAGACCGGGCAAGCCCCGATCGGCGAACGCCTTCTGTCCGGCCACCAGAATGAGAACGCGTTGTTCGGTTTCGATTCGATCCCGTTCCTTGCGACCTCGTTCGACGACAGCGCCAAGCTTTGGGAGGCCGCCAAGCCATCTATCGAAAAAGTATTGGCAGAGCAGAACCTGACGCTGCTTTATGCTGTACCGTGGCCACCGCAGGGGCTGTATTTCAAGAATGAGGTGAACTCGGTCGCCGATATGAAGGGCATCAAGTTCCGTTCGTACAACAACGCGACTTCGCGACTGGCCGAGCTGACGGGCATGTTGCCGGTGACGATCGAAGCGGCAGAAATCAGTCAGGCTTTTGCGACGGGTGTCGCCGAGTCGATGGTGTCTTCGGGATCGACCGGGTATGACCGCAAGGTCTGGGAAAGCCTGAACTATTTCTACGAAGTCGATGCCTGGTTGCCGCGCAACTACGTGATGGTGAATTCGGATGTCTGGTCGGGCGTGTCCGACGCCAACAAGAACGTCATCAAGGCCTGCGCAGAGCTGGCGGAATACGCGGGCAACTGGCGCGCCAAGGAATATACCGGCTTTACTCTGCAAGGTCTGCGTGATGGTGGCATGACCGTCGGTCCGGCATCCGAGCAGATGACGAATGAGCTAAAAGAGATTGGTGTGACCATGACCAATGAATGGCTGGAAGCCGCCGGAGACGAAGGCAAAGCCATCGTCGACGCGTTCAACGCCTCTCAGTAACCGTTCGAGGCAGGCGGCGCTGCATTGCGTCGCCTGTTTTCCATCCAATCATAACAAAGCGGGGACGCCATGGCGGTATTGCGGGGGCTTCGGTCCGTTCTGGATTTCATCTATCTTGCAGCGGGGGTACTGGCGGCGGTCAGCCTGATTGCCATTCTTTTGCTGATCGTCGTGCAGATGCTGGCCCGCTGGACCGGTGAAGTATTTCCCGGAGCGCCCGACTATGCCGGCTATGCAATGGCGGCGGCATCTTTTCTGGCCTTTGCCAATGCGTTGAACCGGGGCAGCCACATTCGGGTTTCGATCCTTCTGAACGCGGTGCCGGACAGCGTGCGGCGTGTCCTTGAAATCTGGTGTTTCACCATCGGCACAGCCGTCATGTGGTATTTCTGCTGGTATGCCTATCGCTTCGTCTATTGGAGCTGGAAGTTCAACGACATCAGCCAGGGTCAGGACAGAACCGCGCTGTGGATTCCGCAATCCGCGATGCTGATCGGAGCCCTGATCCTGGCCATCGCGCTGACGGATCACCTGATCCACGTCCTGTTCAAAGGTGACCATCGCATTGTCCGCGATCTGGCCGACCAGAGCCACGGAGAATAGACGCATGGAAAATCTGTCTGTCATCATCCTTTTCCTTTTTGTTCTGTTCACGTTGCTCGGTACCGGCGTCTGGGTCGGCCTGGCCCTGATGGGGGTCGCCTGGGTCGGGATGGAGCTGTTCACGACACGCCCCGTGGGCGACGTGATGATCACGACGATCTGGTCCGCTTCGTCGTCGTGGACCCTGACCGCCTTGCCCATGTTCATCTGGATGGGCGAAATCCTGTACCGCACGCGATTGTCCGAAGACATGTTCAAAGGGCTGTCCCCCTGGATGGCCCCCTTGCCCGGCGGTTTGGTGCATACCAATATCGTGGGTTGTACCGTCTTCGCGGCAGTCTCAGGTTCGTCGGCCGCAACGCTGACCACCGTCGGAAAGATGTCGATCCCCGAACTGCGCAAGCGCAACTACCCCGAACGGATGATCATCGGTACTCTGACCGGCGCGGCCACTCTGGGGCTGATGATCCCGCCGTCCCTAACCCTGATCGTCTATGGGGTGACGATCAATGAATCGATTACCAAGCTGTTCTTTGCCGGCATCCTTCCCGGCCTGGTGCTGGCGGCGATGTTCATGGGTTATGTCGCGATCTATTCCAAGTTGGGCAAAGACTGGACCCCGGATGTCGAGGGCAAGCTGAGCTTTTCCGAGAAAGTCAGAAACTCCCGCTTTTTGTTGCCTGTGATCCTGCTGATCACGGTCGTCATCGGCTCAATGTATCTGGGCTATGCCACTGCGACCGAAGCTGCGGCTTTCGGGGTGATCGGCGGCCTGCTGCTGGCGGCAGGCCAGGGGTCGTTGAACTGGAAGACATTCACCGAAAGCCTGATGGGCGCCACGCGAACCAGCGCGATGATCGCCCTGATCCTTGCTGGCGCGGCGTTTCTGTCGCTGTCCATGGGCTTCACCGGCCTGCCGCGCGGGCTGGCCGATCTGATTGCAGGTTGGGAACTGACCCGTTTCGAACTGCTTATGGTCCTGCTGGTGTTCTACATCATTCTGGGCTGTTTTCTTGACGGGATTTCTTCCGTCGTTTTGACCATGGCCGTGGTGGAACCAATGATCCGCGACGCTGGCATTGACCTGATCTGGTTCGGCATCTTCATCGTGGTCGTCGTTGAAATGGCGCAGATCACACCACCGATCGGATTCAACCTGTTCGTGATGCAGGGCATGACCAACCATGAGATGAGCTATATCGCACGCGCTGCGATCCCGATGTTCCTGATCATGGTGCTGATGGTTTTCATCCTCATCTGGTTCCCCGACCTCGCCACTTGGCTGCCCGAGAATTTGCGTCAGAGCCCGGGCGGGTAAAACGGCCTTGAACCTGCTCCATCTGGCGGCCCGCCACGGGCCCCGTGTTCTGGTCGCCGGATTGGCGGCGGGTCTTCTATTGCCGGGTTTGGCCGAGCCCATGCGAGGCCTGCTGCCGCCCCTGGTCGTGTTGTTGCTGTTCGTAACCGTCCTGAGAATGGACCCCGAAACCATTCTTGGATCGTTGAGCGATCTGCACAAGGTCGCGTTCACCGTCATCGGGTTTCAATTCGTGATGCCGCTGATCATTCTGGCCATTGGATTTGTCGGGGGATGGACCGGAACGCCGGTGCTTCTGTCCCTGCTCATCATGGCGGCTGCGCCCTCGATTTCCGGCAGTCCCAACATGTGTTTGATGATGGGCTACCCACCTGAACACGCGATGCGAATGATGGTGGTTGGGACCGCCCTGCTGCCATTGACAGCGTTTCCGGTGTTCCTGCTCATGCCTGAACTGGGCGGCATTCACTCTGTTCTGCTGGCCGGGTTGCAACTGCTGTTGACGATACTCTGCACAACCGGCGCCGCCATTGTTGTCCGGCGCGTTTGGTTGCGTTCACCATCACGCTCCACATTGGTGAATCTGGAAGGGTTGGGCACAATCACCTTGGCCGTTTTTGTCATCGGCCTGATGCCTTCCGTCAGCACCACTGCGCTGAAAAGCCCGGCCGTCGCCGCTTTCTGGATCGCGCTCGCCTGTCTGGCCAATTTCGGAGCACAATTCCTTTCGTTCCGGATGACCCGAGTACGTCTGCCGGCAGCCAGGGCAACGGCAATCTCTCTGATCGCGGGAAACAGAAACATCGCGATTTTCTTCGTTGCTTTGCCGCCCGAGGTAACCGCACCCATCATGGCCTTCATCGGGGCGTATCAAATCCCGATGTACCTGACGCCAATGGTCATGCGTCATCTCTACATGCGGCAAGTCTTGCCCGAGTAGCTTTGGAAAGCCGCCTTAGGATATTTTTATCCCTTTTCTCCGATCCTTGTCGGCGTTGGGCCGATACCTCGTGCTTGGTTCAATGCAAAAAAACACGCTCAGGGAAATCGGGTAAATAATTGTCACTATTGACAGTTAATTGGACTCTTCCTATTTACTGTCAATATTGACAGTAAAGGGTATATCATGCCGATTAGCAAACTGGTCGTCGCATCTGTAATGACACTGGCTTCAACCCTCGGGGCATCCGCACAAACTCTCACTGCGACGGTGCAGGACGTGCGCAATGCAGAGGGTGATTTGATCATTGCCGTGTTCGATGACTCAAAACCTTTTAGGGCCATGGACGTGGCGAACGCGGCGGCCTTGGCTTCCATTCCTGCTGTCAAGGGCTTGGCTTCGGTCACCTTTCACAATCTCCCGCTTGGCACCTATGCGATTGCCGCGATTCACGACGAGAACAGCAACAACGACCTGGATACCGAGAAGGATGTCCCAACCGAAGGGTACGCCTTTGGCGGTATGGGGCAGAACGGTCTGCCGCCGGAATTCGCGAATGCCGCTGTCGCCGTCGGCACCGGTGCAACCGCAGACCTGAAGCTGAAATACTGGAAATAACATGATCGGGCGCCCCTCAAATCGTGATGAACGTTATGAGCAGATTATGCAGACTCTGGTCAGATGTGTTGCAAGATATGGCCTTGATGGTGCATCGCTTTCGCAAATAGCCAAGGAAGCGGGCCTGACACGGCCTCTGATCCGGCATCACCTGGGCAATCGGGATGAATTGATTACGACCCTGCAAGACTATGTTCTGAAAAGTTTTTCGGAACAGTCTGATGCACTCGTTGCAGGCTTGCCGGCGTCGGGAAAATCAAGACATCTGATCGATCTTCTGTTCTCGGACATGAACCAGACGTCACCGGATATGGTACTTGCCTTCGCAGCACTCACCGCGCGGGCGGTCGAGGATGCTTCGCTTTGCCGGGCTTGTCGAGAGGCTCTGCTTGCCTTTGAAACTACGATTGCTGCGATACTGCGCGCGGATTTCCCGAATGTGGATGCCGCAAAGGTCAATACCGCCGCTCATGGCATTGTGGCGCTTTATTTCAACGCGACATCTTTGGCCCCTCTGGATACGCCGAATGTCTGGAAAACTCAGGCCGAACAGGCCGCGCGTGCGCTGTTCAATGGCCTGGAGCAAGAACCATGACACGCAAGCGACAGCTAAACTACATCACCTTCGCGGCGCTGATGGTGACGACGGTACTTGGCTATCAAACGTTGTGGGGGCTTCTTTTCATGTTCTGGACAATCCCAAATTTCTATTCCGGTCACGCTTTGCTTTTGACCGACGTAACCCGGGAAGAGGACCCCATCCTGTTTTGGCTGATCCAACTCGCCTGGGTCGCATTAGGCCTGTCGATGATCGCCATCGACTTTCTCCCCCAAACGTTTTGAAAATTCCTTCACAAGAGGCTCAAATGAAACCCATGCTGCACCTTTTGCCGGTCGAAGCTTACACGAGCCAGGATTGGTTCGACCGGGAAATGAGCGAGATCTTCTCCAAAACCTGGCGCTACGCCGGTTTTATGGAGGATGTCAGTGAACCCGGCCAGTTCATCGCCGTGCAGGCCGGACTCAACAACATATTCGTGATCATGGGGCGCGATCGTCGCCTGCGCGCCTTCCATAACATCTGCCGCCATCGCGGCACCCAATTGATCCGCGCGGTTGGCAAAACGCAAAAAGCATTGACCTGTCCTTATCACGATTGGACCTACGATCTTGAAGGCAATCTGATTTCGGTGCCGGACGAGCACGAGGAATATGGCAAGGTCGACAAGTCCTGCCTTGGCCTGAAACCCGCCAAGGTCGATATCTGGAAATCGATGATTTTCGTCCATCCAGACCCCGACGCGCCTTCCATCGCCGAATGGTTCGGCCCGGTCGAACCCCATATCGGCCCGCACGTCCCGGAAGAGCTGGTCGAATACGAAGACCTGAACACCAGCTATGAGATAAAGGCCAACTGGAAGGTTGTCGTCGAGAATTACATCGACGTTTACCACCTGAGTCATCTGCATTCGAACACGCTGCAAATGTATGATCACAAATCCGCCGAATTCCACTGGGAACGACCTCATTACATGTTTTGGGAGCCGCCGGTGGCAGAATTTCTGGAAGATCAGGACAGCAAACTGACCGCCCCGCGCGTCATTCCCAAAGACATGAACGGCGCCTGGGTGCCGATGCTGTTTCCGGGGATTGGACTGGCCGCTTCGGAAGACGGCTGGAGCATCTTCATTGTCGAACCCCTTGGCCCGGAACTGACACGAGTTCACAACCGCGGGCGGGTGTCCAACAGCTCGGAATGGGAATTCACCAAACAGTCGATGAAGTCGTCCTCTTTCTGGTCCAAGTTTGGAATAGGCGGAAAATACGAAGCCAGTGACGCGATGGGCGAAGATGACCCGATGGTTGCTGGCGATTTTACCGGCGAAGACATCTACGCGTGCGAGCAGCAGCAGAAATCCCTGCATTCTCCGTATTTTGAAGCAGGTCCGGCAGCAAACGGTGAAAGCCCCGTCATCGAGCACCAGAAAGTTGTTCTGCAATGGTTGGGAGAAGGGAAATGAACCCGCGTGACTTTTTCCCACTGCGCGTTTGCGGGACCCGAGTTGAACTGGATGGCGTGGCTAAGACCGTTATGTTCGAGGTACCTGACCGCCTGATGGACATATTCGCCTGGCGGTCGGGCCAACACGCGTCCCTGCGTTTCAATATTGATGGCGAGGAGCACCGTCGAAGCTATTCGATCTCCAGTTCACCTTACTCCGGGGGCCCGCTTCGCATCACCGTCAAACGGGTCAAGGGTGGCCGTGTCAGCAACTTCATCAACGACACGGTTCAGGAAGGACAAACCATTGACGTCATGCCGCCATTTGGCAGTTTCTGCCTGGACCCTGATGAAACGGCGCGGCGCACCCATTACTTTTTTGGCGCGGGTTCTGGCATCACGCCGCTCTACGCGATGCTTAACTCGGTTTTGACAGCCGAGCCCCATTCAGTCGCGCATCTGGTGTATGGCAACACAAACGCCAAGAGCATCCTGTTGCAGCAAGAGCTGAACGGTCTTCGGCAAGCGCATCCCGAACGTTTTACAATCAATCATGTCTTTTCGAAGCCCGGCTGGTGGTCCAGCGCCGAATATTGGCGGCAGGGTACGATCGACCAGGCCGCAATCGAAGCGTTGATCGCCGAGTATCCTCCTTACGCCCAGGACGCTCAATACTATGTCTGTGGTCCGGGCAACATGAACCAGACCGTCAAATCGGCATTGATGTCCATTGACGTGCCCGCGAACCGCATCCACATGGAAAGCTATGGTGCTGCGCCGGATCTGGACGCTGGTATTGAGGGGGTGGACGCAACCGCTGAACTGACGCTGGAAGGCGCCCGACACCTCATTCCGATCACCAAGGGACAGACCGTTCTTCACGCAGCGCAGTCAGCGGGGCTCAAGCCACCCTATTCCTGCCAATCGGGGGTCTGCGGCGCGTGCCGGGCCAAACTGACCGACGGCACAGTTCATATGCGGGCGCGCATGGCGCTGGAGGATGAAGACATCAAAGCCGGAGAAATCCTGACCTGCCAGTCAATACCCACGGCGGGAAAACTGGCGATCAGCTTTGACCAGACCCGTCGCTGAAGAACCGATGACGCGCCTGAGGCATGCCGTTTCACGCCGCCTCAGGTTCGTTCGCGGATCGGATCATGCTTCCGGCGCACAATCTCGGATCACGAAGTGCTTGGTAGTTTCTTCCACGACTTCCCAATAACCGCGAAAGCCGTTGGGGATCAAAAAGCTGGCCCCGGTGCGAAAATCCTGACGGGTCCCGTCTTCGTGGATCAGGGCACAATGGCCTTTGACGATATAGCAATATTCGTCCTTGTCCGTGAACGCGTGCCATTTGCCCGGCGTGGACGTCCAGATCCCGGCAGACAGTTGTCCATCCGGGCTGGTGAAGTGCATTCCAATCTTGTGATGCGGATCACCCTCGACAACGCGATCGGGAAGATCGGCCAAACGCCGTTCGCTGCGCGTTGCGGGCTGATCGAAAAGGTTGAGTACCTGTGTCGTCATGAGGTCATACCCTCCTGCTGGTCGTGTATTGCGAAATGACGTGACCGGCCAATGGTCGGTCACGTGCCGGACTAGGATTTCCGCCATCCTCTAATGAAACAGGTAGACACCCGCCAGAACCAGAGCCGCGATGAAAATCGTCTCGGCAACGATCAGGACGATGGCCTGCCCGCCCACATCCAGAATCCGCTTGAGCGACGTCTTCATGCCCACTGCCGCAATCGACACCAGCAGCGCCCACCGGCTGAGATCGGCCATGGCCGACGAGACCACTTCGGGGATCAGACCCATTGAATTCAGGACGGCAAAGATCAGAAAGCCAACCACGAACATCGGCAAAATGGGCGGGCGCTTGCCGTCTTCTTCGCCGAATTCCGCGTGGCGTCGGACAAGAAACGAGATGACCAGAACCACCGGGGCCAGCATGGCGACACGGATCAGCTTGACCAAAGTCGCGACCTCACCGGTTTGATCCGAAACCGAGAACCCTGCCCCGACAACCTGCGCGACATCATGGATCGTGCCGCCCAGGAAGACCCCTGAAACCTCGTCGTTGAAATCGAAAGCCTCGGTGAGGATGGGGTAGGCGATCATCGCGATTGTCGACAGAACAGTGACGGACAATACCGTGAAAACCAGGTTCCGCTCCGAATGCTCGTTTTTGGGCAGAATGGCCGACAGGGCCATCGCGGCCGACGCGCCGCAGATCGCAACCGATCCCCCCGTCAGCACCCCAAAGCGCCAGCCACGACCCAGCAGGCGCGCGCCTAGAAGGCCGAACAGGATCGTGAGGATCACACCGGCAATCACAACGGCAATCAGATCAGCGCCAAGGCTCATCATCAATTCAACGGAAATACGCGCCCCAAGCAGCGCAACGCCAAAACGCAGAACCGTTCGTGCGGTAAATTCGATTCCGGCCTTGCAGTCGCCGGCATCGTCTTCGGCCAGGAAATGGAACGCGATGCCCAGCAACAGGGCCATCAGCATCGCCGGGGCACCATAATGTTCGGACAAGAACTTCGCTGCGACGGCAACAACCACGGAAACAAGGAAACCGTGCCCGTTCAAACGAACGAAAGACCGTGCCCGAAGCCACGGCGAGTTGGATGCACTCAACGCCTGCATCTTACTTCCTTTGCAATATTTGAGCTGCCTTTTAGGCAAAGCCTGCCCCCACCCGCACCGTATTCGGCCCGGGTGGAGGCATGATCAGATTACAGCTCGACCTGAGCTTTCATGTCGTCGGCCGAGATTCCTGCGACGGCGACGGGTTTTTTCATTGCGTCGCGGCGGAAGGGTTCG
>NZ_WQDQ01000018.1:0-43698 GCF_013033235.1 Ruegeria sp. HKCCA0235A | reverse complement strand
GAGGTCGAATTCCGCCAGATCGCCGACTGGATCATCGAAGTGGTCGACGGCCTGGCTGCCAATGGCGAAGACGACAATGGCGCCGTCGAAGCTAAGGTCAAAGCCGAAGTCGCAGACCTCTGCGCACGCTTCCCGATCTATCCGAACCTGTAACTGGTCCATCCTCCAACACGGAACGGCGCCATGAGGCGCCGTTTTCTTGCGTCAGATCCCTGAAAACGTTCTGGATCTCGCCCAACGCAAATCCGGTGTTTTGGGCAAGGTCCCGGGCCCCACGGTCGCCCAAGCCATTCTGGTCAATACGCGCTTTTTTTTCGCCCCGACCAGCCTTTCGCGCAGCTGGTCACACCGAATCCGTGCATTCGATGTCACCGCACACAGGGGTTTGCGCCATGTTCAGACCTTGGCGCGTGTCCAGAATCCAAGCTCAGATCAAGCCGCGCCACCACAGAAAAACCAGCAAAAGAGTCGTCAGTGCCAGCATGTTGAAGGCCAGCCCCCCCAGCAGGCCAAGGAACCAACCCCATCTGCGATCCGCAAGATTGATGGACCCCAGATGTTCCTGCACCACGTCGGACGCCTCGATCAGCTTGGGGTTGTCCAGAACCAGCCTCAATTTGGGATGAGAGGCCATCGCCTCGGCCCGGGCCAGAATCAAGGCCTGCTTGTAGACGCGCCGCGGCAGTCGGCGCTTGGCCTTGCGGATTGATGCCTCGAGCGTCTTGTCGCGCACCCCGAGCTTTGCGCGCAGCAACACAACCGTTTCGGCGATCCGGGTCTGAATGTCTGGGTCCTGCGCCATTGGTGGCCTCCTGCCGAGGCAATCTAGCGGCAGCGCCCATTACCTACAATGGGGCTGGTCGTTTCCGGCGGTGACTTGTATCACGCGGTACATGCTGAACACCATCATATATGGCGAACCGACCGCCCGACCGCCCCTTGTCATTGCCCACGGCCTGTATGGGTCGGCCCGAAACTGGGGCGTGATTGCCAGACGGCTATCAGACCAGCGGCAGGTTGTGGCCGTCGATATGCGTAACCACGCCTACAGCACGTGGGACGCTTGTCATGACTATCCCCATCTGGCGCAGGATATCGCCGAGGTCATCGAACGGATCGGCGGGACGGCAGACGTACTTGGGCATTCAATGGGCGGCAAGGCCGCGATGACACTTGCGCTGCAACACGGCGCGCTGGTGAACAAACTGGTGGTCGCAGATATTGCGCCGGTGAAATACACGCACAGCCAAATTCAATTTATCGAGGCCATGTGTGCCGTGGACTTCTCGCGCATTACACGCCGCTCGGATGCCGAACAGCAATTGGCCGAGCAAGGCGTTGAAAAAGCATTGCAGAGCTTCTTCACCCAATCGCTAGACATCAAGGGAAAGCGTTGGCTGCTGAACCTGGACGTGTTGGCGGACCAGATGCCAAATATCATGGGCTTTCCCGAGTTGGACGCCCAGTGGCAAGGCCCCGTGCTGTTCCTGTCGGGGGGCGAGTCAGATTACGTCTTGCCGGAACATCGGGCCAAAATCCGCGCACTGTTCCCCGGCGCGCGATTTGCCAAGATCCCCGGCGCCGGGCACTGGCTGCACGCCGAAAAACCGCGCGAGTTCGAAGCTGCCGTCAGAACCTTCCTGAACGCCTGATCAAACGCCTTGATACAGCCGCCTGGCCACCATCCAGGATGCCGGAGCGGCGACTACGGCCCCCGCGGCCGCGGCGCCTACAATTGCGCTGACGGACACCATTCCGGCCGACAGCACGGCGATTACGGCCGAACCAGACAGAGCAGTTGCAATCAGTGAATACAGCATAGCGGCAAGGCGAAACATGGCCGGGCTTTCCTTTTGATGGCTTCCGGCCAAATATTTCACGATTCGAATGTGTTGTACTTTGATTTGTGTCAGTTTCAGACGGTTCCGAAGCTAGGATTTGGCGATTTCACCGCCCCCATTCACCCAGTCCGTCAATCCACCAAGATTGTACACCCTCTGGTATCCCATATCCTTCAGGAGTTTTCCGGCCAAAGCCGCGCGCCCGCCTGATGCGCAGTACAACACGATGGGGCGATCCTTGCGCAGTTCAGGGTCATGTGATTGCAATGCATCCTCTGCCCGAAACTCCAGCATGCTGCGGGGTATATGATGCGCTCCGACGGCGCGGCCCGTCTGTTCCAGCTCATTCGCATCGCGAATGTCCAACAGCAGCGCCCCCTGTTCGGTCATCGCCTTTGCCTTGGCCGCATCGATACGCTCGACCACCGCGTTGGCCGCTTCCATCATCTCTTTCACCGTCACCGGCATGCGATTTCTCCTTCACGTCACCGCGCAGAGGTTAACATGCGAATTTTGGAAGGTGTAGACATGGAAGGAAACGCGCGTGTTACTGCTCGCGAAACGCGCGCGACATGCTGTCTGATACCGGTTTGGCGATATAGGCCGCAAAGGTGCGCTCTTCGGTCTGGATCATGATTTCAGCGGGCATCCCCGGTGTCGGAACAAAGCCGCGCACGCGCTGCAACTCATCCGGGGTCAGTGAGACTCGTGCCAGATAGACTTCCTGCGGAACACCGGTCGAATCCTCAAGCAGCGCATCGGCCGAGATATAGAACACCTCGCCATACAAAACAGGCGTCGTGCGTTGGTTCAACGCGATCAGGCGGACTGTGGCGGTCTGCCCCGTGACGACACTGTCAATCTCGGTACGCGGAATCTGTGCCTCGATGATCAGGGGCGCATCTGCGGGCAGGATCTCGGCTATCGGTTCCCCGGTCTCAATCACACCGCCCGGCGTGTGATAATGCAATCGCACCACCGTTCCGGTTACCGGCGCACGCACCACGGCCCGGTCAAGAACACTGCGCGCCTGTCGGGATTTTTCACGCACGCTTTCCAGATCGGCTTCGATCACGCCCAGTTCATCCAGTGCGGCCTCACGATAGGCGGACCGCGTACGCGCGATCTGTTCGTCATATTTCAGCAGCATCTGGTTGATTTCAGCGGCTTCCGCCTGCAACCGGGCCTGCTGACCTTCGGCTTCGGCCTGAACACGACGGATCGTGTTCAACTCCCCTTTGCGGACAAGGCCCTTTTCGAACAGTTGGCTTTTGGCCTCAAATTCCTCCTGCAATATCTCGGCGCGCCGGGCCATGCTATCCAGTTGCGCCTCAAATCCGCTGGATCGGATTTTCAGCGCTTCCATATTGCGCTCCAGCAAAGCCAAGTCATTCAGCAGCGTCTTGCGCGACACATCAAAGCTGAGCTTTTGACCATCCAGAATGGCCATTACTTCAGGATCTTCTGATGCTTCGACAAGCGCGTGCGAAAACACGAGGCGGTCGCGTTCCCCGTACTCGGCCAGCAACCGCTCGGTCATGGCCTGAAGGCGCAGCTTGCGAATATGCAATTCACGCTCATTGGCCTGGGCCGAGGTCTGGTCCAGGGTCATCAACACTTGACCTGCCTGAACCGCCTGACCTTCCACAACCTTGATGTCTTCGATGATACCACCTTCAAGATGTTGCACAATCTTGTTTCGGCCCGTGGCAACAAAGCTGCCTTGCGCGATGACCGCTGCGGCCAGCGGGGCACTGAACGACCAGACCCCGAAACCGCCGAAGCAAACGACAAGCAAGACCACCCCGATCACTATCAACCTGTTGATCGAGCGCGGAACCTCAGCATACCAGACTTCTGGTTCATTGGATGAGTTGTTCACAGGTACGAGGTCATTCATGGTCAGCCCCCCTGCTGGCCTTCAATTCCAGTCTGCTTGCGCGGCCCGTTGATCTGCTGAAGAACCTGATCACGCTGACCGAACAGGGCCACACGCCCATCCGTCAGCAGCATGATCTTGTCGACAACATTCAACAACGTTGGCTTCTGCGTAATGACGACAACGGTGATCTTGCTTTGACGTGCCTGTTCGATTGCACATGCCAGCGCCTTGTCGCCCGCGACGTCGAGATTTGAATTCGGTTCATCCAGCACAACCATTCTGGGGTTGCCGAAGAACGCCCGTGCCAGTGCGATACGCTGCTTCTGACCACCGGACAAAGGCGAGCCATCAGCCGCCACCACGGTCTCATATCCCTGCGGCAGCGTTGCAATCATGTTATGAACATCGGCCAGAACGGCGGCATCATGGATCTGTTCGTCAGTGGCATCCGCCCGCATCCGGCCGATATTGTCCTTGATCGTGCCCGGGAACAACTGAACATCCTGCGGCAGGTAGCCGATGCTTTCGCCAAACTGGCGCGGGTCCCAGTTTCGGATGTCCATCAGGTCAAGCCTGACGCTGCCCGATGTGGGCAGGATGGATCCCACCAGAGTTTTTCCAAGCGTGGTTTTCCCCGCACCGGAATTGCCGATGATGGCCAAAGTTTCGCCGGGAACCAGCGAGAACGTGATGCCGTTCAGAACCACGCGTTTGGTTCCGCCCGGTACATAAAGCAGACGTTCGACATCCAGACGACCTTCGGGCCGTGGCAAGCGCAGTTTTTCGTATTGCAGGGCCGAGGTCGACAGAAGCGCCTTGATCCGGCCGTAAGCTCCGCGCGTCAGCAGATAGCTGTTCCATCCTTCAATCGAACCTTCAATCGGCGCAAAGGCACGCCCAGCAATGATCGAGGCCGCAATCACCATACCGCCTGTGATCTCTCCTTGCAGCGCCAGAAACGCGCCCCAACCCAGAATTCCGATCTGCGTCAAAAGGCGAACGGCGCGCGAGATTGCAGCGAAGATCACGTTGCGGTCCTGTGCCCGCACCTGCCAGGTCAGCGATTGGGCGGTATCCCGCCCCCAGATCCGCACGGCCTCGGGTATCATTGCCAGAGCATTAATGATCTGACTGTTGCGAGACATCGAATCCAGATGCAGGTTCGCCATGGACTGTGCCTTGTTGGCCTCGGCAAACGGCTTGGCAGTCGTTTTCTGGTTGATAAGCGCAATCGTCATCAGGATCAGCGCCGTAACCACCACGATCATGCCCAATTGCGGATGCACAAGGAAGATCATCAGAATGAACAGCGGTGCAAACGGCACGTCCAGAAATGAAAGCAGCGTGCCCGAGACCAGAAAACCACGAAGCTGTTGCAGATCGCCCAATGTCTGATACTCGCGCCCGTTTCCGTGCAGCGACGCATGCGCCGCCGCGCTCAGAACCGGTGCGCCCAGCCGGGCCGCCACTTCGACCCCGGTCCGCATGAGCATGAACCGCCGCACCGCATCAAAAGCAGACTGGAAGATCACCGCCCCTGCAACGATGGCCGTCAGCATGATCAGCGTGTCCAGCGACCGGCTGGTCAGAACACGGTCACTGATCTGGAACAGATAGATCGGGATCGCCAGGATCAGGATGTTCGTGGCGCAGGTCAGGACCAGAACAAACGCAAGATTGCGCCGGATCGCCCGCATCGAAACGCGCAACGTGCGCTGGAAATCTTCGGGCGGGGTGCGCTTGTGGAAGGTTTGGGGTGGCCCGTTCCCATCACCGCCGCCGGAATTCGTTTGCAACAGTGGCTGGTTTGCCTTGGCCTCGATCGTGGTGCCTATGCCGTTCTCACCGGATGCGCGTGCAGAGGGGGTCTTGCGCGCAGTCGAGTCCCCGGCGGATGCCGGATCCGGGCCGTCGGCATCGGCCACCCCATTGCCGCCACCCGCCGGCTCTTCATCTTGCGCGGGTTGCGGCTGCGCACGCTGATGGGGAGGATCAGCGCGCCGTTGTTCGCGTGAGTGTTTTTGGTCTTTGGATTGCTGTGGCGCTTCGGTTTCAACCGTCGAATCTGGATCTGACTCAGACACGCGCATCTCCTGCGTCAGGTGCAACCGGGCTTTGACCCGTTGTGTCGCTGGATCTGCCCCACCGTCTGCGCGCTGGCGCTTCGGGCCCAAACCGCCCTGCCTGTCCAGTGGACTGGATAAGAGTGGACGGCGCGACGAAAAAACAATCGACATATACAAACCTTCTGGTCACTCGATAAAAACTTGGGGGGTCAGGCCAGCATGGATTGCAGGCCGTCATCTGGTGTCGTTGTGTCAGTGGATTGTGCGTCCAGTGCCAGGGCCGCATCCGGTTGCGGCACAGACATGTCCGCCATGATTGCGGCGATCGCCTCGTTGGTCATATCTGTGATTTCCTGGTTGTCCGGCACGTCAATCAGGCTGGCCTGATGAAGCAGCAGGTCAGAATAAGATCCGTCAGCGGCCATGACCGTCGAATCCACACCCATTTTGGTCAGATTGACGGAGTTCAAAAGGGCGTTGCTGCCTGCGACGACATCGGTATCGGCGGCACTGGGACCGGACAGGTCAATTTGATCCTGATCCAGCATCATGGTGACCTGTTCAACGATGTTCACCTGCAACAAGTCTCCGTCGATCTTGAGCACGCGCAACTGCTCCATCCCTGCAAACAAGGGATCGTTGAGCAGCGCATTCTCCAACGCATCCACATCCGTTTGATCAAGCGCCATGGCGTCGGACAGGTTCTGCTGCAAATCCTGATGTGTATCTGCGCCTACCGTTTTGACCGACGCGTCATTCATGATCACGTTTTCATCATCTCCGGCCATTGCGCCGGGCATACCGCCGCTGATGATATCGTCATCCATCAGGGCGTTGGTCTGGTACAACATGTCCACGGAAATCATATTCCCGTCGATCATGATCAGGTCGTAAAAACTGCCCAGCTGCACGATGTCGGTGACATTGAACATTTCGTTGTCGCCCAGCGCGTACAAGGTCGATGCGGCCGAAATCTCGGTCTGTATGTTGTCGATATCCGTGGCGTCGATAACTTGCTTGACGAAGTTGGCCACAACCAGATCCCCGTGGACCCAATCCACAACGATGAAGTCAGGCTGTCCGCTTGTTCCGGCGCCATTGTCCAGCCAGGGGGCATCTCGGCCTTCGACTTCGATCTTCGAGGACTGAATCACATTGGTGCCGCTGCCCGTTCCCGGCGCCCCCACATCCCAATCTGACACAAGCGCAACCTGGCTGATGGCGGTCAGGCTGATCGCCTGCCCTCCGACGGCGATATAGGGGGCATCAACCCAACCTACAGATGCCGAGACAGCATTGATCGCAAGGTTCCCTCCGGTCACGACCAGGTGTCCGTCGTCAAAGTCAGGATCTTTCGACTGATCCCACTCGGCCGGAAGCATGGCCTCTGCCTCATCCTCTCCGGCTTCATCCGGCTGATGGAACGCAGGCAGGATGTCTGTCCATATCGGAGCTTCTTCAACGTACTTACCGTTTACGATCACCCCCAACGCATCATTGCCATGAAACTGATGTACCGTGACCCCGTCGATATTCGCGTTTGCCGGGGCCAACATCTGTTCGGCCAGCGCCTCGAGCATTTCGGTCGACTTGTAATCCGCGAGCGAAAGCGAAGGGGCTGCCATGGCATGAAGCGACAGCGCCATGTCCATCATCTCTTCGCCCTGGGCGATCAGCGCCTCGGTATCGCGAAAGTCCCCTTCCCCCACCGTGTCGTTGTCGCGCATGACCACCTTTTGCACGGTGAACGTCATTGCCGAACCCAGCGGCACCGTATCCGGTCGCAGAATAATCAGTTCCGGTGCAGAAGACGGGCCGGATACGCTGTCTGGAACAAATCGCGTGGATTCCGCGCTGTCACCATTGAGGATGATGACCGACTCATGCACCGGCCCGACAGGAGCCTTCGGCAACGGAAGTTCTGGTTGAGAGGGAAGAAAATTGAATGGCAGGGCTTTGTATTCGCCCGCCGGGACATCCAGATCAGCTTTGATGTTGATCGAGGTAGGCTCGTCAAGCCCGTCTATTTCGGCTTTACGCCTCAGGGCGCTGAATTCTTCGTACTGATCCCTCAGGCGGGCTTGTTCTATCGTAAGCTCAAAAGTTCCAACAAAATGCGCTATCGTTTCCGTAATACCGTCAAGTGCCATGTCGGTTATCCTTTTTGCCCGCGGCGGCTCGTAATTTCCGCTTTGGGTTCAGTTGGGCCGGGGCCGCGTTTTGCGGCCCCGGCATTTTCGAAAGGTAGCAAGGCCCGAAAATGCGAGCCCCGCCTTTTGACTTAAACGTCCGTGTCGTCGCTGGCGTGGGACATGTTCATCGAACCACCCACCATGGTCGTATCGACCGTGTTGCCCAGGACGTTGGCGCCCATGATGATCGACTGGTTGAACGCAGACGTATCAACAACAGCTGCCGCCGATGCATAGGACTCACCGGTCACGATGCCATCGCCACCATTGTTCGCGCCCCAGGCACCACCATTGCCGCCGGCACCACCGTCACCTGAATAGGCGCCGCCACCGTTACCACCGGTGATCATGCCACCCATGGTATCGCCTGACGTTGCAGTGCCCATCGAAGCTCCGCTGGTTCCACCGTTCGCGGCGGATGCGCCACCGGCACCACCGTTGCCAGAGTCAGCCGCACCAGCTGCGTCGCCCGACCCAGTCGATGTGGCATCATTGTCGGAACTGCCTTCGCCGCCGTATCCGGCAATTGCTTCGGCCAAGCTGTCAGCCGCACCGTTTGTGTCGGCGTCTCCGAAGATGTCGGCAGCTCCGCCGTTGCCTGCGGTATTGGCCGCGTCGGCAGACCCGGCTCCGTTGCCGGTAGACGATGATGTTGGCGTTGTGCTACCGCCCGCACCGCCGTCGCCGTCGGCAGCCGATGTTCCGGTACCGGCCGCATCCGCTGCGCCATCTGCTGCGTTCGACCCGCCGTCACCGCCGCTTCCGTCGGTGTCTTGCGAGTTGCTGGCCGCGCCGTTCACGTCGCCCGGGCTCTGGTCGATATCCGGCCCGCTTGCCGACTGATCGCCAACACCCTGAGCATCGGAATCCGCGTCAGCGGTCCCACCGGAGCCGTCGCCGCCCGAGCCGTCGCCACCTGAACCGTCGCCGGCCGTGCCGTCGCCACCGGTGCCGTCACCGCCGGTTCCGTCGCCGCCTTCGCCTGCTTCGGCGTCAATCATGCCCAGCTCTTCCTGCAGAGCCATGATTGCAGCTTCGACCATCGCGCCGAATCCACCTTCGCCGTCGCCGCCGGTGCCGTCGCCACCGGTGCCGTCACCACCAGTGCCGTCACCGCCGGATCCGTCACCACCGGTTCCGGTTCCGCCAGAGCCGTCAGCCGAGCTGTCTGCCCCGCTGTCAGCAGAGCCGTCCGCAGTGTTGTCACCCGCAGTGGCATCATTTGCATCAGTGTTGCTGTCGCTTGTGTTCGAAGCCGAACCATCTGCCGCAGCATTACCGTCGCCACCGTCCGCACCAGACGCATCCGCAGCGTTGTCCGCCGTTCCGGTCCCGGTTCCGGTCGAGTCGGAATCGCTGTCGCCGCCGTTTGCGTTACCGGCTGCGTTCGAACCGGACAGACCAAGGCCCAGACCCAAACCAAACGAATCCGCGCTGCCGCCGGCTCCACCGGTTCCGCTGCCATCGGCACTTGTGCTGCCGTCATTGTCGGACGAGGCTGAGCCATCTGCGGCACCGCCATCTCCACCGGCACTGTCACCGTCGGATCCTGCGCCCGCCATACCAACACCATTGCTGGCATTGCTTGCGTCACCGGTCGATCCGCCCCGACCAGCGCTGGAATCGGCATCCGCACTGCCGGTATCGCCACCGTCAGCCCACGCGTGGCTGCCCAAGGTTGATGAATCGGCCGCGCCACCGTAGCTGGTTCCACCGTCGCCCGATTTTCCACCGCCGGCATCCGAGCTGATACCTTCAGCCGCAGTTGCCGTGCCACCATTGGCATCGCCGTTCTGGGTGAAGTCGGCGTTGTTGGATACGGTCGGTGAATCAAGCGTGTCGTCGTCGCTCAGGCTGGCGACCTGGCTGTTCACGGATGACATTGCCGTTCCGGCGCCGTCCATCGAGATATCCAGATTCATGTCATCGCCTGGATCATAGGTCAGATCGCGACCAGCAGTGATCACGTCACCCACTGTCGCCGAATCGCCGAGGTCCAGATCAACCTGATCATCGTCGCGCGGAATCCACTCACCGCCACCGAAATCGATATTGATCGAGTTGCTGTTGGAGTTGTCGTTGGTGTTATCGCCGGCATTAAGCGTCTGGTCTTGATCCTGACCCTGGTCCTGATCCTGACCTTGGTCCTGATCCTGACCCTGGTCTTGATCCTGACCTTGGTCCTGACCCTGATCCTGACCCTGTTCGTTGGCGTTCTCTACATTCTGGTCCTGCTGCTGTTGCTGCGCAGTCACATCAGCTTCGACAAGAGCTTCATCAACCTGAATTTCAACATCCACCGGAGCATCCAGGTTTTCGACAACGATTTCGTCAACGGTCGTTACGTTTGTATTATTAACATTGCGTCTCATAACAAATTCCCATTTCTGGAACGCCTGACCGCCATTCATCTACAAAGCGGCAACGGGCGTGATTGAAACTAAAATACCCGCACAGCGTTCAAGCACGCTGAATGCGGTTCACGGTAGTTTTTCTGAGGCCACCTCCTTTCCCGGCTAAGCCGAATACGCGGCCGTTCACAATCGATGCTGAAATGCGCAAGGAACGGGCGCGGCAGGGACAGACGCTTTCACAATTAAAGCCTGACCATGTTCGCAGCGACGCACGCTTGCGACTAGCTAACTGAAAGTTCTGATGAGGATAAACTATTGTTTTTTATGTTTATTTTGAGAATATTGCGGAACTTTCGCCTGGCTGGAACAAAAAGTTCTAAATTAAGAAAGCAATAAAAAATAATGCAATTGTTTCCGCTGGTTACACAATGCCACACCGAAAAACCTAAACAATAGTTCTATATCTAAGGCACTTGAACTATACCGTCTGGTTGTAGAAAATCACGTTTTCAGCTACAATAAACCTCACGTAATTCTTTGATTAGTTAACTACTTTTACACCGGTAATTCCATTTCGATAAAGCCATTTCCGATTAACCCCGTTTTGTGAGGGAATATAATGAGTGAGTCTTTGAACAATGAATCTGGCAATCAGAGTTTTTATTCAGAAGATTTTTCAATTGTCTTCCTCGGGAAAGAACTATTCTATTCAAATCAAACCCTAAGAAGCGTTCAAACCGAGTTTGGTGTCCGCGCTTTTCGCTTCGAAACACTCGAGGCTATGCGTGCAAGTGTTCCGGACAGCGGCAAGATCGTCGTCGTGGATCAGATGTTGATCGAAGACCTGTTGGCGCGCCCAAATGCATACACCAAAAGTGCAGGTTCCGGCTGTCTTGCCTTCGCCTATCGCAAAGAGGAATCGGCCCGGCACCTGTTCGAAGGCTGGAACCGCGCGCAGTTTGGAGATGTTGGCTTTCTACCGATGAACGTGGCACCGGACGCGTGGCGCGCCATCCTCAGACTGCTGATGCACGAGGAACTTTATCTTCCCAGCTTTCTGGCTGACTGTGTTTCAACCCCCTGTCAGCGCGCGCCCGAGAGACCACGGCAACGGGAGACAATTACATCCAACGGCGCGGATCGGCACGCACAGTACTCCAAGCTGACACGCCGCGAAAAACAGGTTTTGCAACTGGTCTCAGAAGGCAAAAGCAACAAATTGATTGCGGCCAAGCTGGGCATCACGGAACACACGGTCAAGCTGCACATGCATAACGTTGTCGGAAAGATTGGCGTCAGCAACCGGACGGCGGCTGCTCATTTCTATTTCGAGGTTGCGCCTCATGAGGCGCAGCAGACCGCCCTTGACTGATCCCTTTGAAGCCCGGTTCGACCGCCTGATCCTTTTGGTCGGCAGGCTGAACTACATGTGGACAAACACCGAGAGCCTGCTGATCCATCTGATCGCTGGCCTGACTGGAACGTCCAAGGACGTGGCCGTAATCATCTTTCTGACTTTGAACACCACCCGCGCGCGAATAGATCTGGTTGAAAGACTTGCAAAAATGGAAGGGCGCCCTGCCCAGCTCCGAGATCCGATCCTTGAACATACGCAAAGGCTGGCCAAGCTTTCTGGCATCCGCAACAAGTACAACCATTGCATCTATTCCTTCGACCCTGAAAGCGGAAACCCGAAAACGATCCTTATGCGGATCGCTGACCGCAAAACCGACATAAAACTCGGCCGCGAAGATACCGTGGACGACAATGCTCTGCTCCAGATCGAAGCAGTCGTTGATCAGCTGTCAGCCGCGAACAGGGACATTTGGAAACTGATCCGACAATTGGGGTTTCCGGTTTAAGCATAGTTGCACAGCAGAGTATTATGGGGGGCTTTGCAGCTCCCGTGCGTTCTGCCACGCACACATAAGTCACGGCATTTTTCTTATTCTTTTTGGTACGGGCGGTGAGCACAATGCGGCTTGTACAACATGCTGCATATAGACCCTAAGAACTTAATATTATTATTAAATTAGTCCGTCACCTGCAGGACACTGCAACAGAATTTGGGAAAGCACCGCGCTGAAAATGTGGGGCAGTTAAAGCAAGAGACGAAAACCGACTATCAGCAGCGCAGGTAATAAATGCCGCGCTTTGTATCGTTGTTCAATACAGTGGCGGGCTCTTTCTCAAGAAGTCGCAGAACGGCAGTCGCTGGTTCTATCGGTTCTAAGACAACGGCAAGCGCCAGGATGGGGGATTGGATCTTTCCCTGACATGTCCCTGTTTGATGCGCGCACAGAACGAAAAAATGGTCCTCTAAAACGGAACGCGACGACGATCCGATTGCGGAACTTGAGCTCCGGCGTCTTGATGCAGAAAACAACCCGAACGACCCGACATTTGAGGACATGGCGCTCATCGCGTTTGATCGGTTCAAGAAACGGCTGCGCGGCGACGGTGCGCGCGGTCGCTGGTTCGGGGACTTGATTCGATGAGATAGACGGCGACTTGTGAACGGTCCCGAAAGAACCCATAAAAAGCTAATGGAAAAAGTACACGGTTTCTGAAACCCGCTGTGGACTGAGGCCGTGAACCTGATTGAGATATGCTGCGAATTGCGGTCAAAGCGGCCGATACGTCAGTTTGTTGGGATGTGTGATAACAGTCCAATCCAGACATGAGTTCAGAGTTCTGTGGTTGCGGAGGAGTTTTCCAAAGCCGCCGCTCACACGTGGCACTGCATGTATATGGTCGGCATGTTTGCCACGCGGTGTCAGCCGACATACGAGTAAGCGTTAACAGGAAAACGCATCTAAGGGTGACGCCTTAGAATCAAGGCCGGCTTACGACAAAGTTTGGGACTATCCCTGCCTTTATGATCGCTGCTTTAACATCATGCCCTGCGAAGAAACCGTATCCCGAGATGAGGGCGGAAGCTATGCCTGCTTCTCGTGCGCCCAGTATGTCGGTGTGCAGGCTGTCGCCCACCATCAGAACCCGAGACTTGTCGATGTGCCCGAGACATTGGAAAGCAAGATCATAGATATTGGCAAAAGGCTTTCCAAAGAACTGAGGGGCGACGCCTGTCCGGTCTGCCAACCGGTGCGCGTAAAGACCGGGTTCCTTGGAAAAACCGTACTCGCGCGGAGCGACAATGTCAGGGTTGCCGACCAATACCGGGCGGGGACGCTCTTGCAAAGTGGCCTCCAACATGGCTTGTCGTGCTTCAGTCCAAACCGCTGACCCGATCAACAAGAACCCGTCGACGGTTTCGTAGGGCTTCGGGTCATCCTCCAGATAGGACAGTTTCAGCCCCTCCAGATCGCGAAGGCCGGCACTGGGAGCCGCCATCAATCCCCAATGCAAATCACTTTGGCCGTTCAGTTCAGACAACAACGTGGCCCGGCTGGTGATCACGTCTTGTGGAGCAAAATCGTAACCAAGCATGTTGTACTTCTCCATAAGAGTTGCGTGGGGAAACCCGGCGGCATTCGACACGACCAGAACACGTTTGCCGGCGGCTGTCAGCGACCTGACCCGATCTGGCGTTTCGGGGATCGCCGTATCACCAATATTGAGAACCCCGAAAGCATCGAGGAGGAACACGTCAAACTCATGAGCTATGTCCTCCAGCGTGTCCGCCTGGCGATAGCTCAATTCGGTAGATCTGGTTTGCGGCAGGCGATGTCGCACAGCCTCGTAGGCGTCAAAAGCTTCTTGCACAGAGAAACCGGTCAAATGATGGCCCCTCGTACTTTCGCCGAAACCCATTCGCTGATCATAACCGCGACGAGAATGACAATCAGGATCAGGCTGACTTGTGGCCAAGCCAGAACGTTGAGCGAAGCCGACAATTGCAACCCAATGCCACCAGCACCAACCAGCCCGAGCACCGTGGATTCGCGGATGTTGATATCCCAACGGAAAACAGCAATGCCTGCAAACGCGGGCAGGATTTGCGGTACGATCCCATAGGCCATGACCTGCCAGCGTGAAGCACCGGTCGCCGCGATTGCTTCGACCTGCGCGTGATCAATTTCCTCAATCGCTTCGTAAAGAAGCTTTGCGCAAAACCCGATTGAACGAATGGCGATTGCTATGACACCGGCGAACACTCCGGGACCAATAATCGCGATCAGAAGAAGCGCCCAGATCAACGAGTTGATGGAGCGGGTCGAGACAATGACCAATAGCGCAATCGGCCGGATGAACAGAGCGGACGGCGTGGTGTTGCGGGCCGCCAAAAAGGCGACGGGGACTGCCATGCACAGGGCGATGATTGTACCCAGGGTGGCGATGTTTAGCGTGTCCCAAATCGGGCGACCCAGCTGGGTGATGTACTCCCATTTAGGAGGCGTTGCCCGGGTCCATATATCATTGGCGATGCGGGGCGCGTCCCAGACGAAAAACCAAGTGGTCGATTCCGAGATCAGCTGCCAGCAGTAAACAAAGATTGCCGCGCCCAACAGCCAGCCGAACCAACAGACCAAGCTCTGACCTGTTGTCCGGCGACGCCAGATTTGCGCATCGTCGCGTTCAAGTATCGGCATTACTGAACCCTCGCTCGTATAATTCCCGAAAGGTATTCAAGAGCCATCACGATGCCGATGATAAGAATGAGAATGGCTGCCGCGGTGTCGTATTCATAGCGGTCGAATGCGGTGTTCAAAGTCGCGCCAATTCCACCAGCCCCCACAAGCCCGAGGATCGCGCTTTCCCGGAAGTTGATGTCGATCCGATACATGGAAAGGCCCACAAGTCGCGGCATCACCTGCGGCTGAACTCCATAGTTGATCCATTGTGGCCAACGCGCTCCAGAGGCCTTGATCGCCTCGGCCTGAACCTTGTCCATGGCTTCGATATCTTCGGCCAGCAGTTTCGAGAGAAATCCGATGGTGGCGAAGGAAAGCGTCAGAAATCCAGCGAGCGGGCCAAAGCCGAAGATCGCCACAAGCAATATGGCAACGATAATCTCTTGCAATGCCCGACTTATCGCGACAATGCCTCGGCAAATCATGTAGACTGGCAATGGCGCGATATTGCGTGCAGCCCCCAGCCCAATCGGGATCGATATCAGGATACCCACGACCGACGCGGCCACGGTCATGACGATACTTTCCAGAAGGCCGCTCCAAATATCTGACCACCGTGAAATGAAGTCTGGGCTGGTGAATGCAAGCACAAAGGCCCAACCCCGATCCAGCCCTTCATAGACACGGCCCCAATCGACTTCGATGGTCATAAAGGCTGCGATCAGATAGGCGAAAAAACCAAGAAGCAATGCCCAGCGGAGCACTGGGTTCTTGACAAAGGCAGGCTTACGCCAGCCTTTTCCCAGCATGTCGTCCAGTTCTCGGTGGCTCATTCTGCGGCCTCGACATCTTCATCTTCGTCCACTTTTTCGATGGTTGCTTCCCAGTCCTCTTCCCCATAGATCTCGGTCAGCTTCTCAGGGGTAAGGCCGGTGGGAAGTCCATCATACACAATTTCGCCAAAGCGGAGTCCCACGACGCGGGGAACAAACATCTGAGCGAGCGCCACATCATGGATATTGATGATGGCTGCCAATCCGCGTTCCTGACATAACTCGGTGATCAGCCGCATTATCTGACGGCTGGTTTTGGGGTCCAGCGACGCAGTTGGCTCATCAACCAGCAACAGTTTCGGGTTTTGAATCAAGGCGCGGCAGATGCCCACCCTTTGGCGTTGACCACCTGACAGTTCATCCGCCCGTTTGTCCGCCATGTGCAACAGCCCCACCCGATCGAGCAAGCGGAAGGCTTCGTCCACATCCGATTGCGGATACCGTCTTAGGAAGCTGCGCCAGAATCCCACGTATCCCAACCTGCCGGACAATACGTTTTCCATCACAGTGAGGCGTTCAACCAAAGCATATTCCTGAAAGATCATACCCATTTCGCGGCGTGCTTTCCGCAGCGCGCCCGATCCGAGCTTGGTCACGTCAACGTCATCCAGAAGGACACCGCCACTTGAAGGTTCAACCAAGCGGTTGATGCAACGGATCATGGTAGATTTGCCCGCGCCCGAGGGCCCGATCAACGCCAGAACCTGTCCTTTTGGAACCTCAAGATCGATGGCCTTCAGCGCCTGATCTCCGGTCTTGTATGTTTTCGTCAGCTTTTGAAGACGCAGCATGAAATGCCCCAGATTAGGGTGAACAGCGGGCCCTTTCAGGCCCGCCGGTTGAGCCAAAAATTACTGGCAGGCGTAAGAGACGCCATTTGCCGCGTCAATTTTACGAATGACGTCCCAAAATTCCTGATAGGTCATCTCGAGGAATTGGCCTTCGTTCGATTTCGAGAACTCCGCCTCCAGTGTCGTGCCTTCCCATTCGAAATTGAAAAACGCGTTGCGGATTTTTTCCTGCAACTCGGGCGTCAGGTTGTAAACGGTCCCAAACCCTGTGGTCGGGAAGGTCTGCGACTTGTAGATCGTAACGACATCATCTTCCTTGATCACATCGCGCGAGATCATCCGGGATTTTACCGAATTCGCGATCGAAGCCGCCAGGTAATCCTTGTTGGCGACACCCAGGATCGAGTTGTCGTGCTTGCCCGAGTAGACAGGTTCGAAATCGCGTTCTGGCAGAAGATCAAAATCGCTTTTCAGGATCGCCGAGGGCGCTTTGAATCCCGAGTTGGATGTAGGCGATGTGAAAGCCAGTTGCTTCCCCTTGATGTCTTCGACCTTTTCGATGCCCGAACCTGGATAGGTGATGATCTCCATCTCGTAACCAAAATTTCCGTCCTTCGAAGCCATGATCGTGAAGGGGCGGAACCCGGCGCAGTTTACCGCCAGTGGGTTGGAACCGGTATTGAAGCCTGCAATGTGCAAACGCCCCGAACGCATCGCCTCGATCTGGGCCGCGTTGTTTTGAACAGGGAAAAAGACGACGTCCTTGCCAGTTTCTGCTTTCAAATGGTCAAGAAAATCTGACCACGCGGTTTTGTATACGGCGGGATCTTCAACCGGCGTATAGGCAAAAATCAAAGTGTCAGGATCTATCTGCTCGGAGGGATCTGTGGGGATATCCGCGATCAAATCCCCGTCGGCATCACAAAAACGCTCGTCCAAGTCACCGCGTGGACAATCCTGCGCCGACGCCGTTCCACTTATCGACATGAGCGCGATTGCAGATGCCCCAAGCAATAGTTTGATATCGATCTTCATGTTTTCCTCCCAGTCAAGTGCGGTGCTTTTTATCCGCCGTTAATCAGTCATTTCATATCTACCCGGCGACGAGAACGTCGACCCGGGCGCTTTCAATGGCGTTATGCAATTCTCCTGTTGGTTTTTTGTCGGTGATTATTGAATGCAGGTCGTCAAGGCCCCCCACTTGAGACAGGCCTTTCCGGCCGAATTTCCCGGAATCAACAAGAAGGTGACGTTTATCGGCGCGCGACAGCATTGCCCTCTTTATTGCCGCAAAGCCGCGCACTGTTTCTGAAGGTCCATCGGTCGAAAACCCCGAGGAACCGATCATGCACCTGTCGACGTTGAAACGGGACAGAAACTCCAGCGTCTCGGTTCCGATCGTTGCAGACTCAGTTGCCAAGTATTCCCCCGGGCATAACAGCACTTGTGCAGCCCCATGGCCAAGGGTCATGGCTACGGGAATGGAATTGGTGATTACGGTGCAGGATGTGCCAATATAAGCCAGTGCACGTGCCATTTCGATTGTGGTCGAGCCGGAATCGATCATGACCGTTTCACCGCTCTGGATCAGTTCTGCCGCTGTGGCACCTATGCGTTCGCGCTCCTCAACCTGTGCGTTTGTTCGTTCATCCAGACCCGGATAGTGCCCTTGCGCGGCGGCCGATGCCCCCCCGTGTGCCCGCGCTATCAAGCCATCATTCGACAGAGCATCGAAATCTCTGCGAACCGTCTCGGTGGAGACGTTGAAACGCTGCGCCAGTTCGTTGATGCGAACGTGCGGGCGCAGCTTCAGCTCCAGCAATATCTGCTGGCGCCGGTCGGATTTCTTTACCCGGCTGTGGTTCTTTTCAGACATTTTGCCGCGCGTTTTAGTTTTGGACATCCGACGACCCGACTAGGTTTCGAAACCCACTTTTGTGGGCTTTCGGTCATATTGCAATATTTTTTGTTGCATAACCCTCGGAAGGTTGTGAGAATTCTAGCGAACACAAGTATTTCGAAGCGCAAAGCAAAGATGCACAGGCTGATAAAACTCAGAATACGAGCCAAGGCAAAGCGTTGACCGGCCAACTTGCCAACAAAACAGCTTCCTTTTGGTTCTTGATCGTGTGGCATTGAGAGGCGGCATGAGCGACAGCGAAACGGCAGATCAGATTGCGGCGCTTCCGATGCGCTGGGACAAGACTGGCAAGTTGCGCGTTCTTATGGTCACTTCGCGGGACACCGGCCGGTGGGTTATCCCGAAGGGCTGGCTAATGGACGGCAAAAAACCATGGCAAGCTGCTGAAATCGAAGCGCAAGAAGAAGCTGGCGCCGTCGGCACCATATCGAAACGGCCAATCGGTCATTTTTTCTATGATAAACGGTACGAGGGGCAAAGCAGCGTTCGCTGCCGCGTCACCCTTTATCCGATGGTCGTCGAAAAGCTGAAGCGACGCTGGAAGGAAAAAGGTGAACGTACGCGTCACTGGTTTTCACCGGCAAAGGCCGCAAAGTTGGTTCAAGAAAGCGACCTGTCAGATTTACTGAACAATCTGACAGACAATCCAGAAGTCAAAATTGTCATAAAGAAACTTCGACAGGCTGCATGAGGAAGGGCATGAAAGAACCGGGAAACCCGGACGCATCAAGCTCAAAGGGAGGAAGAAAATGAGGAAATTGATATCCACCACGGTTGGATCGGTGATCGCCCTGGCTGCGTCACTGTCGGCGGCACAGGCCGACAAGCTGACACTTTATTGTTCGGCGCAAGAAGACTGGTGCCAACTGATGGCGCGCAGCTTTGAAGATGCGACAGGCATCGACGTCAACATGACCCGGAAGTCGTCAGGGGAGACCTTTGCACAAATACGCGCCGAAAGCTCGAACCCGAAAGGAGACGTTTGGTGGGGCGGTACGGGTGATCCGCATTTGCAGGCCGCCGAAGAGGGCTTGACGATGGAATACATTTCGCCGATGCGCGACCAGCTTCATGATTGGGCGATATCCCAGGCAGAAAGCGCGGGCAACAAGACGATCGGCATCTATTCAGGCGCACTTGGCTACGGCTACAATTCCGATCTTATCGCTGCAAACAACCTGCCCGAACCGGCCTGTTGGAAAGACCTGCTGAAGCCAGAATACAAAGGCCACGTTCAGATGGCGAATCCGAACTCATCAGGTACGGCCTATACCACGCTGGCGTCGATGGTTCAGATCTTTGGCGAGGACGAAGGCTTTGAGTTCATGAAGGGTCTGCATTCGAACATCAACCAATATACCAAGTCCGGGTCCGCGCCCATCAAGGCCGCCGGTCGTGGTGAGAACACCATTGGTATCGTCTTCATGCATGACGCCGTGAAGCAGGCCGTTTCAGGATTCCCGATTAAGGTCGTCGCGCCGTGCGAGGGCACGGGATACGAAATCGGCTCGATGTCGATTATTGAAGGGGCGCGCAACGTAGAAGAGGCGAAAAAGTTCTATGACTGGGCGCTGTCTCCAGAAGCTCAGAATCTTGCTCTTCAGGTCAACGCGTTTCAGGTACCGTCGAACAAGAACGCAAAAACTTCGGAGAGCGCGCCAGACATGAGTCAGATCAAGCTGATTGATTATGACTTCAAAAAGTATGGGTCCTCAGACGAACGGAAGCGTCTGTTGCAGAAATGGGACGAAGAGGTTTCGACTCTGCCGCAGTAAATGACTGACCAGACTTCAAAAACGACCCATCCGGTCCTGGTCTTCTGGATCACGGCCGGGTGGGTCGGATTCTGCCTGTTACCTTGGTACATGGTCGACGGCGGCCTTTGGTCGTTCGAGTGGCTTTTGGACGGCTATCCATTCGATGAGGATTACGCCCCCGCTGCGTTTCTGATTGGGCAAGGTGAAAGACTTTGGCTCGCTCCGCTTTTGATCGCACTCGCCCTGCCGCTTCTGGTGTTGAAGCGCACCAAATCTGATCCAGTTTACGCCCGCATACTGATCCTGTCAGGGGCGCTTGGCTTTGGCTGGCTGATCGCTCAGGGGTTCAGCATTGGCATCAGAGGTTTCAACTTCAATTGGCTGGAGGCGATGTTTGGCGAACTTGGCGACCGTCAGTTTGGCATGGGCTATGGCGCGATGATATGCGCCTCGAGCTTTCTGTTCCTGCTTACTCAGGGGATTGCGGCAAGGGGTGCCATTAACGGTGACGTCTTTGTCGTAAGCGCCATCGGGGGCGTTATTACAATTGTCACCGCGTTTGTCTTTTTTCCCATCGCGAAGATGCTTTTCGCTGCCTTCATCACCGAAGACGGCGCGTATTCCATCGCGGTCTTCTTCTCGAAGTTTTTCGATGATCGACTGTGGGGTCTGGGGTGTTTTCAGGGCGCGCGTTGTGGCGCAGCCTGGAATTCACTGTTCCTCGCCATCCTCGTTGGTGTCATCACCACGGTCCTGGGTCTTTGCTTTGCACTTGTCGTGACGCGCTCGGGCTTTCGCTACAAGCGCGCGCTGCGGGCTCTGACCGTTCTGCCAATAATCACCCCGCCATTCGTGATCGGACTGGCGCTGATCCTGCTTTTTGGCCTGTCCGGCTCTGTCACCCGGTTCTTTGCCGAACTGTTCGGCACGCAACCGACACGCTGGCTTTACGGAATGCCGGGCATCCTGATCGCGCAGACACTCGCGTTTACGCCAATTGCGTTTCTTGTTCTGATCGGTGTGGTTGAAGGTGTCTCTCCGTCGATGGAAGAAGCGGCGCAAACGCTCCGCGCCAGCAGATGGCAGACATTCAAGACGGTTTCCTTGCCCCTGATGCGGCCTGGTCTTGCGAACGCATTTCTTCTGGGCTTCATCGAAAGCATGGCCGATTTCGGAAATCCGCTTGTATTGGGCGGGAATTTCGACGTGCTTTCGACCGAGATATTCTTTGCCATCGTCGGCGCTCAGTACGATCAGGGCAGGGCCGCGGTTCTGGCCATGGTGCTGCTGTTCTTTACTCTTTCCGCCTTCTACGCGCAGCGTGTCTGGCTGGGGAAGAAAAGCTATACAACCGTCACTGGCAAAGGGGATGCCGGCGTTCATCCACTGATGCCCACTGGCCTTTCTGTTCCGGTGCTGCTCATCGCTCTGGGCTGGGCGCTGTTCACAATTGTTGTCTACGCGATGATCATTTACGGCAGTGTTGTCGAGCTGTGGGGCGTCGATAACTCGCTGACGATCAAACACTATATCACTGCATTCTCGGTCCGCTTCGAAGAAGAGGGTATTCGCTGGACCGGGGCAGCTTGGGACAGTTTCTGGACCACCATAACCATCGCGGCCATTGCTGCGCCATTGACTGCCGCCGTTGGCCTGGTGACCGCCTATCTGCTGACAAGACAAAGTTTTGCAGGCAAGAACGCTTTCGAATTTGGAACAATGCTGTCCTTCGCTATCCCCGGGACAGTGATCGGCGTCAGCTACATCCTGGCCTTCAACGTTCCGCCAATTGAAATCACGGGTACGGGTGTCATTCTCGTTGTCAGCTTCATCTTCCGCAATATGCCGGTCGGCGTTCGTGCGGGGATCGCGAGCATGTCGCAGCTTGACCGCAGCCTTGATGAATCCTCGCTGACCCTTGGTGCAAACTCGTGGCAGACGTTCCGAAATATCATTCTGCCGCTGTTGCGCCCTGCGATACTTGCCGCGCTTGTATACAGCTTTGTGCGCGCCATGACGGCGATCTCGGCCGTCATCTTTCTGGTCAGCGCAGAATATGACATGGCGACCAGCTACATCATCGGTCGGGTCGAGAACAACGACTATGGCCTTGCGATCGCCTATTCGACGACGCTGATCTTCGTGATGCTCGCGGCGGTCGGCTTATTGCAACTTCTCGTCGGTCGGGTCCAGATTGGCCGACGCACGCAGCACGCTACGGAGACATCGCCATGACCGACACCAAAATCGGTTCCAAGGCCGCCCCGGTACGCTTTGAGAACGTGTCGAAAGTGTTCGGCAAGGATGTCGTTGCCGTCGACAACATCAACCTGAACGTCGAGGCGGGAAAGCTCGTCACACTGCTTGGCCCGTCAGGCTGTGGGAAAACAACGACTCTGCGCATGATTGCCGGGTTGGAAATGGCAAGCTCGGGCAAGATCCTGATCGGAGATCGAGACGTGACCAAATTGCCCGCAACCGACCGTGACGTATCCATGGTGTTCCAGTCATACGCGCTTTTCCCTCACATGAGCGTACTGGAAAACGTGATGTATGGCCTCACATTCTCGGGCTTTGCAAAGGATGAAGCCCGCAGCCGCGCTCTGAATGGGCTGGAACTGGTTGGGCTTCAGGGGTTCGACAGCCGTCTTCCCTCTGAACTGTCAGGGGGTCAACAACAGCGTGTTGCAGTCGCCCGCGCGCTGGTTCTTGAGCCGCAGGTTCTGCTGTTCGACGAGCCGCTGTCCAACCTCGATGCCAAGCTTCGCCGTCAGGTGCGAGAGGATATTCGGGCAATCCAGCAAGATCTTGGTTTGACAGTTGTCTACGTGACCCACGATCAGGAGGAGGCACTGGCGGTCTCGGATGAGATTGTCGTCATGCGCAACGCAGCAATCGCCCAAATGGGCACCCCACGCCAGCTTTACGACGCCCCGAACGACCGATTTGTCGCTGATTTCATAGGCGAGGCAAACCTTTTGGAGTGCCAAATCGTCGAAATCAATGGCGACGCGGCAACGATAGAAATAGAAGGGTATCGCCACACGCTACCACGTCGAGGTTTGTCCGAAGGACCTGCGACCATCGCCGTACGCCCCTCACGTCTGGTCATCGGCTCAGACAAAGGCATTCCAGCCACGGTGACCAAGGCGACCTATGTCGGCGTTCGGATGGAATACACGCTGACCGGTGAATTCGGTCAGGTTTTTGCCGTACACGATGACGTCGATGCGCCGCTTGATCCTGGCACCGAAATCAAAATGGGCTTTGCTGACAAAGGCCCCGTTCTTTTGCCGGATTAAATGCCGAAACTCATTATCATTACGCACCCCGAGGTCGCAATCGATCCGGCCGTCCCGATAACTGAGTGGGGCTTGAATGCTGTGGGCCGCAAACGCGCTACTGAGTTTGCATCCAGTGAAGTCTTGTCCAACGTGACGCAGATATGGACCAGTGGCGAGCGGAAGGCCCGCGAAACAGGTGAGATTCTTGCTGCACCACGAGCGCTACCCGTGAATTGCAACTTGAGTCTTGGTGAGAACGACCGCAGCGCAACCGGTTACTTGCCTCGGGACGATTTTGAGGCCGCGGCCGATGCTTTCTTTGCTCAGCCGTATACGAGCTATCGCGGTTGGGAAACAGCTGTCGAGGCGCAGAAACGCATTCATCGCGCAGTAACAGAAATAATCCATACGCATCATGCCGGGGATCTTGCAATCGCGACACACGGGGCAGTAGGCACATTGCTTTGGTGCGCACTCTCGGATTGTTCGATAGACCGCAAGTATGACCAGCCCTCGCAAGGCCATTTCTGGCAGGCTGATCTAGCGACGCTCAAACCTGAATCAGGTTGGGTCTCTTTTACCTAGACGTTAAGCGCTCCAAGCGTTTTCTGCGATCTCACGCAACGTCTCGAACACATCTGGTGTGCCTGCGATTACGCGTCCGCCGTCTCGGATCATCGCATCGGCGTTCTGATCCTCGACAACGCCGCCCGCTTCCGCGACCAGCAATTGCCCAGCCAGACAATCCCAAGCATTCATGTGTTCCTCGACGTAACCCAAAAGGCGTCCGGCAGCGACGTAGGCCAACGAAAGCGCTCCGCTGGCATTTCTGTGAAACATCGCCCCGTGCTCGATCAGATCCTCGATCACGGGTAAAACATGACGGCTTTCAATCCGGTTCGAGTATCCTACGGCCACAGTTCCGTCGCGCAACGGCACTCCTGAAGCGACGCGTATCGGTGATCCGTTAAGTGTCGCTGTTTCTCCGCGCGTTGCGACAAATGTTTCATCCACGTTTGGATCATGGATCACGCCAATCTCCGTTTGGCCGTTGGTGACACCAGCAAGAACAATGGTCCATGCTGGAATACCGTTCACGAAATTCGTGGTTCCATCAATTGGATCAATAACCCAGTCAAAGCCACTCTCTCCCGCTACCGCGCCATGTTCTTCACCGTAAACGCCATCTTTGGGCCAAGTTTCCGCGATCTTTTGACGAATGAAAGTCTCAACGCTCCTGTCCGCCTCGCTAACCCAGTCCTGAGCGCCTTTTTGATCAACGACAAGATTGACCCGATCTGCAAAGAACTTTTTGGCCACTACCCCAGCCTGCCTGCAGATCTCGGTGGCAAAGTCTGTGCGTTCTGAAAGTCGGGACATAGGAGCTCCTTTTTCGGTTGGAGAGGCCCAGCAACACTGTAGGCCAAGCGAAAACCAGGCTCCAGACTGATCGAGTTTCAGAGCCTATGCGTTCCTCCCTGGATCACTAGTGAATGGTCTACACGCCATTTCAATCGGATCAATCGTTCTTGTGCACCAAGAAAGACCGCAAATTGATGATTCACTAGGGCACAGGCGTCAATCTGGCGAAGGTTGCTGAACTGGAAAGTCTAATGGAAGAAAAGGCCGCCTGATTGGCAAGCATACCTCAACAAGTGTGGCGCAGAATGTGGGGCACGAAAGTTGCCATATTTTATTTGTTTTCTCAAAAACGCTTATACGGTTTTTTGGTGCGGGCGGTGGGACTCGAACCCACACGGGCATACGCCCTTCAGATTTTAAGTCTGATATGTCTACCATTCCATCACGCCCGCACGGCGCAGCCCCTGGGGCCGTGCAATTTCCTTACAAGCACAGCGGGATGAGAACAATGCGCTTTGACGCAGATGAACCGTGATTTTTCGGTGGAAAGCTGGTTCTGCCATCGCAGTCGTTCTGCGGCTGGGCCTCTCCCCTGTTTCGAGGTCACGTAACAATCGCCTTTCCGACATCATCTCTTCCTCGGCAAACCATCATGGCGCGGATTGCGCTGCACGTTCACTTTGCGCATGACCTTGGTGTCGTCTCCATTTACCACCGCTGAAAACCGTTCTTCGCCCATTCACAAAGAAGACCCGGCCGGTTTTCCAACGTCTAGGATGATCCTTTGTAGGTACTTCCATCGTTTACAAATAATAATATTCATTTTAATGATTGCGTATGAATGGAATTTCTTTGTCCCGACGCAGCTTCCTGTTCAATGCCACGTGCCTTGCGGCACTTGGAACTCAAGCCAAGATCGTGCAGGCAGAGCTGCGGCTCGGACCTTCAGCCCGAATTACGACCGTGTCAGACGGATACCTGTCATTGCCACCTGATGTTGTTTTCGGAGCCCTGCCCAAGGAGGAGGTCGAGCAATTTCTGACCCGCAATCAAACGGACGCGACCAAGTACGAGCCAGAGTGCAACGTCACGCTTTATCGAGATGATGAAAACACCGTGCTGTTCGATGCTGGAGCGGGGCCGGACTTCATGCCCACATCGGGCAAACTGATGGAAACTATTGAAGCAATCGGCCTGTCGCCCGAAAGTGTCACGCATGTGGTTTTCACCCACGCGCACCCGGATCATATCTGGGGTGTTCTGGATGAGTTCGACGACCTGCTTTTCCCAAATGCGACGCACCTCATTGGACGCAAAGAATGGGATTACTGGTGGAACCCCTCAACGGTGGACACGATAGGTGAAGATCGCACCGCGTTCGCGGCCGGTGCCAAGCGGCGATTGGAAGCAATCGAGGATCAGGTCGCGTTCTTCGAGGATGGGCAAGAGATACTTCCGGGCATTGCGGCACGGGCAAGCTTTGGGCACACGCCCGGTCACATGGCTTTTGAGCTTCGAAATGGGAATGAGTCCGTGATGGTCGTAGGCGACGCGCTCGGAAATCCGCACGTGGCCTTTGAACACCCCGATTGGCACAGTGGAACGGATCAGGACCCCCAGGTCGCCGCAGCTGCGCGTTACTCACTTCTGGATCAGATTTCCGAAGAGAAAATGAGAATGATTGGCTTCCACCTGCCGAACGGAGGAATTGGCCGCGTCGAAAAGACCGGTTCGGCCTACAGGTTCATTGGAGAGGCGTCATGATACGATCACTCATGATTGCGGTTGCTTTCGCCACGCCAACTTGGGCAAGCGAGGATATTGCTGACCAGTATCCGCAAAGCGTTCTGTATTCCAAGCCGGTCGAGTTCATTCCTGGCGTCTATTCCGCCATTGGCGCAACCGCTCCGCCGACCTACGAAAACTCTGGTCACAACAACAACCTGAGCTTCATCCTGACCGGTGAAGGCGTGGTCGTTGTCAACGGCGGTGCGGCCTATGTCCTTGCCGAGGCGCTGCACAAGGAAATTCAGGCGGTTACGGATCAGCCGGTCACGCTTGTCTTCAACGAAAACGGTCAGGGGCACGCGATGCTTGGCAATGCCTACTGGTCAGAAATCGGTGTTCCAATCGTCGCCCATTCGGATGCAGCAGCTGAGTTCGAGGAGTATGGCCCTCAGATTCTGGAAGGAATGAAACGATACAATCAGGACAAGGCAGAGGGGACGTTTCTGGCAGGCCCAACCGAGACATTCGATGATGAATACGTGGTTGAGATGGGCGACTTCCGGATCGAAGCAAAATACCTCGGACCGGCCCACAGCCCCGGCGATATCTCGATCTGGCTGCCGAACCAAAGCCTTGTCATCGCGGGTGACATGGCATTCCACGAGCGCATGCTGCCGATCTTTCAGGATACCTATACCGCGGAATGGCTGGAAACCTGGGACAACGAGTTCGAGGCTTTGAATGCCACATATGTCATTCCCGGGCACGGTCATCCCACGAATATGGATCAGGTGCGCCGCTATACACGCGATTACCTGGTGTACCTGCGAACCAGGATTCAAGAGCATATGGATGCAGGCGGCGATCTGACCGAAGCCTACTATGTCGATCAGTCCCCCTATGCCCATCTGGACACGTACGAGGAACTGGCAACCAAGAATGCCGGGCGCGTTTTCGAACAGATGGAGTTCGAGTAAGTCAGGAATGCTGTAGTACCGGTAGACGCATCAAAAACCTGTGCGTGCCTATCGCCCCAACCCACATGAAGAAAACGGCAAGCCAGGCTGTCAATGACAGGGCGGACCCGCCTGAAAGCCCGGCGCCCACGGCGCAACCTCCGGCAAGCATCGCTCCGAACCCCATGAGGACAGCTCCGACCAGGTAACGTTCCATCGGGGTATCCGAGCCAAAACGTTCGATCTTCCACTCGCCGGAAATGATGGCAGATCCTGCTGCGCCAATGGCCACGCCGGGAACAAGGCCGATGCCGAAAGACAGCACCACATTTCGCTCTGCAACCAACGCCATCAGCGTGTCTGTGGCCGGGCCGGTAAACGTCACTGAAGACACAGGCACGACTTCGAAAGAAGCTTGCGCGATGGAATATGTCATGAACCACCCAAGCGCCACTGCCCCGCCCACGCCTGCGGCTGTCACGATCTTTGCAGGTGCGACATTTCTATGAAAAGCAAACACAATTGCCAGAACAAATCCAATTGCGGCAACGGCTGTATAGGCCGGTGGTGAAAGCCCGATTATTTCTGCAAGATCGCGCTCTGCGCCTCCCGAGATGGTCCACAGACCGGAAATCGCTTCACGGGCCGGGCTGAGTACTCCTGTGTAGGCGGCCTGAGCCACCAAGGTCAAAATCAACCCTGTCACAAGTGCACGCAGATTGCCGCACGAGGCCAAGACCAGCAGGCGAGAGGCACATCCACGCGCAAAAACCATGCCGATGCCAAACATCGCCCCACCAATAATCGCACCGCTAAGGCTGCCGGTTGACGCGATCGCGCGTGCCTCGGAAAGGTCCAGCAATTCAAGCGAGACAAGCGCCTGTACCAGCGTCAGTGCCGCGGTAAAGGCGATCAGCCAAACCGCCAAGCGGGGGCCAAACTTACCTTCGGCGACTTCCACCGTCGATGCGCGCAAACAAAAATGAGACTTCTGAGCCGTCACGCCGAACAAGATACCGACCAGCACTCCGGCAAACGCCAGGGTGCCCGGGTCTCCCAGCAAATCGATGAGCCTCTCCATGGACAGAAACTCTCACTTCGTTGCGTGTGCGTCCTTGTCTTTGGTCAATTCGTCAGTGTCATTGCGCAGCCATTGGCCTGCGTGCCAATTGGCATTGCGTCCACAACTCGCCCAATGCTGATCCCAGCCGGTCCACGTCTTCACAGGTGTGCACCGGCGACGGCGTAATCCGCAGACGTTCCGTTCCTTTGGGAACAGTTGGATAGTTGATGGGCTGGATGTAGATCCCATAGTCACGCATCAGCACATCCGAAATGAATCGACACTTGACCGGATCGCCGACCATGACCGGAATGATGTGGCTTGGGTTCGGTGTATGGGGAATACCCAGATCGTCCAGCCTGTCCCGGGCTTCGCGCACGCGCTTTTTGTGCTGTTGCCGCTCTGCATTGCTTTGCTTCAGGTGCTTCACCGAAGCCGCAGCTCCTGCTGCAACGGCCGGAGGCAAAGCAGTGGTGAAAATAAACCCGCTGGCAAAGGATCGGACAAAATCGACAAGCTCCTTCGACGCCGCGATGTACCCGCCGACCACGCCGAACGCCTTGCCCAAAGTCCCTTCGATCACGGTCAGGCGGTCCATCAGGCCCTCGCGCTCGGCGATGCCACCGCCGCGCGGACCGTACAGCCCGACCGCGTGAACCTCATCCAGATAGGTCATCGCGCCATATCGGTCCGCCAGATCACAGATCTCGGCAATCGGTGCAATATCGCCATCCATGGAATAGACGCTTTCAAACGCGATCAGCTTGGGCGCATTTGCAGGCAAGTCCGCAAGTTGCCTTTCAAGGTCTTCAAGATCGTTGTGCTTCCAGATCCGCTTTTGACAACGGCTGTGACGAATCCCCTCGATCATCGAGGCGTGGTTCAATTCGTCGGACAGTACCGTGATGCCGGGGATGCGGGACGCCAAGGTTCCCAAGGCCGCCCAATTGGATACATAGCCGGACGTGAACAGCAATGCTGCGTCCTTGCCGTGAAGGTCCGCAAGCTCCTGCTCCAACAGCACATGTTCGTGCGTGGTCCCCGAGATATTCCGCGTCCCACCGGCACCTGCACCGCATTTGTCGATCGCCTCGTGCATGGCCGCAAGAACCTTGGGATGCTGTCCCATTCCAAGATAGTCGTTCGAGCACCAGACAGTGACTTTTTCGGGACCACCCCCTGCGTAACTGCGCGCCTTAGGAAACGCGCCGCACTGACGTTCGAGGTCAGCAAAAATCCGGTAGTTTCCTTCCTGTTTCAGTAGATCTAATTGATCTCGAAAATACTGCCGGTAGTTCATTTCAATCCCCAACGGCCTCTTCAACGATTCCAGACAACAGGGTCTGGACCTTTTGCATTGGGCCATCCGGATAGCTTCGGTATCCGACCTTCACCCCGTCATCGTCCTCGGCCACGAAAATCCCGTATGGGCAATAGCCGATATTCATCGGATCAGCTTCCATCACCTCTCGCGAAATCTTTGCCGAGCAAAAAATAAAGATGTCCGCCGCCGCGAATATCTGTTTGTCGCTGCCGACATCAGCGCCCGTTCGGTTCAACATTTCGCCAACGTGGCTCACATAGTCGATGACCAACCCCTGCCCGACAATGGCGGATTCGACCGCAAAGGTGGCATCATCAAAACTTCCGTCAAAGGGGGTCGTGATGATATCCTCGGCAAGCCCTTGACTGGCAGAGACCGCAAAAAACGCGGCCGTGATGATTAAGTGTTTCATGATCTTGATCCTCCTCCTGAGCCGCAGTTTCTCAGATTGAGCTTCGGGGGCTTTGACCCGTGTCAAAACCCCCGAGAACTTCTATCCAAACATGTCCGAGGTGATACCGGCATACCAACCCAGCGACTCTTCATACGTTGCTTTTCTCAGATCGGCATCTTCGCCGGTCTGGCTGATGAAGCCGTCCACCTTGGCGATTTTTTCCGGCGTCGCCTCGTAGGTTGCGCCAACCTTCACGCCATCATCCGTGTCGATCAGCGACCAGCAGGTGTTGGAGAACTTGGCCGGGAACACCTTGGATCCGGTCAACGCGCCCCGCACGGCATTCGCGCACACTTTCGCCTGACTGTTGGCCGAGAAACCCGATTTCGGCATGTCACCCTGCTGGCTGGCATCGCCCAGGACATAGATGTCCGGATCCGCCTTGGAGGACATGTCCGCGGCAATGACCGGCGCCCAGTTGCCTTCGGTCACTCCGGCCATTTCGGCAATGCGTCCGGCTTTCATCGCCGGGATCACATTGCAGACGTCGACTTTGGTCTCTTCTCCGTCGATGGTCACCGTCATCGCGTCCGGGTTTACCGAGACATTTCCACCACCAAAGTCTTCACCGATCCAGTCGACCATGCCTTCGTAATGGTTTGCCCAGCCTTCCTGGAACAATGCCATCTTCGAAAACTTCGGCTTCGGATCCGCCACGATGATTTTCGCGGTGGGATTGTTTGCTTTCAGAACATGCGCAACCATCGAGACCCGCTCATAGGGTCCGGGCGGGCAGCGGTACGGGTTTGGTGGTGCAACCATCGCAAAGGTACCGCCTTCGGGCATCGCCATGATCTGAGCTTTCAGAAGCTCTGTCTGCGAGCCGGCCTTGTACGCATGCGGCATCTTGTTTTGCGCCGAGACGTCCCAGCCTTCAACAGCCCCGTCGACAAAATCGATACCCGGGCTGAGGATCAGTTTGTCATACGGGACCGAGCCCCCCCCGGCCAAGGATACAGTCTTGGCATCGCGGTCAACACCGATGGCCCAATCGTGGACCACGTTTATCCCATAGTCGGCAGCAAGCGTTCCATAGCTGTGCGCGATATCGGAAAGTTCCTGGAACCCTCCAAGATACAGGTTCGAGAAGAAGCAGGTGTAGTAAGTCCGCGACGGCTCGATCAGCGTCACGTCGATCTCACCTTTGCTGTCCTTCGCAATATAACGGGCAGCCGTAGCGCCGCCTGCACCGCCGCCGACAACAACGACCCGGGGCCTGCCCTGAGCCAGAACCATCGGTGCAGATAATCCGGCTGCCGCCACCCCGGCGGCTCCTAGAAATATACGTCTATTGAGTGTCATCGCGTTTCCTCCCCTTAGGCACAATCACTCTGGGTTATTGAAATATGCGGCCAACGCCGCGATCTCGTCATTGCTCAGCCTTCCGGCGATCATTTGCATAACCGGGTGTGGCCGCTTTTTGTCCTTGTATGCGTGCATGGCGACGACAAAATCCTCGTCGGGCCAATACACGATCGACGGGATACCCTCGTCACTTCCCTCGATCTGATGGCACGTCGTGCATTCGCTGCTGAGATATGCGCCGTATTCGGGATCTCCCTGAATCGCCAGGATCGCTGGATCGACGGAATGGTCCGTGCCTTTCGCGGTTGGGTCCGCTTCGGGAATGTCCCGAGGGTTGTCTGAAAACCCTCGCAAATAGGCAATCACATTGGCCCGGTCTTCCGGGTCTTTCAGACCGCGAAAGCTCATCCTTGTGCCCGAGGCGAATGCACGGGGATTTTCGATATAGGCTGACAAGGTGTCAGCGTGCCATTCCAAACCCGAATTTCCCGCGCGCATAAGGCTTTTGGAATAATTGAAATCATCGAGACCTGCGGCCTTGCGCCCAAAGACACCATTCAGATGCGGACCGATTTTGTTTTCCGCGCCTTCGCCAACCTGATGGCAGCCTTTGCATTTGGCGAACACTGTTTTCCCGGCCTCGGCATCACCAAGGTCTTCGGTTGCGTAGGTCGATGTGGCGAAAGCCGCCACAACCGCCGCACACGCCACTATGTCCGACCACCGCACGATCAGCTTCCGAACGATTTGAGGTAGACAATCACGGCCTCAACGTCGTCTGGCTTCCGGAGCCCTGCAAAAGACATTCGCGTGCCCTTCATGTAATCCTTGGGTTTCGTCAGGAAGGCCGCCATTTCCTCATCCGTCCAAACAAGGCCGGCTTCGGATGCGGCTTTCATCGCCTTGGAGTATTTGAACCCCTCGACCGATCCTGCATTGGCCCCGACTATTCCGTTCAACGCCGGCCCGGTGCCGTGCTTTGCACCTTCACCAACCTGATGGCAGGCTTTGCACTTCTTGAAGACTTTCGCTCCGGCGGCAACCAGTTCCGTTGCTTCGTCGGTCTCTTCGGCCTCTTGAACGGCTGGCTCCGCAGCGGCTTCTTCCTCGGGCTTGGGTGCCGCTGCCGGAATGAACGACGGGCCGTCCGCAGTGAATGTCGGCAACCCCTCAACGGTGGCATCATTCATCACCGAGTTCGACCCACCTTCGGGCGGCGTCTCGACCAGAAAAACGGAACGCATCGTGACAGCGGACTCTGCCTTGCAGTTTTCCATGCAAGGCTCTTTGCGCCATTCGGCGTACTCGGTCTCGGGTCGTGTATCGACGACAAAACCGTCCTTATTGTACATCTCGAATTCGGCGAAGTTTTCGTTGCTCAGTTCGAAATCGTCATCCACCAAATCATTTGAATACAGGATGTAGGCAACAATCGCATAGGTCTCATCTGCGGTCAAAGTGCCCGCCTCGCCAAATGGCATGGATCGGGAAATGTAATCCCAGGCAGTAGACAAATGCGGCCAGTATGACCCCACGGTCTTCACGGGATCTTCGTTTGCAAGCGTATCGAACCCACCGGCAAGAACGGGCCAGTTGTCCACACCTTCGGCAAACTCTCCGTGACATGACGCGCAGCGGTCGGCAAACACATCTTCCCCGGTCCAAACGTCGCCCGATCCGACAGGCAAGCCCCGCCCGTCCGGCAAAACGTCAACGTCCCAGGCCGCGATCTCTTCTTCTAGCGCAGGCCGTCCAAGCCCATAGGTGCCCTCGCGGCTGGGCGCGGGTGCGGTCAGGTTCGCGCCATTCGCGACCCGTTCCGCTGCGGCGGCCTGAATTTCCTGGAGTTTGAGCTCAAGCTGGGCTGCTCGTTCGGCTTCTGTCTTCGCTTTTTCCTGTGCGGCTGCTGCGTGGGCCTCGACCTGACCAATCCGGGTTTCCAAAATTTCGATCTTCGATTGGCCGAAGTTTCGGTTGGCGAACACCAACGCCCCCGCAAGCACCAACGCCGTGCCGCCAAATACGGGCAGGAAAACATGACTAAGAGACTTCGACATTCTCGGCGATCCCCTCTGCGCTTACGTACCACGTCTGGATACAGTTATTGTGATAGACCGAGTTCTCGCCGCGCTTTTCGCGCAGCTGGTCTTTGGTTGGCTGTACATAGCCGGTCTCATCCATTGCTCGGGCCTGTAGGAGCATGGGCGCCCCGTCCCAATTCGTGTCGAGATAGAAACGTGTCAAAGCCTTGGTGTCGCCCTGCTTGCCAAGGCGTGCCGTCTCCCACGTGATGCCGCCGTCCTTGGACACATCGACACGGGTAATCTGTCCGTGGCCTGACCATGCAAGCCCTGAAATCACCAGCGGCCCGGGCCCATGTTTGATCGGCATTTGCGGGCTGGGCGAGGTTATGACGGATTTCGCATCCATCACCCAAGTCCATTTCTGAGCCGTGCCATCGGCGTAAACATCGGTGTATTTCGACGTTTCTTCGCGACTTTCGACCGCCCTGTCGACGACCTCGATCCGGCGCAGCCATTTGACCCACATGTTGCCTTCCCAGCCTGGCACGACCAGGCGCACAGGATAGCCATGTTCCATCCGCAGGGCCTCGCCATTTGCCTTGAAGGCCACCAACACATCATCCAGCGCTTTTTCCATCGGAATGGAGCGGCCATTGGACGACGCGTCCGCGCCCTCGACATAGACCCATTTGTCGGGCGAGATATCGGCGCCGGCCTCTTGCAACAGTGTGCGCAGCGGAACACCGGTGTATTCCATGTTGTGGATCATACCATGGGTGAATTGCACGCCGTTGAGCTGCGCACCCGCCCACTCCATCCCGGTGTTCGCCGCGCATTCGCAGAAGTACACGTGGTTTTCGCGCGGGAAACGTTCGATGTCGTCATACGTAAAGACAAGCGGGCGATCGACCAGCCCGTTGATCATCAGCCGATAGTCTTCCTTGCGCAGCTCGATTGCGCCCGAGTGGTGCCGTTCAAAGGCGCAGCCCTGGGGTGTGATGGTACCATCAAGCGCGTGGATCGGCGTGAAGTTGATCGACGAAACCGGAGAGGCGGTCAGCCATTCCACATTGCGGCGCACGACATGGGATTCATAGCTGATCGGCATGCCATAAGGTGTCTCGTCAACGCCTGCACCCGTGTACGATGCCCAATCCTGAAGCTCTGTTATCAGGGGGTCGGGCGTTTCTGCCACTGCCGCACCTGCAACTGACCCCGCGGCGACCGCGGCACTGCCTTTCAGGAAGGCCCGGCGGGACGGTTTGAACGCGTCATCCATATCTCTTAGGTCTCCATCTGTTTCTTAGGCGCCGACGACATCGACGCTGGTGTTCTCTTGCACCGTTACGGTTCCAAGGTTGCGAATGTGGTTTTCGACGACATCCCAGATCGGCGGACCTTCGGTGCCTTCGTTGACGCTGGCCCAGCCGGCCACGACATAGGTTTTCGACGGATCAATCGCTTCACCTGTCTTGAGCAGGGTCATCTCGCTGATCCGCTGCCCTTGCGGCTTGGTCACGTCGATGCGGTAGCCCAGCCCACCGACACGGACCATGTCGCCGCCCTGCTGGTAGTAGGGATCAGGGTTGAACAGGTTGTCGCCAACATCCTCGAGGATCACATGGATGAACTCACCCGTCATTTCCGTGCGATAGGCATTCGGATATGACATCGAAGTGACGTTCCAGATGTCCTCGCGCGTGATCTCCTGCCCCGGCAGGATCGACGGCCCCCAACGAACACCGGGGGACATGGCAATGTCTGCCTCCCGCTCTTTGAGCAGGGCATCACAGATCAGGTCATCCCAGGTTCCGTTGAAATTGCCGCGACGATAGAGCAACGAGTCCGTTCTGCCGATCACTTCGCTAAGCGTCGCCTCATAGGGCGCGCGCTGCTCATCTATCAGGGCGGTGATCGCAGGATCCGGAGCGATAACATCAGAAAAGATCGGGATCAGCTTGTGCTTCAACCCCATCAACTGCCCATCCCGCACATCCAGATCCACGCGGCTGACGAACTTGCCGTTCGAGCCTGACGCGATGATATGCGTTTTGCCCACCAGAATCGGCTCGGGCAGCGCATCATGGGTGTGGCCACTGAGAATCACGTCGATCCCCTGCACCCGACCGGCCATTTTCTTGTCCACGTCAAAGCCGTTATGGCTGAGGACGACGACGACATCGGCACCGGCATCGCGAACCTCGTCGATCATTGCCTGCATGTTCTCATCCCGAATGCCGAAAGAGTATTCAGGGAACATCCAACCCGGGTTCGCAATTGGCATGTAAGGGAACGCCTGCCCGATCACGGCAACCTTTGCACCGCCTCGGTCAAAGAACTTGTAGGGCTTGAACAATTCCGCAGGTTCATCCCATTCGGCATCAAAAATGTTCTGACCCAAAGCGGCAAAGGGCAGCCCTTCGACGATTTCGTTAACTCTGTCGCTGCCCAGCGTGAACTCCCAATGAAAGGTCATTGCATCAGGTTTCAGCGCGTTCATGACATTGACCATGTCCTGACCAGCCGTCTGGTAACAGGTGTAAGACCCGTGCCAGGTATCGCCGCCATCCAAAAGCAGGGCATCGGGCCGGTCCGCACGGATGGCATTGATCACCGTCGAGACCCGGTCCAAACCACCGACCCGACCGTAGGTCTTTGCCAGGGCCGCAAAGTCGTCGTATGTCAGCGCATAGGCGGACGGGCTGCCATCCTCGATCCCGTAGGCCTTGCGGAACGCGGCCCCCGTGACGTGCGGCATCTGCCCTTTCGCCTCGCCGATACCCAGGTTTATCTCGGGTTCACGGAAGTAAATCGGTTTGAGTTGCGCGTGGATGTCAGTGACATGGATCAGGCTGATATTGCCAAAGGTCTCAAACTCCAGCAGCTGATCCTGCGTCAGACTTTGCTGCGCGCAAAGCCTGGCCCAATTGCCAAACCCGGACGCTCCGTACAGAGCCGATGCCGCCATTGAAACCTGCAAGAAGTCACGTCGAGAAATCATCTTTCGGCTTTCCTGTTACACATATAAATGTATGAATGTTGCATTCTTGAAAAACCCGCGCCAGACATCGCCCGCGCGGGTCGTTCGTTATTGGCGCACAGCCGGGGTTTCGACTGAAAGCCCGTTGCCACGCGAGGCAACATAAAGCTCCAGCGCACGGAATTCGTCTGAACCTTCGGCAAAGGTTTCCGCCCGCGTATCACGAATACAACCGCGGAAACGATTGTGTCGCGAAATCAGCTTGGCCTGTTTCAAGCGATACGTCGGGAACCCGTTGATCATTCCCTGGCTCAGGTGATCTGCCCGGATCATGTTGCCCCAATTGTCTTCATGACAGTTGGCACAGCTCAGCTCCAACTGGCCATAGCGAGTATAGTACATTTCCTTGCCCTGTTCCCAATACGGGGCGGCATCACCGTCGATGGCAACGTTCATGGGCATCCCGCGTGACTGTAGTCCGATCAAAGCGACCATGCCCTGCATATCGCCGCCGGACCATTTCCAGGCATCGGCCTCCATGTGCTCGGTCCGGCACGCGTTGATCAGATCTTCCATGACCACCAGCTTGCCGGTTTCGGCATCAACCTTCGGCATGGAAGCCTGCAATCCCTTGAAGCTTTCCACCCCGTCGTGGCACGAGGCACAGCTTTTGCCGGCAGCCCCATCGACCGTCTCAAAAAGGTCAGCAGCCTGATCGACGAAGATCATCGCCGGATTGTCGAAATCATCGATCTGAAGGGCCTGGGTTTCATCCGTACGGAAATGCCAACCGGAATAGATCGTGTCCAGGTTTTCCAGATGCGCCGGCGCTTCGGTGACCGAGGTCATGTCCAGCTCGTCATTGATCACAAGATCGTCTTCGTCAGGTCCGGCCATTGCTGCCACTGGGAAAACCAGAACTGCCGCGATCGCCGTTAATGCCTTTGTATTCATTACGTTCCTCCCTTGGTGGACCAGCGCCAAACGTCATGTCCGGCGCTGATCTGCCTTAGTGGTCGAGCCGTCAGGCGATCTCGATCGATTTCTTCTCATCGTAGACAGAGCCGTCGTCATCGTACCAGGTGAACACGAACTCACCTGCCTCGGGCACGGTTGCCTCAAACTGGAAATACGGGTTGGTTGAGATTGCCGGCTCCATCGTCACATCGATCACCATTTCGCCGTTAAACTCACAGCTGAAACGGTTGATGATCGACCGAGGTATGACGTTGCCTTCTTTGTCCTTGCGCTGTCCGCTTTCCATCTTGTGGCTGATCAATGTCTTGATCGTGACGGTTTCGCCAGCTGCGGCTTTCTTGGGAACCTTGACGCGGGGTTTCACACCGGATGCCATTGGTTAGTCTCCTGTTCTTCGAGGCGCGCGTGGCTATCAGCCGCCGCAGCCGCCGATTGTCACTTTTACGGTCGCGGATGCCTTGGCAAAGCTGCCATCTGCCATCTTCGCCACGGCAATGACATCCTGCGTTCCGGCAAGGCGGATACGGGTTGAAGCAGCCTGTTCAGCGGCCAACGGGCCGAAGTTGAACGTTGCGACGCCCGGTTCGGGGTTGCCTGCTGCAACGATCAGAATCGACGCCGCACCCGGGGCGCTTACTTCGATCGGAACGGTGTTTCCGTTTTCGGCGATTTCAGGTGCCGTCAGTGTAACACTGCCGTCAGCCACATCCGCCCCACCGGTAAACGCGGCAATCGCATCCTCAGCGGCCGCATTTGCACGAAACGGCATCATTGTCAGGAACGCGGCACCCAGCCCAAGGGCCAGAGTTTCGCGGCGAGAGAGTTCCATTTTCAATCTCCTTTGAATCTTCGAAAAATCACGCTGGACAAGCGTGACTATTCCTCTTTCAGGGTTGCAAGAAACGCGACCACGTCTTCGATTTCCTGCGCTGTCAGGATCGACGTCAGAGGCTCGGTCGGGGCTTTGCCGGTATAGGCGTCGCCCGGGCGGATATAGCCGTCATCCTTGTAGAATGCCGGCATCACCGTGCCTTCGAACGTCATTTTCGCGTTTGCAACCAATCCGCGAAGCTCGGCCTCGGACCAACGATCACCGGCACCATCCAGCGCCGGGCCAACCTCGCCATGGAACGGAATATCGGCCAAAGCCGAGACCGCATGGCACGCCACGCAATTGCCTTTTGACTTGTCGCCAACGATCAGCGCGCCATTTGCCGCGTCACCGGCCGCGCCGGTCAACGAGACCTCTACGGCACCATATTCACCATAGGTTACGTTTTTCGGGTCGGTATCCGCGGCAAACGCGGCACCCCCTGTCATTGCGCAGACCAATGTTAAGAGTCTCAGCTTCATGATCCCTCCCATTTGCTAACACGCCGACGGCGCTTTGCGACCCAAAGCATTTGTGTACCGTAGTCGACGAGGGTGGCCTGTCGCAACATTAAATTCATTACAATGAATTTTTTTATTTATATCCCCCGACCTCAGTCTTGCGAAATATTGTTTCGCTCCTGAATGCGCCGTGCGTGGTAGCGCTGAAAATCTTCACCATTTTCAAGTTCGTAGCGCTTTTCAAAGACCCAGGTGAACAGATCCAAGGTTGTTCCTTTCGAAAACGCCCCCGGCATGACTGCAACCGCTGCATCAATGGCGGTGGCGTCCTCGGGAACCTCTTCCGGCAGAAATACAAGGGTCGGTGTAAACAGAATCCCCCATTTGCGCATCAGCGCTCTTTGCTCGCTCTCTTCCCCGTCAAAGTCGGTGGCCGTGGTGCTACCGTGCAGATCCAGTTGGACGACAAAGAAGTTCTCTTCGATGTACGCCGCCAGGTCGGGCTGGGGGAAAACCTCTTCGTGCATTTTCTTGCAATAGATGCAGCCCTGTTGCTCGATAAACAAAACCAGGCGTTTGCCTTCATCTGACGCCTCTTCAAGATCCTCGCGAAGGTCTTTGAACGTGTCGCGCATCCATAGTGTTTTGTGCAACCCGTCGTCGCCAAGCTCGGCGGCTGAAACCGCCACGCCCACTAAGCACGCCATCAAAACTGACAATGTTCGCTTCATGTTTTCCTCCCGTATTATCCGATGGCCGCAAGCCAGGGCATATGGTCCAGCATCCATTGAGCCACGCGATTGATCGAGTTGGTTGCGATCAGAGCGCCGAACAGAATCAACAGACAGCCCATGGCCTTCTCGATCAGAGGCAAATGCTTTCTGAACCGCGCCATCCACTGCATGAAGGGGCGCACCAAAAAGGCCGCCAGAACAAAGGGGGCGGTCATTCCCACCCCGTAAACGAATAGAAGCATCGCACCGCGCCAAGCCGTCTCGGTTCCGGCCGCCGTAAACAGGATTGCAGCAAGCACGGGCCCGACACAGGGCGTCCAGCCAAAAGCAAATGCCAGTCCCAGAACATACGCACCAATCAGGCTCGGGTTTGATGTTTCACCGACATCTGCCCGAAACTGGCGATACAGGAATCCGATGCGAATCAGCCCCAGGAAATGCAAGCCCATCGCCATGATGATGGCCGCGGCAATCCAACGAAGAATATCGAAGTATTCGCGGATCATTTGACCGAATATCGAAGCCGTGGCCCCAAGGGCCATAAATATCGTTATGATCCCTGCTGCAAAAGCGATTGCAGAAAGCGTTGCCCTGCGGCGAACGTTGCCGGAAATGACTGAACTGGCAGAAATCTGCTCCATCCCGACACCCGCCAGGTAACTGAGGTAAAACGGGACAATCGGCAGGATGCACGGGGACAGAAATGACAACAGCCCTGCGACCAAAGCCCCTGCAAATGTAATGTCGAGCATGGTCAAACCCGTCCTGGCACGCTATCATTCATACATTCAAAGTAATAAAGATATGACGCTGCGGTCAATCGGAGCTTGAGATGCGCCACCTTTTCCTGCTTGTGCTTGCGGTCACGTTGCTTATTTCGCCTCTGGCTTTACGGGCGGAAATGGCGCTTCTGATGGCCGAAGAAGATGGGTGCATGTGGTGTGCCCGATGGGATTCCGAAATCTCGGGGATCTACCCGAAAACACAAGAAGGAGTTGCCGCCCCGCTTCAGCGTGTCGACATCCATGAATCCCTGCCGGATGGGATCACCCTAGAACGACCTCTCTACTACACTCCGACCTTTGTTTTGCTGGACAACGGCCACGAAGTCGGCCGGATCGAAGGCTACCCCGGCGAAGACTTTTTCTGGGGGTTGTTGGGCGTGATGCTGCGTGACGCAGGGGTACAGGTTGAGACCTCTGGCTAATCGGCGGCAAATTACATAAACTGTTTTGAATGCGTGAAGCTGAGAAAGCGAGGCGATCCTTTTGGACAAACCATCGAAACTGCCGGTGTTCACAAAGGACATGTGTGCGGAAGATCTGGACCGAATGATGGAGAATGCCCAGACGGCATCAAACTTCCTGAAGGCCATCAGCCACGAGGGGCGTCTGATGATCTTGTGCTATCTGTCATCGGGTGAAAAGTCCGTCACCCAGATGGAAGAGATGCTGTCGGCGAGACAGGCCGCCGTATCCCAACAATTATCCCGACTGCGCTTTGAAGGCTTGGTCAAAACACGGCGCGAGGGTAAGACAATTTATTACAGATTGGCTGATGATCGTTCGACGCAAATACTGGAAGTCGTTTACGATCTTTTCTGCCGGGAGACGTAGAAGCCGGTCAAGACGCCGCCAGCTTTGGGAGGAGACTGGCAATGTTCGAAGCATTGGGAGACGCAAATGCCGTTGCTCTGATCGGTTTGATTGGGGGCATCGCTTTGGGGCTGGCTGTGCGCATCGGGCGCTTTTGCACGTTGGGTGCAATCGAAGACTTCCTTTACGCGGGCGATGACCGGCGACTTCGCATGTGGGCGGTTGCGATTGGCGTCGCGATTGTTGGAAGCCATGCCGCCATGGCGTTCGGGTGGCTTGACCCTGTCGGAACACGCTACCTTGCCCAGACCTGGAACCCGATCGGTTCGATCGTGGGTGGCCTCATGTTCGGTTATGGAATGGCCATCAGCGGGAACTGCGGCTATGGGGCGCTGGCAAGGCTGGGAGGTGGCGACCTTCGATCCTTCGTCATCGTCCTGATCATGGGCCTTTCGGCGTATGTCGTAATGTCCGGCCCCCTGGCATATCTGCGGGTTTGGCTGTTTCCAGTGGAAATGGATATCAGCGCGCCCCAAAGCGTCAGCTTTCTAGCTGAACGGGTGACCTCTGTTCCGGCGTGGTTCGTCGGTTCTGCCGTCGGTGTCGTTTTGGTGGTCTTCGCTTTGGCGAACCAGCAGTTCCGCAGTACGCCAGCGCAGGTGTTCTGGGGATCTGTGGTTGGACTGGCGATCGTTTCGGGCTGGCTTGGCACGAATTGGGTAGCAACCCACGGCTTTGACGGTGAGCCGGTGCAAACGCATACCTTCGCGGCACCCTTGGGTGACACGATATTCTACTTGATGACAGCGTCCGGAAACACTTTGTCTTTTGCCGTCGGATCAGTCTCGGGCGTTCTGATCGGCGCGTTTTTGGGGTCTTGGTCAAAGGGTCATTTTCGCTGGGAAGCCTGCGAAGATCCGCGCGAATTGAAACGGCAGATGCTGGGCGCGGCGATCATGGGCCCCGGAGCGATCATCGCAGTCGGTTGCAGCGTCGGACAAGGCATATCTGCCTTCTCACTTCTGGCCTACAGCGCGCCTGTGACATTCGCCGCGATCTTTGCAGGCGCGGCGCTTGGACTGAGACAACTAGTGTCCGGGCTGTCCTTCATTACCGAGCGCTGAGTTCTTAACACCACCATGCCTTATGCCAAAAAGGTGTCGGTCGCGCCGAGTAGCCCCACTTGAGTGGTCAGGCTTTGTTGGTTGGTACATGACCGGTCTTTTGGTTGATCTAAAGAATGGTTTGCGGCGCTCGCACCCGCAATGTCCCAGGGTCGGTCGAGAATTCTGCACAGCCCAATCGCATGCGTCACTCCGCAAAAGGCGGAACAGGAATCTTCAACGATCTTCAATGCCAAAAGAACCCAGCCTTTGAGCCGCAAGCCTTCAGGCAATCACGAGGCAGGTCTTGCCTCGGATAAACTATCAAAAAAGGCAACAAGGACTTCAGCAACCGCAGTTTCGGCTTTCTGACACATTGAAGACCTGCCAGCGAAAACGAGATTTGGTCGTCAGCAAGGACCCTGCAATCCCACAAGGCCACCGAGGCAAAAAAGCAATCACCGGACAGCCAGCCAAGTCTGCGATTTTTGAAATCTCCGCCCTGTCTGGCTGTACATGTTGCAGCCTTGGCCAGTGACACGCTTTTCTTCGCAAAGCTTTCGTCAGCTTGACTGAATTGGCGCTTGGCCAAGAACCTGCCTTAGTTCATGCCCAAGGCTTCCTTATTATGTTGGCTAACAATCCGAGTCGTAGCTATTTCCATTACTTGCGCCAGCTTTGAATCGGTTCGCGACCGCATCATAGCTGACTTGCAGACTTGAGACACATGGTGCGCAAATGGAAGGCAAGATGACGCCAGGACACCTGGTGTACTGGTAAAACTGAGTGATCTGGCATCGCTGTTGTCTGAGGCCTCGTATTATTTACCTGCGCATCCGAAATATTTACCTGCGCATCCGAAATAAAAGACGACTAAATGCGCCGTTCAATTGCTGGTTCATGGTCTCGTGGCGGCATGCCAGGTCCTCTCCAATCAAGACCCTGCGATAGAGATCTCAAAGTGGGTGTTCACCACACGCAACAAGTGCTCAAAGTCACCCTGTACGGCATCCTCCAAAAAGGTCTGAATTTTGGCTTGCTCGGCTCCGGCTCTCTCGGCTGCGGCCTGGTAGCATGCTAGCACTTCAAGGGCGTTAGTATTTGTTCTTGGCAGGTCGATGGTTGCAAGTTTTTTCATGCTAAATCCTCATGTTGAATATCGGTTAACTATCGCACGCCAAAAATTAATCTCAGGTGTAGAAATTGCGGCTTTTCCCCAATGCAGAGTGTCAACGGCGGCGTAAAAACCGGCCATGGGGCGGAGCAAAAGTCGTCCACTGATTGGGTGACCGGCGCCTTGGCAA
>NZ_WQDQ01000017.1:0-57165 GCF_013033235.1 Ruegeria sp. HKCCA0235A | reverse complement strand
AGATGGACGACTTTTACGCCGCCCGCACCAAGATCATCCCGCCGCTACCGTGGTCGACTTTCTCACCGCCGTTCTCAAATTTACCTTATGCCGCGCAAATCTGAAGCTTAAGAGTCACTGGAAAGCCCACCGGTGGTGTGGCTTTAGAGTGCGAGGCTTGAGGAGGTCTGATACTCTCAAGGCAGCATCATTTTCTATGTAGGAACACATCGTGCTCGAGCCGATTCAGCCCAAAAAAGTAAGACAAGGCATTGCATGTGCTGGCAATTGGATACTTGATACAGTTCACTCAATTTCGCATTGGCCTGAAAAGTCGGGGCTGGCGCTCATAAAAACCCAGCATGTCGACCTTGGCGGCGGACCCGCCAATGTAGCCTTGGGACTGAAAGCCATGGACGTGTCTTATCCGGTAATTCCAATTGGTCTGATAGGCGCAGGCGCATTGGGCGACGAAGTTTTGCGTCTAAGCGCAGAAGCGGGGTTGCCTTTAGACGGCCTACTGCGAACAACACGTGCAACAACATCCCAGACGCATGTGATGAACGTACAAGGTGACAGCCGCACCTTTTTTCACCACCGAGGCGCTAACAGTTTATTTGATGCGGCGTCGGTTAATATTGATGAGCTATCGGACGCCGGTATTAAGCTATTATATCTTGGTTATTTAACGTTACTAGACAGACTGGATGAGATCCTGCCAGAGGGAAAAACTAGAGCCGCACGGCTGTTGTCAGTTGCCCGCGCCAAAGGCGTGAGGACTTGCGTTGACCTCGCATCGTTCAGGTCCGACACCTACTCGGATATTGTGTCAAAGACGCTTCCCGAAATCGATTTTCTGTTCGCGAATGAACTCGAAGCTGAGGCGGCAACAGGCATAAATCTCACGCAAAAGTCTGATCCCAACGAAATGATGAAAGCAGCTCGCTTTCTGAAATCCGGTGGGGTCAATCGAGCGGTAATAATACATAGCCCAACACAAATCGTATGTTGTGAAACAGAGGTTGAAATTGCCTTCGCGCCTGATCCGATACCTGCTGAAGAAATCATCAGCCCTGTGGGTGCGGGAGATGCTTTCTGCTCCGGCGTTATTCATGGTCTCCATGAAGATTGGCCTATTGAGAGTTGTCTCAAATTTGGCGAGAAAGCTGCCGCCGCCTGCTTGTCTGGGCATACTGCCACCGATGGACTCAAAACAATCTCAGTTCCGCGGATCCCGCCATAGAAAATCGTTCAGACTAGAGGCGACTATGTCCCGCTTCTTCCCAGTTCGTGAACAGCGTTTCGAGTGGCTGCTATATTGTGCGTTCTTTTTGTGGTCCTCATATTGTCCGAATACGCACCTTTGGGCCAGTTGGGCCAGAAACAGCACCGTTATCCCTTTTGCCTGAGAAACAGCGTCGTATTACCCGGTAGGTGCATAGAAATTGAATGATCCTGATTGCTCCATGCAACCGTTTCACTCTCATAGGAGCCCCAACCGTGGCCTGTTCCTCCAAACTCTGCAGCATCACTGTTCAGGACAACTTCCCAGTGGCCTGAATTAGGCACACCCAGCCTGAATCCGTCGCGAGGTGTCGGGGTCATGTTGCAGACAACGATCACGGGATCCTTGCCTTCATCGCCCTGGCGGAGCCATGCGTAGACGGACAAATCAGACTGATCGACTTCAAGCCAGTAGAAGCCGGAGGCCATACAATCAGTTTCGAATAGCGATGGTGTCTCGGCGTAGAACTTGTTTAGCGCCTTGACCCACGCCTGAACGCCGCGGTGCCATTCATGATCCAGCAAGTGCCAGTCGAGGGATCGATCGTGAGACCATTCCGCGCCCTGAGCGAATTCCTGACCCATGAACAGGAGTTTCTTGCCCGGATGGCCCCACATGAAACCATAATAGGCCCGCAGCCCAGCAAACTTATCGAAGCCGTCGCCCGGCATCTTGGAGATCATCGAGCCCTTGCCATGCACAACTTCGTCATGACTGATGGGCAGGATAAAATTCTCCGAGAACGCGTATGTGAGGCCAAATGTCATTTCATGATGATGGTGCGACCGGTGAATGGGATCGCGCGCCATGTATTGCAGCGTGTCGTTCATCCACCCCATGTTCCACTTGAACCCAAACCCAAGCCCACCCTGGTCGGTGGGTTGGCTGACTCCCGGAAAGGACGTGCTTTCTTCGGCGGCCATGATGATGCCAGCATCAGCGTCGTACACGAGTTCGTTGGTGCGTTTGAGAAAGGCGATCGCCTCAAGATTTTCGCGGCCACCATGTTCATTTGGCACCCACTCGCCCTCTTTGCGGGAATAGTCGCGGTATAGCATGGACGCGACCGCGTCTACGCGCAGCCCATCGATGTGAAACTCCCGGAGCCAGTAGAGCGCGTTGGCGCAGAGATAGTTCTGCACCTCACGCCGCCCGTAATTGTAGATCAGTGTGTTCCAGTCCTGATGAAAACCCTCTTTCGGGTCGGCATGCTCGTAAAGCGCGGACCCGTCGAATTGACCCAATCCATGCGCGTCGGTCGGAAAGTGCCCCGGCACCCAATCGAGCAGCACCCCAAGGCCCGCGATATGGCAGGCATTCACGAATTCCCGGAATTCATCCGGAGTGCCATAGCGGATTGTCGGAGCGAACAGACCTATGGGCTGGTACCCCCACGAGCCGTCGAACGGGTGCTCAGAGACAGGCATCAGTTCGATATGTGTGAACCCCATCTCGCGCACGTAATCCACCAACTCCTTGGCGAATTCGAGATAGCTGAGCGGGCGGTTGCCGTCCTCGACCTTGCGCCGCCACGACCCCAGATGGACCTCGTAGATCGAAATCGGCCGGTCAAAGCGGTTGCGGTCCGCGCGCGTTGCCATCCAGGCGTCATCACTCCAATCATACCCGTCTAAATCGCGCACAACCGACGCCGTGGCGGGGGGATGTTCTGCCCCAAAGCCAACCGGGTCGGCCTTGAGCGGCAGAATGTTACCTTGCGCATTACGGATTTCGTATTTGTAGAGCGACCCTTCGCCCAGGCCGGGAATAAAGATCTCCCAAATCCCGGTCGTGCCCCGTGCACGCATTACGTTTCGCCGTCCGTCCCATTGATTGAACTCGCCCACAACGGAAACACGGCTCGCGGCCGGGGCCCAGACCGCGAAGTTCACGCCCTTTACGCCATCATGCTCAAGCGGATGGGCCCCGAGTTTTTCCCACAGGCGCAGATGTGCACCTTCGGCGATCAGGTACTCATCCATCTCGCCGAGTACCGGCCCGAACCTGTAGGCGTCATCCTGCTCCCAGACATTGCTGTCATTGCGGGCACGCAGGCGATAGGCGCCAGTCGCCACGGGTTTGCGGACAAAGCCCGAGAACAGCCCGCGCCCGTCAAGGCGATGCAGCTCGGCTTCGACTTTACCGGTCTTGCCGTCCAGAACCTCGACACTCAGTGCGCCCGGGATCAGCACGGTAACACTCCAACGCCGCCCGTTTTTGTGAGGGCCAAGAACCGAAAACGGATCGCTCATCGAACCTGCAAGCAACGCTTCGGCAGTGGCAGAGTCAAAGGCGGGGGAATAGCTGATTGTGGTCATTCTGTCTCTCCTGCAAGCGAGTCGATGCCCCAGATGTCTTTCGCATAGCCCTGGATTGTACGGTCGGACGAGAACCAACCGGACAATGCGGTATTGAGAACGGCCATGCGCGCCCACGCGTCTTTGTTGGCAAAGCCGCCGTCGACCCTGCGCTGCGCGTCCCAGTAGGCATCGAAATCGGCGGCGACCATGAAATAGTCGTCCCGCAACAGCTTTTCGAGCACCGGCCAGTGACGCGTCGGATCACCGGGCGAATAAAACCCGGTGCGTACTTGCTCGATGACTTCGTTCAGGATCGGGCTTCGGTCGATATAGTCCTGCGTGACATATCCCTCGCGCGCGGCCTGTACTTCGGCAGCGGTCATCCCGAAGATATAGATGTTGGTGGCCCCCACGTGGTCGCAGATTTCCACATTGGCACCATCGAGCGTGCCGATCGTAACCGCACCGTTCAGCGCGAACTTCATGTTTCCGGTGCCGGAGGCTTCTTTGCCAGCAGTTGATATCTGTTCGGACAGGTCCGCCGCCGGGATCAGCATCTCAGCCAAGGACACATTATAATTCGGCGGATAGACCACCTTGAGCCGATCTCCGATTACAGGATCAGTATTGATTGACTGTGCGATGTCGTTGATCAGCCGAATGATGTTCTTGGCATCGATATACGCTGGTGCCGCCTTACCGCCAAAGAATTTGACTCGAGGTGTCCAATCCGCATCCGGTTCGCGGCGGATTGCGTTGGCAAGGGCTGCGGTTTCAAATGCATTCATCAGCTGGCGTTTGTATTCGTGAATCCGCTTGATCTGAATGTCGAACATCGCATCGGGCGAAATCTGCAGGTTCATGTTTTCGGCGACCCAATCCGCAAGCCTGCGTTTGTTGTCTTGCTTGATCGCCATAAAGCGCTTGCGGAAGGCGGGATCATCCGCCAATGGCGCGATGTTTTCCAGCTGCTCAAGATCTGAAACCCACTCCGTTCCGATGGTTTCGTTTAGCAAATCCCGCAGACCCGGATTGCATCCATGCAGCCACCGACGCGGCGTTACACCGTTGGTCTGATTGAGAATTCGCTCGGGATATACCTTATGCAGATCACTGAAGACGGTTTGCTTCATCAGGTCCGTATGCAGGGCCGAGACCCCATTGACCCTGCGCGAACACGTAAAGGCAAGCGTTCCCATGTTCACCACGTCGTTTTCGACAATGCGTGGGGCGGCGCTGGTATTTGATTTTGCAACGTCCCGGCTCAACCGGTCATCGATCCGTTCGATCAGTTGCATGTGACGCGGCAGGATGTTGCCCATCAGCCCGACATCCCACGCTTCCAATGCCTCAGGCAGCAGTGTGTGGTTGGTGTAGTGCAATGTGTTCTGCGCAGTGTCGAACGCATCGTCAAAGCTCAACCCGTGCACATCTGTCAGCAGACGGATCAACTCGGGGCCCGCGATTGCCGGATGGGTATCATTCATCTGGATCGCAACTTTGGTTGGCAGCGCGCGCAGATCGCCATTGTGCGTCAGGAAGCGGCGCAAGAGATCCTGAAGCGAGGCGGAGGTAAAGAAAAACTCCTGCTTGAGGCGCAATGCCTTGCCTGTTTCGGTGCTGTCATCGGGGTAAAGGACGCGCGAAATCGTTTCCGCCAGCACCTCGGGTGCGGCGGCCTGCATGTATTCGCCGCGGTTGAACGGATCGAGGTCAAAAATCTTCTTGGGCTTAGCGGACCAAAGCCGCAGCGTATTTGTCCAGCGCGCCTGCCAACCGGCAACCGGCGTGTCATAAGCCTGTGCCATCACGATGTCGGATGGGCTCCATTTGGCTTGTGCGCCCGTCTCAATGACCTCACCGCCAAAGCCGATATCATAGAGGCATTCCGAGCGTTCGAATTCCCAATTGTGCTGGTGGCGCAGCCAGTCCTCTGCCATTTCTACCTGTTTGCCCTGATCGAAGGACTGCCGGAACAAACCATGCGCATAACGGATGCCATAGCCATATGCGGGAATGCCGAGACAGCTCATGCTGTCCAGAAAACAAGCGGCCAACCGTCCCAGACCGCCGTTACCCAACGCTGCATCCGGTTCGTCGTTTACCACATCGGCAAAGCTGACGCCGTGTTTCGCCAAGGCTTCGCGTGCATCATCTGCAAGCTCGAGGTTGTTGACCGCGTCCTCCAGGATACGTCCCAAAAGGAACTCCATCGACAGGTAATAAACCCGCTTCCGGTCCTTGGCATATGTACGGTTCGTCGCTTCGAACCACGGTGCGATCAGTTTGTCGCGCACCGCGCGGGACAGCGCGAGGCGCCAGTCCGTGGTGGAGGCCGTGTCCGGGGTCTTGCCAACGCTATGGGCAAGATGAAAGTCGATTGCCTGTGTCAGCGACCCGGGTTCATAGATATCTTTCATGGTCTGTTCCATCCTGCTCTTGTTCTGATTTGTCTCGGACGGTCGCATCAGGTGATGACATCCGCCTTTGTGCGCCCGGTGTGCCTTCTGATCTGCGCTAGCGCTTCTGCAGCCTGAATGACTGGGGATAGCGCTTCTCGCACATTCATGTTGTGATCGCCGCTGCAACCGACGAACCGCTCCAGGTAGACACGCAACGTAGCCCCTTGGGTCCCCGTGCCGGACAGACGAAACACAACGCGGGAACCGCCGTCAAAGCGGACGCGGACGCCCTGCCCTACGGTCAGGCTTTGATCAATCGGGTCGCGGTACGAGAAATCATCTGCCTCAACGACTTTCATGTCCTCGACCATTGAGCCGGGAAGCGTGTCTGACCTTTCGCGCAATGCCGTCATCAACGTATTTGCGATGTCGGTCGGGATCTCTTCGTAGTCGTGACGCGAGTAGTAGTTCCGGCCAAAGCTGCGCCAATGATCCTGCTGAAGCTGCACGATATCCCGACCATCCCGCGCCAGAATGTTCAGCCACAGCAGAACTGCCCACAGACCATCCTTTTCGCGGATGTGATTGGATCCAGTGCCTGCGCTCTCCTCGCCGCAAAGTGTCGCCTTACCCGCGTCCAGCAGGTTGCCGAAAAATTTCCAGCCGGTCGGCGTTTCAAAACAGGGAATCCCCAACCGTTCGGCAACTCGGTCAACCGCCTGGCTTGTCGGCATCGAACGCGCGACGCCGCTAAGTTTCCCGGAATATGCCGGGGTCAGGTGGGCGTAGGCCGTCAACAGCGCCAGACTGTCAGAAGGCGTCACAAACGTGCGTTTCCCCATGATCATGTTGCGGTCGCCGTCTCCATCGGAGGCGGCGCCAAAATCAGGGGCATCAGGGCCGTTCATGACGCCGACAAGCTCACTGGCCCATACCGGGTTGGGGTCAGGGTGCCCACCGCCGAAATTCGGCGATGGAACCGCGTTGATCACCGAACCAGCTGGCGCGCCTAATGCGCCTTCCAGTATGCGCTTGGCATAGGGACCGGTGACCGCATGCATTGCATCGAAGCAGATGCGGAAGCCGTTCGCGAACAGGGTGCGGATGGCATCGAAATCGAACAGTTCCTGCATCAGCGCTTCGTAATCCGCCACCGGATCAACCACATCGATTTGCGTTTTGCCCAATCTGAAGCGGCCGGGTTCGTCAAAATCGCATGCGTCTTCTTCAGCGATTTTGTATTCGGTGATCTGCTGGGTTCGGGCGAAGATCTCATCTGTGATCTTCTCGGGTGCCGGGCCACCATTGGGGGCATTGAATTTCACACCGAAATCACCGTCCTCACCACCTGGATTGTGGCTTGCCGACAGGATGATACCCCCATCGGTTTTGAACTTCCGGATCAGGTTGGATACTGCGGGCGTTGACAGGATGCCGTTCTGTCCAACAATCAATCGAACAGCACCGTTGGCTGCCGCCATACGGATGATTACTCCAATGGCCTCGGAGTTGTAAAACCGCCCATCCCCGCCAACAACAAAAGTTTTGCCCGCGGCACCGCCGGTGCCGTCGAACACGGATTGCACAAAGTTCTCGAGATATCCCGGTGTGCGGAATACTGAGGTTTTCTTTCGCAGACCCGAAGTTCCCGGTTTCTGCCCCTCAATGGGCGACGTGCGAACAGTCTTGAAGGTCATTGTCCTTCTCCATTCCATTTTGGTTTGACCGACTCTGCGCTGACATCTCTGTGCCAAGACACACAAATGCGTCGGACGTCTTTATGTCACTCACCGAAAACGGCGCTTTCAGCCGCCAGTTTGGGAATTCGTCAACGGTGCCTGGCAGGTTCTGCTGGTCTTTTCGTTCCGCAATGTCATCGAGTTGGACGGCCACGATTTCGGAGTTTGAACGCGCAAGTCGGCGGTGGATTTCCTGAACAGGCTGTGATGCTCCCAATGTTTGAGCTGCGGCCTGACGGTCCGCGCGAACGTTCGCAAAGCAAGTGCGGTCTATGCTGCCAATCTCGGCGCGTACTCGGGCATCCTCTGCCGCGAAAAACCCGGCAATGGTGGGTGTGTCATGTGTGGCGAATGCACATACAGCTTTTTTGCGCGTCTTCGAGGTGTCAACAAATCCACCGTCCTCGGAGCGCATGTATTGCAGCACGTCCAGCCCGTATATCCCTGCCGCTTCAGTCTTTTCGCGCAAGCCGGAGGGAACGAGGCCAAGATCCTCGCCAATGACAATCGATTTGGTTCTCACGCTTTCTATGGCGACCACAGCGAGAAGAGCGTCAAAGGGATATCTGACATATGTGCCTTCTTCGCTTCCTTCCGGTATCCAGTAGCTGCGCATCAAACCCAGCACGTGATCAATCCGGATCATTCCGGCGTGACGCATTACTGTCCGCAACAGTCGCGCAAATCCGGCATAGCCTTGTTTTCGGATCCTTATTGGGCACAGCGGGGCGAGACCCCAGCTTTGCCCCGACGGACCAAGCGGATCGGGCGGCGCGCCCAACGTAGCGCCGGTCACCAGGGCTGTGTCCTTGCTCCATGTTTCCGCGCCACCAAGGCGCGGTCCTACGGCAAGATCCAGATACAAGCCGAGCCGCATACCGGCCTTGATGGCGCGGGTTTGCGCGTTGGCGAGCTGAACATCAGATTGCCACTGCCCCCACTCAACCAACGCTATTTCCTGCTCGTGATCATGCGCAAATGCGGCCACTGCGCCTGAGTCCCGATCTTGGTATGGCGTGGGCCATTTGCGCCAGTCTGAACCAAAGCGAAAGGCAAGCGCTTCAAACACCGCGAAATCACGCAGGCGCGCTCCTCCCGAGGCTCTAAAACCGGCCAATGAACGCTTTTCAGGCGCTCCATCCGGTAAACGTAGAAATTCCTCAAACCCGTCATCCAGGGCTGCTGCATTTTCTTGCAATGCAGCCCGGTAGTTGATCAGGTCACACGAAGCCGATCCCGTTTCTGTGCAGTACCATGTATTCAAAAATTCACGATGACTTGGTGAATAAGGGCTAACTACGTCATCAGGACGGACTTGACCCATCGCATGTATGGGATTGATCCCGACAAAATCGGCCCCATGCATTGCCATAGCCGCAGCATATTCCCCAAGAGAATGATAGCTACCCAGAGATGCAGCGGTCTTGTCTGTAAGCCCATACAAAGCAGTAAGAACGCCCCAAATGCGCGGCTCGGCGATCAAGTCTGAAAGGTTCAGCGCTCGCAACGGGCGAGCCAGGACCCAGGATGTAAATTCTCCGTTCAGGCAAAGCCGATGAATGCCGATTGGCAAAGCAGGAATAGCGATGGATTGCACCGCCTCTCCGCCTTCCACAACCTTCTCGCCAGATTCGGTTTCAAGGCTCCACGAAACCGTGCGCGAAACCGGAAACTTGGCTGGCTGACCTGCTGTGACGATCAGCTCTTGCGGCAGCTGGCGCTGTTCTTCTACTGTCCGCATTCGGTGCAGCACCACCCTTGCGTCTGCCTCAGACGTCACGTTCAGTCCCATGGCGCGCAGAACAGCAACCTGGGTGTCGGGCGCAACCTGGATCAGTTGCCCGTCAAACCCCCTGTAATCGGACGCCACGCCGACGAAGCGGCAAAGTTCTGCAACCCAATCCGTCATGATACGGCCGCATTTCCAACAAACAGCGAAACGGAATGGGCAGAAGCGCATTGACGATTTCTGTCAACTACGTCGACAGGCTCTGTATCCGGCTCGGCTGTGTCCAGTACACGCTGCCAAACCAGACCCGGCCCCGGATCAGGTAAGAATAGTTTCTTGGGCTGTTCGTTTCCGTTGACCACAATCAGAGCGGTTCCCTCAGGAGAAAACGAGCCCTCCGCCTCACCACGCAAATGAAGACAAAATCCATCCAACGACGGATCCCGCCAATTTAGCGTACCGCCGTCCAGGCCGGACCAAGAGACATCAGGATTGCCATCGTTCCGGATTCGCCCGTGCAGGAATCGGCTTTGGCGCAAGACGGGTGTATTGCTCCGCAGCGCGATAAGATTCTGCGCAAATGCCAGCAGGTCGTTGTCAGCGGAAGCCCAGTTGATCCAGCTGATTTCATTGTCCTGACAATAGGTGTTGTTGTTCCCGCGTTGCGTTCGTCCGATTTCGTCCCCGGCCAGAAGCATGGGCGTTCCCTGCGACAGGAACACGGTGGCCAGCAAATTGCGAATGCGCAGGGCGCGGCGTTCAAGAATGTCTGGATTGTCCGTGTCCCCTTCCACTCCGCAATTGTCCGACAGATTGTTACCGTGGCCATCCTTGTTGCTTTCGCCATTGGCCTCGTTGTGCTTCTCGCGATAGCGGGTTAAGTCGGCCAGGGTGAACCCGTCATGCGCTGCAACGAAGTTGATGGAACTAGTTGTCCGGCGTCCCGGTCGATCGAACACGGATGCTGTGCCAAGGAAGTTGCCTGCAAGCTCTTGCGCAGAATGTGCATCCCCGCGCCAGAACCTGCGGGTAGAATCGCGAAACTTGTCATTCCACTCGCCCCAGTCAGCGGGATAACTTCCAAGCTGATAGCCGCCGGGGCCGATGTCCCAGGGTTCGGCAATCAATTTGCACCGGCTTAGCACCGGATCCTGTCGAATGGCATCAAAGAAGCCGCCATGCAGGTCAAACCCGTGGTGCTCGCGCCCCAAAACCGTGGCTAGATCAAACCTGAACCCGTCGACTCCCATAACAGTGACCCAGTATCGCAACGAATCCAATACAAGGCGCAATACGAAGGGGTGGTTGATCGCCAGAGTGTTCCCGCACCCTGTATCGTTGACATAGTAGCGCGCATGACTGGCCTGCAAATTATAGTAGGCCTTGTTGTCCAGCCCCCTGAAAGACAAGGTCGGCCCGCGGTGATCGCCCTCGGCGGTGTGATTATAGACAACGTCGAGGATCACCTCGATCCCCTCGGCATGCAGCCGATCGACGGCCTGACGAAACCCATCCGCCCCGTTTGGGCCAAAGTAACGCGGCTCCAGCGCAAAAAAACCCAGAGTGTTATATCCCCAATAGTTAGTCAGTCCGCGATCCACCAGAAAGCCGTCATTTAGAAAGGTATGGACCGGCAGCAACTCCAACGCGGTCACCCCAAGACCTTTCAGGTGCGAGATCACGGCATCGCTACCGAGGGCTTCATAGGTTCCGCGAAGTTCTGCGGGCACGTCGGGGTGCAACTGGGTCAGGCCCTTGACATGGGCCTCATAGATTACCGTTTCGTTCCATTCTCTGCGCGGGCCTGGCGCCCCTGACCAGAGGCGCTCAATGTCCGGCACCACCGACTTTGGCACAAATGGCGCACTGTCGATCTGACTGGGTTGCATGTTGGTGTAATGGCCCGAGGGCTCATACCCAAGCATCTCCTTGCCTGACGACCAGTATCCACGGAACGCACGGGCGTATGGATCAGCCAGCAATTTCCTAGGGTTGAACCTGTGGCCGCGATCGGGTTCATACGGCCCGTATGCTCGATAGCCATACAGCGTGCCGGGCTTCAGGCCGGGCACAAAGCCATGCCAAATCGGGCCCGTCTGCTCGGGCAATACCAGCCGTGTCACCTCGCGCTGCCCATCGGCGCTGAACAGACACAATTCGATCTTCGTCGCGTTTTCCGAGAACACGGCAAAATTGACCCCCTGCCCGTTGTAAACCGCGCCTAGTGTGGCGTGATCTCCCGCGTTTATGCTCATGATGGGCCTGTTGTCCTGCATGCCGGTTTAATTCTCCTGTAGCGACTTGTAGGCATCAGCCATGCGCTGTGCCGAACGGTCCCACCCGACCGGGTGTTTCATTGCGTTGCGCTGTGTTTTCTGCCAAGCCTTTTTGTCTTCGTACAATTCCATCGCACGGAACAAAGCCTCTTTTAGATTTTCCGCACGGACGGGCCCGAACTGAAAACCTGTTGCACAATCGGCGACAAGCGCTGCTGCATTCGCGTCAATAACCGTGTCTGCCAGACCACCCGTGCGCGACACAACTGGCAGCGTGCCATAGCGCATCGCGCACAGTTGGGTCAGCCCACATGGTTCAAAACGTGAGGGCACCAATGTGGCATCTGCCCCGGCTTGGATCAAATGCGCGAGGTCTTCGTCAAAGCCGATTTCAACACCAACGCGATCCGGATATCGCTGGGCCAATTCCCGAAACCCGTATTCCAGCGCCGTTTCGCCTGAGCCAAGCAGAACAAAGGAAGCTCCTTTATCCAGAACAAAGGGCAAGGCTTCCAACGCCAGATCAAGACCTTTCTGCCCGGACAGTCGGCTGATAACCGAGAATAGTGGCCCCGTCCTGTCGGCCCCTAGTCCAAAACGTCGTAGCAGAGCCTGTTTGTTTTTATTTTTTTTGGCCAAAGTGCGGCTGGAATAGGTTTGCGCGATCGCAGGGTCATTGGAGGGATCCCAGACCTGAGTATCGATCCCGTTAAGTATGCCCGACAAGTCGGCGTTACGCGCATTCAGCACACCTTCAAGCCCCATGCCAAACTCAGGCGTAAGCAACTCGCGTGCATAGGTCGGGCTGACAGTCGTTATTTGATCTGCCGCCATCAGCCCCCCTTTGAGAAAGCTGATCTGTCCGTAGTACTCAAAACCGCTTTGCGTAAACTGTGCCGGATCAAGGTTCAGCGTCCCCATCATCGTTGCAGGGAAATTTCCCTGAAAGGCGATATTGTGGATGGTTAGGATACAGGGTGGTGTCGCAGCGCCACTTGCTCGTGCATAGACTGGCGTAAGGCCAGCCTGCCAGTCATGTGCGTGAAGCACATCAGGCCGCCAACTGTCGATGCCAGCGCGCCCGATTTCTGCACCCAGCCAACTGAGCAGGCCAAACCGCAAATGGTTGTCTTTCCAGTCCAAGCCCGCTTCGTTCAGGTATATTTGGCCAGGTCGGTCATACAGGTGCGGTGCATCCACCAATAGCAAACTGACGCCGCTGGCTTTCTTGGCGAGCACCCGCACGGGCCCACCAAAAGCCGCACCCAAATTCATAACTTCCCTGGCTCCCTTCGCCAGATGCGCGATTTGGCGGTACAGCGGCAGCAGAACGCGGCATTCAACATCGAAATCGCCCATAACCCGGGCGAGCGCGCCCACCACGTCGGCCAGTCCTCCGGTTTTGACAAAGGGTGCGCATTCAGAAGCGATTGAGAGTTGCTTGAGGGTCATAGGTCCAGTTTGTCGATCATGGGTTGAGTGATCAGGCATACGCCATTTTCCGTTCGACGGAAGCGCGCCGCATCTTTTTCGGGGTCTTCTCCGACAACAAGCCCCTCAGGGATGCGAACCGAACGGTCAATCACGACATTCTTGAGCCGCGCTCCGCGCCCGATATCGACGTTGGGTAAAGCCACCACACCGTTGAGTTCAGAATAGGAGTTTGCGCGCACACCGGTGTGCAACAGACATTGGTTCAACTGCGCCCCGGAGATGATGCATCCGCCAGCCACCATCGAAGATACGGCAAGGCCGCGGCGATCTTTTTCGTCATGTATGAATTTTGCCGGTGGCGTCAATTCGGAATACGTCCAGATCGGCCAGGACTGATCATAGAGGTCGAGTTCAGGTTGAAAGTCGGTCAGGTCAATATTGGCCTGCCAAAATGCATCAACTGTTCCGACATCACGCCAATATGGCTTTTGCTCTAAAGAACTGGTCACGCAGGACCGGCTGAAAGGATGCGCATACGCGTTTCCCTTTGCCACCAGCGCTGGAATGATGTCCTTCCCGAAATCATGCTCGGACGCTTCGGAAAGAGCATCTTCGCGCAGCAACTCGATAAGGTAGTCAGTTTTGAAGACATAGATACCCATGCTGGCCAATGACTGGGATTCGTCACTCGGCATGTGCGGTGGATCTTCGGGCTTTTCGACAAACTCCAGAATTCGATCGCTGTCATCCACGGCCATAACGCCAAATGCGCTGGCCTCGTGACGGGGCACTTCAATGCACCCTACGGTGACATCTGCTCCGGTTTCGACATGCTGTTTCAGCAACAGCGAGTAATCCTGTTTGTAAATATGGTCACCTGCAAGAATAAGTATGTATTTGGGCGCATAACCCTCGATAATATCGATGTTTTGCGTAACGGCGTCGGCAGTTCCCAGATACCAGTGGCGTTCGTTGACACGCTGGGATGCCGGAAGAATGTCAAGTGACTCATTTCGCTCGGCGCGGAAAAAGCTCCAACCGCGCTGCAAGTGCCGGATCAGACTATGTGCCTTGTACTGCGTCGCGACCCCGATGCGGCGAATGCCGGAATTCACGGCGTTGGATAAAGCAAAATCGATAATGCGTGTCTTCCCGCCAAAATAGACTGCGGGCTTGGCGCGAATGTCGGTCAGTTCCTTCAGGCGACTGCCCCGTCCTCCTGCGAGGACAAAAGCCATCGTTTCCCGAGCAAGTCGATGCGTGGAGATAGTCATTCCAGAGTGCTCCTTTGCTGACGCCGAATCGCCGCCATGAGTGAGTCGATGTGGTGATAATTGCATGCCGAAACCAATTCGTTCAGTCAATAACTAAATCACAGTGATTTAATTATTGACACATCCCACGGAGTCAGCCAGTTTGGCAAAAAACGCTCTGCCCGGCACTGTTTATGGGAACCTGATGGAATACGACCCAAGAGTTATGAATGAATTCGTCGAAACAGACGTCGCAGCGCGAGGGTCCAATCAAAGCGGCATGCGCGTCTACAACGAGCGCCTGGTTCTGTCGCTGGTTCGCCAAGCTGGCGCGATGGCCAAGGCGGAGATTGCCCGCAAGACTGGGCTTTCCGCGCAGGCCGTATCAGTCATCACCCGGTCACTTGAGGCAGATGGGCTGCTGGAACGCCACGCGCCGGTTCGCGGCAAGATCGGGCAACCTTCCGTACCTCTTAGTCTTGCAAAAGATGGGGCGTTTTTTCTCGGCTTGAAAATTGGCCGCCGCAGCCTTGAACTGGTTCTGACCGATTTCCTGGGCAAAGTGAGGGAGAGGGTGTGCGTAAACCACGCCTATCCGACACCCGATGGCGCGGTGACATTCGCAAGAAACGAGATTGATCGGCTGTTAAGTCGGATGCCGGCGGATCACCAGAAACGTGTAGGTGGCCTAGGTATTGCGCTGCCGTTTCAGCTTTGGGACTGGGCGGGAACATTGGGTGTTGAGCCTTCGAAGATGGATGGTTGGCGCAATCGGAACATCGCTGTAGAAATTGGCGAATTATTTGAATTTCCCGTGTATTTGCGCAACGACGCGTCAGCTGCATGCGGCGCGGAACTGGTGTTCGGTGATGCCGGTAAACCCCGAGATTTCCTGTACTTCTTCATCGGCTTCTTTATTGGCGGCGGGCTGGTTCTCGACAACACGCTTTATACAGGATCAACGGGGAACGCCGCAGCTTTGGGGTCACTTTATGTGCCGGCATCAGATGGGCGTTTGCGTCAACTCGTCGAGATCGCCTCATTGGCGACATTGGAGAACGCTGTAATTGCCGAAGGACATGCGGCAGCAATGCCCTGGAATTCTCCGGTAGACTGGAGATTGCCGGAAAACACGTTAGAGACATGGCTTGCTGATGCAGCACAGGGGATCGGCCATGCGATCCTGTCATCCGTTAGCGTGATCGACGTGAACCACGTTCTGATTGATGGGTGGATGCCAGACTCGGTGCGCTCTGAACTGGTCAATCGCGTGCGATCGTATGTGTCCCGGCACTCCGCTGCAGGCATCCATATCCCGAATGTTCTGGAAGGTTCGATTGGGCCGGACGCGCGCTCACTCGGCGCGGCGAGCCTGCCTTTGTCCGAGCGCTTCCTTGTGGAACGCAAAGCATTTCTGAAAGGTTCGACCTCATGATCCTGTGCTGTGGTGAAGCTCTCATCGACATGATTCCAACTCCAAGCAATGCTGGCTCGGATGGTTTTGTGCCACATTCGGGTGGCGCGGTTTTCAACACGGCGATAGCCTTGGGGCGGCTCGGGGTGCAAACGGGGATGTTGACCGGGTTGTCCAGCGATATGTTCGGGCAGCAGCTTTCCGAAGCACTAAAAGCCAGCCATGTCGACACTTCTCATGTGATTACTTCGGAGCGCCCGACCACACTGGCATTTGTACGCTTGCAGGATGGGCATGCAACCTACGATTTCTATGACGAAAACACTGCTGGACGTATGCTAACGCCTCAGGATCTGCCGGACCTGTCCCCCGAAGTTTCGGCACTCTATTTTGGAGGGATCAGTTTGGCCTGTGAACCCGGTGCGAACGCTTATGCAGCATTGCTCGAACGAGAAGGCAAGAATCGCGCTGTTATGCTCGACCCGAATATCCGTCCACAGTTTATTCAGGACATACGGTCCTACCGGGGGCGATTGAACCGGATGATGAGTGCCGCAGACATCTTAAAAGTCTCGGACGAGGATCTGAACTGGATTGTCCCATCGCCGCTGTCGCTGAACAAAAAGGTCGAGCTGGTTATAGAGATGGGCCCGAGTGTTGTCATCCTCACGCGCGGCGGCGAAGGGGCAACAGGGTTTCTGGCTGACGGGACTGAGGTCACTGTACCCGCGCGCCGTGTTGAAATCTGCGACACTGTCGGCGCGGGTGATACGTTCAATGCAGGCTTTCTGGCAAAACTGTCGGAATTGGGTGCTCTCCAGAAAACTAACCTTAGAGGCGTACCGTTAGAAACTGTCGAGCAGGCACTGGAGCATGGAGCAAAAGTCGCCGCCGTTACGGTTTCCCGAGCTGGCGCCAACCCACCCTGGGCAAACGAGTTGTGATCTTTGTCGGCGTTTTTATTGAGGCGCGATGTTAGCGCTATCTGCGCATCGAAACCCAAGAGGCCGGCATAAGACCAAGGACATAGAAGCGGAAGAAGACACATGACTAACTGCTGGAGCAAACTTAAAGAGAATTTTTCGTCTGCGAAGGATCGAAGCATAAATTCGCTGTTTGACGACACGACCCGAATGGATCATTTCTCAGCGGAAACGGATCAGTTTCTGCTAGATTTTTCCAAAACCAATATCGATCACGAAGCCTTGGCGTTGCTGATCAGATTGGCCGAAGACACTGAAGTTGCCGCCAAGCGCGAGGCCATGTTTGCAGGACAAAAGATTAACAAGACTGAAGATCGGGCGGTCCTGCATACCGCTTTGCGTGCAAGCAACACTGTACCGTTAACCGTTGATGGAAAAGACGTGCGACCTGGTATCAAAGTTACGCTGTCCAGGATGGAAAGCTTTTGCCGAGCCGTCCAATCCGGCACAATTTTGGCGTCAGGCGGCGAACGGTTCACAGATGTAGTCAACATTGGAATTGGCGGCTCCGATCTTGGCCCCGCCATGGCGACACGAGCGCTGGCCCCGTATCATATTGGACCACGATGCCATTTCATTTCCAATGTCGATGGCGCAGATTTGACAGACACCCTTTGCGGCCTGGATCCACGACGTACGCTGGTGATCATTGCTTCGAAAACCTTCACCACCATTGAAACCATGACCAATGCCAAATCTGCCCTCAGATGGTTGAAAGCCGGTGTTGGTGAAGCTGTCGCAGACCACTTGGCCGCCGTTTCCACCAGTCTCGAACGCACAGCGGAAATGGGAATCCATCCCACGCGAGTTTTTGGTTTCGCAGACTGGGTAGGCGGTAGGTATTCGCTCTGGGGGCCAGTTGGCCTACCGATAATGATGGCGATTGGCCCCAAGAACTTCCGCGAGTTTCTTGCGGGCGGTCTTGCAATGGACACACATTTTCAAACCGCACCATTCGCGCGCAACCTTCCAGTCCTTCTGGGGTTGGTAGGAATTTGGCACCGAAACATATGCCAGTATTCGTCCAGAGCCATTCTGCCCTATGATGAACGCTTAGGCCGCTTGCCTGCATATCTTCAGCAATTGGATATGGAAAGTAACGGCAAACGGGTAACGTTAGACGGCAAAGAACTGAGCCATGCATCTGGCCCGGTCGTCTGGGGCGAACCGGGAACCAACGGGCAGCACGCGTTTTTCCAACTCTTGCATCAAGGAACCGAAGTTGCTCCTGCTGAATTCCTGATCGCGGCCAAAGGGCATGAACCCGCTTTGCAAGAACATCATGACCTTCTCAAAGCGAATTGTCTTGCACAATCCGAGGCACTTATGCTGGGTCGCACCTATGATCAGGCGTTAGCGATTGCCCGAAATTTGGGCTACGACGGCTCCGAACTTCATACCCAGGCGACTCAAAGGGTTTTTCCCGGAAGCCGGCCTTCGATCACACTCGCATTCCCCAAACTGACCCCTTTCGTCTTGGGGCAGATCATTGCTCTGTACGAACATCGCGTGTTTGTCGAAGGTGCGATCTGGAATATCAACTCTTTTGATCAATGGGGCGTCGAGCTTGGCAAAGAACTTGCCAATATGCTCTTACCAATGGTTAAAGGTGCGGCACCAAATGGAAAAGATGCATCGACCTGCAGGTTGCTGAAAAAGCTGGCCGTCTGAACGAAAATTTTTCCAACGCGATCTCAGCATCTACGATCAAACACGCCCCGTATCCGATTCAAACCCAGACTGACGAGCAAATGAAGTTCGGGCGCTTGACAATCCCAAGTTTGCATCCCTAAATTTGACAATAATTGACGCGCGCAATATTTTAAATTGGTGTGGGGAAATATGGCACAACGCAGAATTCGCAATATGGAAGAATTTGCCGCAGTCAGCGGAATTTCCCGCCCGACTGTATCGAAATACTTCAACGATCCGGATAGCGTCCGCGCGACCACACGGAAGAAAATCGAGACCGCGTTAGAGGAACACGATTATCACCCGAATGTGTTCGCAATGAACCAGAACCGGCGCAGAACCAAGAACATTGGCGTTGTCGTGCCAAATCTGGCTGACCCGTTTTTCTCGGAGATCGCGCGTCGGGTTGAACTTGCCTGTATCGAGGCGGGATATAGCCCTATCCTGCTTAGCTCGCATGGCAACCCAGAGATGGAACGCGACAACCTCACGTCACTCCGGTCTTTGAAGGCTGCCGGCGTTCTACTTGCGCCATTCGGGCGCCTCTCAGAAAAAGATCTGGTCAAAACGTTTGAAGCAGATTTTCCGCTGGTGCTTTTTGACGCGAACATCAGTGGCGTCGGTCAAGCGTTCGTTGGCACCAACAACACCCAAAGCATCGATTTGATGGTTGAATACCTGTGTCGAAGCGGCGAGCCACCATGTTTCTTTGAAATGAAATTTCCAACCAATCCAAATGCCAAAAAGCGCCGTACGGCGTATATCGAAAGTATGGAACGGCACGGGCATAAGCCGCATATCTTTCAAGCCAATGGAAAAGGGTGGAATTTTGAAGAAATCGGTCGAGACGAAGGAGGTCGGTTGCTGGCTGAGAACGTGTTTCCCACCAACACTGTATTGTGCAGCAATGATCGCCTAGCCATAGGCATGTTATCTGCCGCCTATGGTCTTGGGATGCGCGTCGGTCAGACCGCTGGTTGCCACATCAGGATAGCCGGTCATGACGACCATCCATTTTCAAAATTCACTTGCCCTCCTTTGACGACAATCGCGCAGGACTACGAAGCAATTGCGAATCGAGCAGTACATACATTGTTTGGAGTACTCGAGACGGAAGAAAACCTGCGCGATCGGCAGGAAACACTCTTTGAAGGTCGTTTGATTATGCGAGACTCCGCCTAAGCTATTAAAAACGCGCCCGCTTTATAGTTTCTTTACGCGCGTTAATTTTTAATTGACTTCGCGTCACTATATTGGCTAGAGTGCTATCCATCATCCAACGAGGAGGAAATTTGGGATGTCATTCAAGCAAACACTTTGCGCAGCGACAGCCATGACGCTCGTCACCGCGGGCGGCGCCTTGGCAGAAAACCTTGTCATCGCGACCGTGAACAACGGAGATATGATCCGTATGCAGGGGTTGACCCAGGACTTTACCGACAAGACCGGCCACACGGTTGAATGGGTAACTCTGGAAGAAAACGTACTGCGTCAGCGTGTCACCACTGATATCGCCGCCAAGGGCGGATCCTTCGACATCATGACAATCGGCATGTACGAAACACCGATCTGGGGCGCGAACGGCTGGCTGGTTCCGCTCGACGACCTGTCGGCAGAATATGATGCGGACGACATCCTTCCCGCCATGCGCGCCGGTCTGAGCCACGATGGCACGCTGTATGCCGCGCCGTTTTATGGCGAAAGCTCGATGATCATGTACCGCACGGACCTGATGGAAAAGGCCGGACTGGAAATGCCCGAAGCGCCAACCTGGCAGTTCATCCGCGAAGCAGCGGCGGCCATGACCGACCGCGATAATGACATCAACGGCATCTGTCTGCGTGGCAAGGCCGGTTGGGGCGAAGGCGGCGCCTTTATCACCGTGACCGGCAACTCTTTCGGAGCCCGCTGGTTTGATGAAGACTGGAATGCTCAATTTGATCAGCCGGAATGGGCCGAGGCGCTTAACTTCTTTGTGGGAATGATGGAAGAATCCGGTCCGACGGGCTACGCGACCAACGGCTTCAACGAAAACCTGAACTTGTTCCAGCAGGGCAAATGCGGCATGTGGATTGACGCAACCGTTGCCGCATCCTTCGTGACCAACCCCAACGACTCGACGGTCGCTGACAAGGTCGGTTTCGCCCTCGCCCCAAATAGCGAAGGCGTTGACAAGAAAGCCAACTGGCTGTGGGCATGGGCTCTGGCTGTTCCCGCCGGTACACAAAAAGAAGAAGCCGCGAAAGAGTTCATCGAGTGGGCCACCTCGAAAGACTACATTGAGCTCGTCGCTGAGAATGAAGGTTGGGCCAATGTACCCCCGGGTGCGCGTACTTCGCTGTACGAAAACCCGAACTACAAGGAAGTCCCCTTTGCTCAGATGACGCTGGACTCGATTCTTGCAGCGGATCCGACAAACCCAACTGTGAAGCCGGTTCCATATGTAGGTGTCCAGTTCGTTGCAATTCCTGAATTCGCTGGCATCGCAACCGAAGTCAGCCAGGAGTTCTCGGCAGTCTATGCCGGTCAGCAGACCGTGGAAGAAGCGCTTGCCAAGGCCCAGGCTCTGACCAACGACGCTATGGAAGCCGCAGGCTACCGCTAAGCGTTCCCCGCCCGGGGGTGCACTTTCTCCCCTGTACCCTCGGGCCCCATTTTTCTCTTTTAACCGCAGCTCCGTTTAAGATGGCCTTATGGCGATCAACAGAGGAGGTATGCCCCATGGCAACCCAACATTCTCGATCAGCGGCTCGCTTCATGATGGCACCAGCGGTCATCTTGCTCCTCGGATGGATGCTCGTGCCGCTGATCATGACCCTGATGTTCTCATTCAAGAAATACCTTCCGCTACGTGGTGGAGACCTTGGATGGGTTGGTTTCGAAAACTACGTCCGATTCGTAACTTCTAGCGCGTTTTGGCCTGCAGTAGGCGCCACGCTGGCCATTGTCGGCGGCGTTCTTCTGATAACGGTCGTCCTCGGTGTTTTGCTGGCTATCCTGCTGAACCAGCCGATGTGGGGGCAAGGTGTCGTCCGCATCCTCGTGATCGCACCTTTCTTTGTCATGCCGACCGTGTCAGCTCTGGTCTGGAAAAACATGTTCATGGACCCGGTGAATGGATTGTTCGCCCATCTGTGGCGCTTTTTCGGAGCCGAGCCGATCTCATGGCTGTCTGAGGCTTCCCTGCCTTCGATTGTCATGATCGTATCCTGGCAATGGCTACCCTTCGCCACGCTGATCCTGCTGACCGCAATCCAGTCGCTGGACGGTGAGCAGTTGGAAGCCGCCGAAATGGATGGTGCGCCACCATTGAAGCGTTTTGGTTACATCACCCTTCCGCATCTCAGCCGGGCTATCACGATCGTGATCCTGATCCAGACAATCTTCCTTCTGGCGATCTTCGCGGAAATCTTTGTCACAACCGGAGGTGCATTTGGCACCCGTACACTGACCTACCTGATCTTCCAGCGTGTACTTGAAAGTCAGAACGTAGGCCTCGGGTCCGCCGGTGGTGTCTATGCAATCATTCTCGCCAATATCGTTGCGATCTTCTTGATGCGCATCGTCGGCAAGAACCTGGACGCGTGAGGAGGAAAAAATGGCCCGCGCAGTTACTCAACAACGTAAAATCATCAACACCGCCGCCGCTTGGGGCATTGGTCTGCTGATCTTTTTCCCAATCCTCTGGACCGTCTTGACCAGCTTCAAGACTGAGGCTACGGCGATTGCCGACCCTCCGGTGTTTCTGGCCTTTGATTGGACGCTCGAGAACTATTCAGTTGTGATGGAACGGTCGAACTACGCCCGGTTCCTTTGGAACTCGATCATAATCGCCGGTGGCTCGACAATTCTGGGCATCATCGTCGCGGTGCCTGCGGCCTGGTCGATGGCGTTCGTACCTTCCAAGCGCACTAAGGACATTCTGCTGTGGATGCTGTCAACCAAGATGCTTCCAGCGGTGGGCGTCCTGTACCCCATCTATCTGATTTGCATCCAGCTTGGCATCCTCGACAGCCGGGGCGCGCTGGTGATCATCCTCATGCTGATGAATCTGCCGATCATCGTTTGGATGCTGTATACCTACTTTAGGGAAATCCCCGGTGAGATCCTGGAAGCTGCACGAATGGACGGGGCGACGTTGAAAGAGGAAATCCTCTACGTCCTCACACCAATGGCGATCCCCGGCATTGCTTCGACCTTGCTGCTAAACTTCATTCTGGCCTGGAACGAAGCGTTCTGGACACTGAACCTGACGGCAGCCAATGCAGCACCGCTGACGGCCTTCATTGCCAGCTATTCCAGCCCCGAAGGCCTGTTTTTCGCTAAGCTCAGCGCAGCTTCCACTATGGCCATTGCGCCAATCCTCATTCTTGGCTGGTTCAGCCAGAAACAACTTGTCAGCGGCTTGACCTTCGGCGCCGTCAAATAAGGAACTTGACCAATGGGACAAATTAAACTCAACCAAGTGACTAAAAGTTTCGGAGATGTTCAAGTCATTCCGCCTCTGGACCTCACGATTGAAGATGGCGAGTTCACGGTATTTGTCGGGCCTTCGGGATGCGGTAAGTCCACGCTGCTGCGCCTGATTGCCGGGCTCGAGGACATCACGTCTGGTCACATCGAAATCGACGGATCGGATGCAACCGATGTACCTCCGGCTAAGCGCGGTCTGGCAATGGTCTTCCAATCCTATGCCCTGTATCCGCACATGTCTGTACGTAAGAACATCGCGTTCCCGATGAAAATGGCTGGGATCGATGAAGACGAGCAAAAACGCCGCATCGAAGGTGCCGCCAAGGCGCTGAACCTCACAGACTATCTGGACCGGCGTCCGGGCCAGTTGTCTGGCGGTCAGCGTCAGCGTGTCGCCATCGGCCGCGCCATTGTGCGGGAACCGGCAGCGTTCCTTTTCGACGAGCCGTTGTCCAATCTCGACGCGGCCCTGCGCGTTGGTATGCGGCTGGAAATCAGTGAACTGCACGAACGGCTCAAGACCACGATGATCTATGTTACGCACGATCAGGTCGAGGCCATGACCATGGCGGACAAGATCGTTGTCCTGCGTGCCGGTGTAATTGAACAGGTGGGTTCTCCACTGGAGCTCTATCACAACCCGCGCAACGAATTTGTCGCAGGGTTTATCGGATCTCCGAAGATGAACCTGATCGGTGGGGCCGAGGCCAATAAACACGGGGCAACCACCATTGGCATCCGCCCCGAGCACACGGATGTCAGCATGACGGAAGGGACTTGGAAAGGTGTTGTCGGTGTGGCCGAACACCTTGGTTCGGACACCTTCATTCACGTTCATGACACGGGTCTTGCCGACATGGTCACCGTGCGAATTACCGGGGATATACAGGCCAAGCACGGCGACACGATATTTCTGACTCCGCAAATGGACAAGCTGCACAAGTTCGACGCTCAGGGTCTGAGGATTGTCTGATGCAACTGGCTGGAAAAACAGCCTTGATTACTGGTGCTGCCCGAGGGATCGGGCGGGCCTTTGCGGAGGCCTATGTTAACGAGGGCGCGCGGGTTGCCATCGCAGATATCAATATCGATGGCGCCCGCGAATGCGCTGCCGCGTTGGGCGAAAGTGCTATCGGAGTTGCCTTGGATGTGACCAACCAGGCCAGCATAGGTAGAGCAGTAGCGCTTACGGTGGCAGAGTTCGGTCACATCGACATTCTGGTTAACAACGCCGCGCTTTTTACCGCCGCTCCTATTGTCGAAATCGAGCGCGATGATTACCAGCGCGTCTTTGACATCAATGTGGCAGGAACGCTGTTCACGATGCAGGCTGTGGCCGGCCACATGATCAAGCGTGGACGAGGCGGCAAAATCATCAACATGGCCAGTCAGGCCGGGCGGCGTGGTGAACCGCTAGTCGCTGTTTATTGCGCGTCCAAGGCGGCAGTGATCAGCCTGACTCAATCCGCCGGGCTGAACCTGATCCGGCACGGCATAAACGTGAACGCCATTTCTCCGGGTGTCGTCGATGGTGAGCATTGGGACGGCGTAGACGCTTTCTTTGCCAAGTACGAAAACAAGGCCCCGGGGCAAAAGAAACAGGAAGTCGGTGCCGCAGTGCCCTACGGGCGCATGGGCACACCGGACGATTTGACCGGCATGGCTGTGTTTCTCGCCAGTGACGCGGCGGATTACATCGTCGCCCAAACCTACAACGTGGATGGTGGACAATGGATGAGCTGATCTCCCTTTCGAATGCGACACTCGATCAACTGGCTGTTGAACGTCCACGATATGATCGCACAACCCTGCAACCGGGCATCGTGCATATCGGCGTCGGCAATTTCCACCGTGCACATCAGGCATGGTATCTGCACCGCCTGATGCAGGAGGGCAAAGCGCATGATTGGGCCATCATCGGCGCCGGCGTGCGCCCCTATGATGCCGCCATGCGCGAAAAACTTCTTGCTCAGGATTGCCTTACAACTCTGATCGAACTCGACCCGAAAAAAGTTTCGGCCGAGGTCATTGGTTCCATGATCGATTATCTGCCAATCGAGGACGGCAATGGGGCACTGATCATCACAATGGCGGAACCTGCCATTCGTATCGTCGCCATGACTGTGACAGAAAGCGGATACTACATCGATCCTGTCACCAAGGAGTTCGACTCCAACCACCCCGATATTCAGCACGACGCAGCCCACCCCGACTCACCGCGCACGGCATTTGGTGCCATGGTGGCCGCATTGAGGCTGCGACGCGACGCAAGGCGTGGAGCATTTACGGGACTGAGCTGTGACAATCTGCAAGGCAACGGTGACATCCTGCGTCAGACCGTGGTGTCTCTGGCGCGTCTGTCCGACCCTGATCTAGCCGATTGGATCGACGCAAACGCGACCTTCCCCAACTCGATGGTGGATTGTATCGCTCCTGCCACAGGCCCAAACGAGTTGGCGCTTGCCAAGGACTTCGGTATCGACGATGACGCGGTGGTTACCCACGAAGCATTCCGCCAATGGGTAATCGAAGACAACTTCTGTGCCGGACACCCAGACTGGGACGCGGTTGGCGCAACCTTCTCCGATGACGTTCACGCATTCGAAACCATGAAGATCCGAATCCTCAATGCTGGGCACCAGGTCCTTGCCAATGTTGGCGAAGTGCTCGGGCTCAGGACGATTTCCGAATGTATGCAGCACTCTGTTATTTCGTCATTCTTCGGCAAAGTGCAGAGAACGGAAATCGCGCCCACGGTAGCCGCTGTACCGGGCAAAAGCCCGGCTGAATATATTAGCCTCATCGAAAGCCGGTTCTCCAACCCGCGGATTGTCGACACCACCCGCCGCGTTGCCTTCGATGGCTCGGCGCGCCATACTGGGTTCGTTTTGCCGATCCTTCGGGACCAATTGCAAGCCGGGCGGTCCGTTGAAGGCCTCGCGCTTGTCGAAGCTCTGTGGGCACGCATGTGCGCAGGAACGCGCGAAGATGGCAGCGTCATCGAGGCAAATGATCCGATTTGGGATCAACTGTCACAAAACGCCTTTGCCGCAGCATCAAACCCGGCTGTGTGGCTCAATCAAGGCCGGATTTACGGCGAATTGAGTGAAGCCGGACCATTTTCTGATGCATTCTCGAAATGGCTGACAATGATTTGGGCGAATGGCTGCGAAGCCGCTCTAATCGCCTACGTAGATGACGCGTGATCTGACTCAAGGGCTGGAGTCCGCCTGACCGCCCTCCTGCGTTTCGATTGATGCATCCAGACCGAAAACCTTCGCCAGCTTCGCCATACGGGCCTTTACGGCATCACTGTCGGGCACTTCCGAGGACTCTTCGATGACCAGGCGAAGGACATCCGGGTCCACAATGATCTTGGCGTGTTCGAGGATCTTCGGCACGCTTGCTGAAAACCGATGACCCAAAAGCAAAGCGCCTCCAAGAAATTCTGCTTTCCTCACGGCATTGGATGTCAATGTATCCGTCGCCCTGGTGTCCAGTTTCGCTGGTTTGCCCCCGTAGCGCGCCATGACGGCAGTGGCTAGAAATGCCCGTTCCGGGTGGGTTATTCCGATAAACGGAAATTGCAGGATGCGCAAAAAGCTCTCGGCGGCGCGTACTTTCTGGTGATCGCGCCAAGCGATATCGGTTAGCGCGCATACCGCCAGCCGAACGCGACGGTTATTTGGAATCTCGGCAGGGAAGAGGTTATCCGTCCACCGTGCCAACGCTTCGGAGAAGTCGGGAACACGGGCGTCGGGAAGGCCAGTGGCCAATGCCCCTTCGATCAATGGATCACGATACTGCTCTTCCTCATCCAATTGTGCGTATAACCACCCTTCCCGAAGGCCGAGCGCAGAAAAGATAACTTTGTCGGATTTCAACCTTCGAAGTGCCCGCCACATCACCAGTGCCGAAGCCGACAAAGTCTCGACGCGCCGGCTTGGCACATCCGGAAGTTTCGCTATTTCTTCAGGTGACATTCGTGAGATCGATTTGGCTAAGTCCGAGACCTCTTCTGCAGGAAGTTCATAGGCGTGTACGACGCTGATCGGCCAGTCGTTCATCGCCATATGAATTCGCGCCAGAGCCCGCCAACCGCCACCGACTGCATAAAATGTCGAGTCCGTCAGCACAGGCGGCAAACCGTCTTTCAGAATGGCGTCGACGCGTTTTCTTGCTTCCTTGTAGCTCTGTCCCATCATTGCTCGGACCGGCAACGCGCCTAAGGGCATGCTTACTTTGCGCTCTCCCACTCGGTCGCCAAGAATTTCCGCGATTTCGAGACTTCCACCACCAATATCCCCAATCAGTCCGCGCGGTTGGAAGAAACCGGATATCACGCCGAAGGCCGCGTAGGTTGCTTCTTCATCACCTGACAGTAGTTTTGGTTCAACACCTGTCAAATCCCGAATTTTTGCGACCAATTCCGACCCATTCTTGGCCTTACGCATCGCTTCCGTTGCAAGTATGTCGACTCTGGTCACACCCATCGCTTCAGTGATTGCCTTGAAGCGCGTTATGGCATGCAAGGCACGGTCAATTGCTTCTTGTGTGAAATTACCGTCTTCATCCAGGCCTTCACCAAGTGCCGCCAGTGATTTCTCATTAAACCGGGGGAATGGCGCTCGACAAAGATCATCATAGACGACAAGCCGAATTGAATTGGAACCCACATCAATGACGGCGTAATGCTTTGATCGGCGCGCCAGAACTCTAGAGGTATCAATCTCTATTGTTCTGGGGTCGAAATGGGCTGCACCCGATGATCCGATTGACATAGTGGCGTTACTCCGCAGTCGATGGTCACGGAGATTATCACGTTCTTCAAGTCTACTTTAGGAAATTTTCTCGTACAGGGTAGCAAGTGACCGTTTGATGCATACGCTTTGTAATTCTTCCTTGGCTTTCGGCAGATGCACACCCGGAAATCTCAAATTACCACAGAATTTGGAAACGGAGCATTGGATGGTAATAGCAAACACCACGATCGAATTAGTCAGCAGCTCATCTTGAAGCAGCAATAGTCGTGACGGCCGTAGATTGATTTTCATCAAAACACCGGGTCTTGCCGCCGTCACGGGTTCCGAGCGTGCGTGCTCAGGTAGATTGCCGAACTTGAAAAGCTTCAAACAAGAGTGCTCCTCATCGGTCTACTAGCTTGTCAACTTCTTTGGGCAATTGAAGAGAGATAAATTAGGAAACCCCTAACAGCACCTCCTTTAGGGCTGAATACGTAGGCCGGTCCGACCTACGTATTATGTAAGATTACTGCGCACGAGACTTCTTCTGGGTAGTCGCGGTCGAGGACCTTTTTGCCGCCGCATTATTTGATGCATTTATTATTTTTGCACCACGTGGTTTGGCGGAAACCTGACGAGTTGTCCTTGCCTTAGGCAGAACTGCATTCAGCGCATCTTCGGCTTTTAACCAATGCTCCTGTTCGCGCCCTTCAGGCTGACCTTCGTCCAGCCAAAAAAGGTATGCTGCTTCACGGATTTTGGATTCTTCAATTTTCTGTTTCTTCACGATTGTCTCCAACGTAGTCGGTTGTAGAGCTCGAGATGTTAGCGCTAGCAATTTCAAGCAACATAGCACGTACACAATTGGCTTACGTAAGGGAAGCCAAAAGTTCTAACGTTTCGGAAAACCGTTAAAGTTGACGGCACTATTGCAGAGTTTTGGCTACTCTAAATTTTGCGACACACCTGATTCAGAGGTTCTGTCGCAAACTTTGTTCCCACCTATCAGGTCAAGCGTGGTTTTGGTGGTGCTGTCAGACAAATTCGAACCAGTCTCAGCTAGGCCAGTAAAGCTGCCCTTTATTCGGTTCAAAGACCGCGCCACTCGGCAAGTGCGGCGGTGCGTGTCAGCTTGAAGGTATCTCTGCTGGCCAGCGATCTTTCCTGGTTGAAGTGGTTGTAGACCGAGGAATGGACGGCGGCGAACTTTTGCAAACTTCGCATTCGCCTGAAACGCTGCATCGCACGTTCGCGCCGTCGAAACGGCAGGTGCGAATTCTCAACGCGGTTGTTGAGCCACCTGCCCGTCCTTTGTTTTTCGAGTGCACCCAATTGTCTGAGCGCAGCCTTATAGGATGCGAATCGATCCGTGAAATTGTTTTCCGCTTTTTCGTGTCGCTTCATCAATTTCTTGAGGAATCTCAATGCGGCAGCTTTGTTTCTTCGTTTGGTGACGCCTGCTTCCAGCACTTCGCCCTCGTGATCAACAGCCCGCCAAAGATAATGCCGCTTGCCATTCACCTTCACGAAAAACTCATCCACGTGCCACTTCCATTTCGAGAATGCGCGCAGTTTCTGAACACGCTTCTGCCTGATCTCAGCAGCAAACATTGGGCCAAACCTATTCCACCAATATCGGACAGTTTCGTGACTCACGTCGATGCCTCGCTCGTGCAACAAGTCTTCAACATTCCGAAGCGAGAGCGGGAAACGGATGTACAGCATCACCGCCAGACGGATGATCTCGGGACTGGTTTTGAAATACTGGGGGATCATCGTTCCATGAGAAAAAGCTACGAAAGCTTCCTGCCCCGCTCAAGCAAAGCTCTTCTGACAAGACGCTTGAAAGAGATGCGTTTTGTAGCGCCGGATCGCTATTCAGCTCCCCGCCCGCCCAAAACTGATCTCTTCAGATGATCGCTGGCAGAAACTTAGTAGAGACCCGCGACCTTTGCCCTCAGTTTTATCAGTGATGCAACAGTGTCGATTGTGGGCGTTGCGATCCCGGTCAGTTGCCCCAATTCCTGCACAGAAGTGACCAGTGCGTCAATTTCCATTGGTCGGCTCAACTCCAAGTCCTGCCACATAGAGGTCTTGTGGGCGCCAACTGCTGCCCCGCCGTCAATACGTTTTTCAACATCTACCGGAAACCTGACCCCAAGTTTCTCAGCGATTTCCTGAGCCTCTAGCATCATTCCGCGCGCCACAGAGCGTGTGCCCGGATTGGTACATAATACATCAAGTGTTGAGTGGGTAAGAGCGGAAATAGGGTTGAAAGACAGATTACCCCATAGTTTCAGCCAAATTTCGTCCCGAATTCTTGGTCTCACGGGCGCACGCAACCCAGCGGCGGATAGTGCCACCGAAAACTTGGCAGCGCGGTCTGTTTTGGAACCATCAGGCTCGCCCAACGAAAAACGATTGCCTTCGACATGCTTGATAGTTCCCGGAGTAACGACTTCCGCGGCTGGGTAGACGACACATCCAAGAACCCGATCTGGCCCGAAACCGTTCCATTGCACGTTACCCGGGTCCAAAGACCGCAACCTCGTCCCTTCGTAGGGACCATCCAGTTTGTGGAAGTACCACCAAGGCACCCCGTTCACCCCACTTACTAGTGTTGTTTCGGCTCCAATCAGCGGCTGCATTGTGTCCACAACTGCTGGAACAGAGTGCGCTTTTAGTGTGATAAAGACATAATCTTGTGGGCCAAGATCGGCGGCATTGTCTGAGGCGCGTACTGGCACGTTGATCGGGTCCCGCCCATCCTCAAGGAGAGTCAGCCCTTTTTCTTGCATTGCAGCCAGATGTGGGCCACGTGCAATGACACTGACGTCGACGTCGGTCTGCGCGAGCTTCGCGGCCACGTAACCTCCGATAGCTCCGGCTCCAAAGATGCAAACTTTCATGTGTCTAAGCCTTTGCCAGTCCCAATTTAGCGGCCAGCCCGATCCTTTGTATCTTACCAGTCGCGCCTTTTGGAATCTCTTCGAGAATAACCACTGAAGTCGGCACCTTGAACTTTGCGAGCCGAGCGCCAACGAAATCCCGAACTTCCTGACCTGCAATCGCGGCTCCCTCTGAGAGCACCACCGCCGCCGCAATGTCTTCGCCAAGTTTTTCGTGTGGAACGGCAAAACAAACTGCCTGAGCAACGTCCGGGTGGCTCAGAAGCACGGCATCGACCTCAAGTGGGCTGATTTTTTCTCCACCACGATTGATCAGCTCTTTGAGGCGTCCGGTCAGACGCAGATAATTATCTTCGTCGAACGACCCCTGATCACCGGTGCGAAACCAAAGCTTTCCATCCGCTTCAAAGAAATTGTCTGCATTTGCCTGCGGGTTGCTCTCGTATCCCGGTGTCACGTTCGGACCGCTAATAACGATTTCTCCAACATCACGCGAAGCGATCAATACGTTTTCCGTTTCGTCCGCAATTCTGACTTCGGGGCCTGCAGCTAATCCAACAGATCCGGACTTTTGCTTTTTCGGAGGAAGCGGGTTGCAACACATTTGGTGCGCGGCCTCTGTCATGCCGTAGGCTTCGATAACGGGTGCATCAAATGTTGCCACCAACTCTTCCATGACTGGTGCGGGCAAGGAAGCAGAAGAAGATCGAAGAAAGCGCAACCGCGATTGATCAATGATTGATTGGTTTCGTGCAGCTCGGGTCAGAATAGCCTGGTGCATCGTCGGAACCGCCGTGTACCAAGTCGGATCAACCTCAGCGACCTGTGAAAAAAAGCTAAGAGCGTTGAACCCAGGGGCGCAGCTAATTTGCGATCCGGCGCCTAAAGAAGCTGCGACTGCTGCGATCAGCCCATGGATATGGAACAGCGGCATGATGCTCAGACAACGATCATCGATTGTCAGTTTCAAAGATGAAGCCACATTTCTCGCGGACGCGTAGATATTAGCCTGCGTCAGCGGAACGATCTTGGGACGCGACGTTGTTCCTGACGTGTGGAGGATCAGGGCAACGTCATCTTCGCCCGGTGCGGATGTATCAGCCTCGCCAATCGGGTCACAGGATAAAATGGAAAACTGCCCAGCTGGATGTGAACTGTCGCAACACGCCCTCAGGATAGCGATGCCAAGGTCCCTCGCCGCCTTTACGGCAGGACCATTTTCGTTTTCGCTTGCAAGTAGAGCCTTGGCCTTCAAGTCTTTGAGGTAAAATACGTATTCTTCGTGAGTGTATGCAGGGTTTAAGGGCGCCGTCGTCGCCACTTGGGCAACAGATATGAATGCCGTCGCCATCTCTGGTCCGTTGGGCAACACAATTGCCACCCTGTCACCGCGCCCTACTCCGATCTGATGCAGATCCTCTTTGACCTTCGCGCAATGCTCGCGCAAACCAAGATAGCTCAACCAAGACCGGCCAGGGGCGCCAATGGCATTTGCAGTGTCTGCGTTGTGTGCGATCAATTCAGCGACTAGATGGGGCATCTGTTGTCCGTTTACAAAAGCGTCGGTTTCTTTCGCAATGTAAGGTCGTCGCAGCAGGTTCTAAGTCACGCGTACGTTCAGGCTGCCCAGCTTGTCGACGGCCAAGACCATAACATCCCCTCGGTTGACGGGACCAACACCAGAAGGTGTCCCTGAAAGGATAACGTCACCGGCCGCAAGCTCGAAGTAGTCGCTCAGGTACGAGATCATCTCGGGGACTTTCCAAATCATTTGGTTCAAGTCGCCTTCTTGCCGAACTTCACCATTCACCGTCAGAGTAATCGGACCTCTGTCGAGATGCCCGACCTCTGATGCCTTGTGAATTGGTCCGCATGGCGCCGAGCGCTCAAACGCTTTCCCAATTTCCCACGGGCGGCCCATCTTTTTCATCTGTCCTTGCAGATCGCGACGGGTCATATCAAGCGAAAGGCCGTACCCAAAGACATGATCCAATGCATCGTCCACCGAGATATTCGTGCCGCCGGACTTGAGCGCAACAAGCATTTCTGCTTCGTGGTGCACGTCGGAACTGTGCGGAGGGTACGGGAATTCCCCTGAAGGGTCCAAATTGTTCGGGTTCTTTTGAAAGAAAAATGGAGGTTCCCGGTTCGGGTCATGGCCCATTTCAATTGCATGCGCCGCGTAGTTTCGCCCAATGCAGTAGACACGTCGGACCGGGAACGTGCCGCCGCCCGCTACGGGTATGACATGCACCTGCGGCGCGGGAATTACATGATCGGACATCGCTTTCCTCCTGAACGTTCAACTGCCAAAGATCGGATTTCCAAACGGTCAGATACCTTCCGATCGATGCCACGCCACATTCAAACGGACGCGGCGGCTTACCAAGTCATCGCCAAAATTCAGGCTGTTTTGCAAGACCAACGGCCACAATCTGCCCCGACCATTTCCCGAATTGGTTGGGCGCCAGCGCCACTTCAGCTGTCGGACTGGATGCTCGTAGGCAGCACCCGCGAATAAACCGATTTCAGGTGATCCACCATGGCACTGGCCGCAAGCTCACAGTCGCCCTTTGCTATGGCAGACACGATCACATCATGTTCGCTAAAGCTGGAATAGTTTTCTGTGGGCTTTAAAGTTTCGCGTGGCTGCCCCCAAACAATCGATCTTCGAACTGAATTCAAAGTCTCAAAGAAGTATAAAAAGAGCTGGTTACGAGTGGAGCGAGCTATAGCGTAATGCAAATTATTGTCCCAAGCTTCGTACGTGCGCCAATCCTCTGCGGTACGACATTTGTCCGCGCAAAGCCTCATTTGCTCACGATCGGAACGTGTGGAATGGAGCGCTGCGAGGCGGCTAAGCTGCGGCTCGATCGTAAATCTAACGGATACAACCTGCTCAGGTTTAATTTGGTTGCCCAAATAAGTTACATCGGTGAGGTTGAGAACCGGCCTGGAACCAACAAATGTTCCCCGCCCCACATGACGCCAGATCAACCCCTGGGCCTCAAGCTCTGCCAACGCTCTTCGCAACTGATTGCGAGTTGTCCCGAGTTTTGAACACAGCTCACGTTCAGGTGGGAGCCTGTCGTTATGCCTGTAGCCGGCATTGTTAATCAGGTCGCGTACACTTTGCGCGAGTTCGGTTGGTGCGTTCATATCTCCACCCAATTTGGTGATTGGTTGATTGATTGAAACGCCAAGTCGGAAAAAACTCAAGGGCAAGACAAAAGCAAAAAACGAGTCGCTGGACGGTATCCGTGACCACAGCTTGACATCAGCACGAGGGAGGAGTGCCGAGTGCGGTTAGCAACTGTTTCCGTAGAAGGCCACGCCGTTTGCGTGGCAATACTAAACGATGGCAGCAAGTTGGACGTTTTGCGCGCAGCGCAAGTGCTTGGCAAAGCGCTGGACGCGGGTTCAATGCAGCAGCTGATCGCAGGCGGAGAAGATACGCTTGGCGTTTTGAATAGCCTCGTTTTATCGGCCGAAGTAGGTAATCTAAAGGACGCATTGGTCCCGGATGACGCGCCGTTTCTCGCGCCAATTCCTTCCCCGCGTAAGAACGTTTTCTGTGTGGGGCGCAATTACGCTGAACACATCGCCGAGGGCGAACGTGCACAAAACCAAAAAATTGGTGTAACAGAGCATCCGGTTTTCTTCACAAAACCGCCGACATCGATTGTGGCGCCAGAGGCAGACATTCTGATATTCCCCTCGGTCTCACAAGCCATTGACTATGAAGTTGAACTGGCAGTTGTGATTGGGAAACCGGGGCGAAATATAGCCAAGGCTGACGCATACGACCATGTATACGGCTATACTATCCTAAATGACATCACCGCACGCGACATTCAACGCCGACATGGTGGGCAGTATTTCAAAGGCAAAGGTTTAGATGGTTCTTGCCCATTGGGTCCCTGGATAGTGACTGCTGACGCGGTCAGCGATCCGCATTCATTGTCCATTGGAATAACAGTCAACGGAGAACAGCGCCAAAACGGCACTACGTCGGACATGATTTTCGACATTCCAACGCTGATCGCATCCCTATCAGAAGGCCTGACCCTGGAACCGGGCGACGTACTGGCGACCGGCACGCCGTCTGGCGTCGGATACGCAATGGACCCACCTCAGTTCCTAAAAGGCGGGGACACGGTGGTTTGTGAAATTTCAGAAATCGGCACGCTCAGGAATACCGTGCGCGCCGTGTAAGTGGCTCCTGCATCTCTGAAGCTGCTGGATGCCAACCATGCAAGGGAGGAAGACTAAAATGATGAACAGAAGGACTTTCACAGCGTCCTTGCTTTCGGCAGTTCCGGTAGCGGGAGCATTGGGAACAAAAGGTTTTGCGCAGGACTTGCGTAAGATCACTTTTGTGCAGCCGAGCCCATCGGCGATCAACTCATTTCCTGTTTTTGTCGCCATTGGAGAAGGTTACTTCGCGGACGAAGGTTTGGACGTGACCGTCGAGGCGATCAACGGTTCGGGAGCCGTGCTTCAGGCATTATCCGCTGGACAGGCGCACTTCGGTCGCCCAGGACCCGGCCCCTTGATTGCAGCACGCTCGCGTGATGTGGATGCCGTGCATATTTACAATGTTGCGGCGCGCAGCAACTTTGGCATCGCAGTGCCCGAAGACTCTGACATCCAAAACGTTGAAGAGTTGCGGGGCAAAGTTATCGGGACAGGTACAGCTGATGGCGCAGAAGTGGGCTTTGCGCGCAATGTGATGACCGGCGCAGGAATGAAAGAAGGTGAAGATTATACCTTCCTGACTGTCGGCGACGGTGGCCCTGCGACCGCGGCTTTTCTGAATGGCGAAATCGACGCGTATTCCGCGTCCACCGCTGACACGGCAATTCTGAACCAACGCGGAATGGCAGTGCGTGACATTACGCCTGCAGAATTCGGGCGTTTCTTCGGTAACGGCATCGCCACAATGGCCGACACAATCGCCAACGACCGCGAACTGGTCGAGGCCTGGAGCCGCGCTTTCGCTCGTGGTCATGCCTTTGCGCTGGATGATGCCAACCGCGAAGCTGTGTTGAAGCACCTGGCGGACGGCAATCCGCAGGAAGGCGAGGACAAGGAGTTCCAGTCAGCGCTGTTCGATGCCGTACGTTCGAAAACCATAGCAGCGGATCCAAGCAACGGTTTGGGATGGTACCCCGCCGAAGTTTGGCAGGAATGGCAAGACGCACTTGTTGCAGGTGGCGAAATTCCGGGACCGCTTGATGACTTGAGCGCTGCCTGGACCAATGAATTTGCCGCCATCGGCAACGAGGCCGCCAGCAAATGAACGCTGCAGCCGCAAAAGAGTTTTCCGGCGCGCCCTTGGGCACGCCGGTCTACGAATTGACCCATTTAAGCAAGACCTATGCACGCAACCTTGTTGTTGCGCTTGAGGACATTAATCTGACGTTACGGAAAGGAAGCTTCACTTCTGTAATTGGGTCCAGCGGGTGCGGGAAATCCACTCTGCTCAAGATCATGGCGGGTCTGATCCCTCCCACCAAAGGGCGTGTGATCCTACAGGGCCTGCCAGTCACCGGTCCCCGTCGAGATATTGGTATGATGTTTCAACAGGCGACACTATTTCCCTGGAAAACAGCGGTGGAAAACATCGTGTTGCCAATCGAGATCCGCGACGGAAAGGCAGCCGCCAAGCAAGCAATGGGCAAGGCTCACGAACTATTGGACATCGTGGGCTTGAAGGGTTTCGAAGACGTATACCCGAACGAATTGTCGGGCGGCATGGCTCAGCGCGCCTCAATCTGCCGTATGCTGATCACAGAACCAGCTGTACTTTTGTTAGACGAACCATTCAGCGCGCTGGACGAGCTGTCACGCGACATGATGAATATGGAACTGCAGCGGATTTGCAATGAACAGGATGCGACTGCTTTTCTTGTTACGCACTCTATTCAGGAAGCCGTTATTTTGTCCGACGAAATCGTCGTGTTGAAACCACGCCCGGGCAGGATTGCCGAAATTGTGAAGGTCGATCTGCCACGACCACGCACGTTGGATATGATGACCACACCCAAGTTTGGCGCTATTGTAGACTACATTCGCGGCCTCCTGGATAAGGGAGAAGAAATGTGAGCGACGTTCATAACTACTCACCTGCCCTAAAAGACGCCGACATCGCAGAAGACACTGTATGGGAACAAAAAGTTCACTTTATCGACTCGGTCCCACGCTGGCTGGCGATGACCTTTGTCTTCGTGGTTTTCGTCGGCACTTGGCAAATTGTTACGAGCCTTAAGCTGGTTTCCCCAATCATTCTGCCTACACCGTTGGAAACCCTGAAAGATATGATCTTCGTGGGACAAAATCTATTGACTGGCGGCTACATGCTTGGGGCGCTGTGGATCACAATCAAAGAAGTTATCTATGGTTTTGCACTGGCAATCGCGATCGGATTTTCGCTGGGCGTATTGGTGGGGGAAACGGCATTTGGTGAAAAGGCAGTGATGCCTTACCTGGTGGCGATAGATACCATGCCAAAAGTGGCATTTGCCCCACTCTTTGTAGCGTGGTTGGGCTTTGGTATTGAATCAAAGGTGGCACTTGCTGCCTTTATCGCGACATTTCCAATCGTGGTCGGTACTGCGGCTGGGCTTCACGCCGCCGATGAAAACGCGCGTATGCTTTTCAAGACGATGGGCGCAAGTCGGATGCAGACATTGTTCAAGATGAAACTGCCGACTGGCCTGCCGCAGATTTTTACCGGCCTCAAGATCGGAGCAGTCGGCGTTATGGCCGGTGCGATCACAGGAGAATTCCTAGGCGGTGGCAAGGGATTTGGCGAACTTATTCGGGTTGCCGCCTCGCAGCTCAACACGCCGCGCGTCTTCTCGTTAATCCTGTATCTCAGCCTTGTCGGTCTGGTCGTATTTGCGTCGGTGGTTTGGACACAGCGTAAATTGGTGTTCTGGCACAAGGAACAGGTGGGAAGAGATGACTTCTGAGCCTTTGAAAATTGACTGCCACACCCTGCGTGAATTTGTGGCGGCCGCACTCGAAACTCGAGGTGTGCCAAAATCAGATGCGGACAAGGTGGCCTCGACGATGGTTGAGGCCGACATTTATGGCTATGGCACGCACGGTGTTTTTCGCCTTCGACAGTACCTAGCCCGGCTGGCGGGAGGTGGCTCCAATCCTACGCCCAAAGTCACAGTAGTACATGAGACCGCTGCAACCGCTTTGATCGACGGAGATGACGGCCTCGGCCATCTGGCTATGTCGGCGGCTCGGGATCTTGCAATTGAAAAGGCAAAAGAGGCCGGCATCGGATGGGTTGGTGTTCGGCGCGGCAATCATGCTGGACCACTGGCACTTTATGTACGTCCACAAGCCGAGGCAGGGCTGCTTGGTATGGCCGCGGCAGTGGGCAGCGCGAACCACGTCCCGCCCTATGGCGGTAGCGACTTGCTTCTTGGTACCAATCCCATTGCTTTTTCCGCCCCCGTCGATGGCCCCGACCCGTTTGTGTTTGATATGGCGACGACAGTTGCTGCGATGGGTAAGATCAAGACCCTGTTGCAGCAAGGCGAACCTATGCCCGAAGGTTGGATGGTTGGGCGTGATGGCAATCCGTTAACGGACCCTGCCCGCAAATCAGAAGGGTTTCTTTTGCCGATCGGAGGTCCGAAGGGTTTCGGCCTTTCCGTGGCCATAGGGTTGATGGCCGGAGTCTTGAACGGCGCTGCCTTCGGCTCTGACGTAGTCAACTTCACATCAGACACAACCTCACCCACAAACACAGGGCAATTCGTAATGGCGCTTGATCCGGCGGCCTTTGGAATGGAAAAAGACTTTGCTTCGAATGCAGCCCGCGTCTTCTCTGAAATGCGCGCATCCGCCCCCCTGCCCGGTCATGACCCGGTACGCCTGCCCGGAGACGGAAAAACGGCTGCAGCTGAGGCCCGTCGCAAAGACGGTGTAAGCCTCAACCCCGCTCTTTGCCGAGACCTCAACAATCTCGCCCTGGACTGTGGACTGACTCCCCCGTTTCCTGATGTTAACACTGACTAGCGGCATATCTTTGGGAAGCCGGTATGCACTTTTGACCAGGGTTTAGCGAGGCGTCACTTCTGGCTTCAGCGCTTTTACAAGCGCCGAAAGTTTGTTCATCATGTGAAGTTTCATTGCCTTACCAAGCCCATCTGCATCTCGGGCCTTGAGCAACTCCATCATGGTTTCATGTTCGTCAATTGCCTGTGCCCAACGCTCGTCCGACAAGTTGGCCAAAAAACGTGCACGGCGGACCCGCGCGGCCAGAAGCTTGTGGTGGTTTTCCAGTATGTCGTTTCGCGCGCCCTTTATAAGTGCCTGATGGATGTCTTGATTGGCTTTAAAGTACGCCTGCCGATCACGCGCCTCGTACGCGCTCAGCATATCCTCGTGGCTACATTCAATCCGTTGAATTTCCGCAACGTCCATTTGCTGACACGCTAGTTCCCCCGCCAGTTGCTCAAGCGCTGCGAGTACTGGAAACGTGTTTTCCAATTCTTCCCTCGTAACACTCGCGACACGGGCACCCCGGTTGGCTTGAAGCACCACAAAGCCTTCGGATGCAAGAACCTTTAGGGCCTCTCGCAATGGTGTCCGGGAAACACCCAATGAGTCGCAAAGCTGTTTCTCGGGCACTTTCTCACCCGGTTTCAAAACGTCTTCGACGACAAGATTGCGCAAGCGTTCGACCAACTCTTCATGAAGGGTCGGGCGATTAATGCTATCCGTCAGGTTCATATCCACATCCTAATATTCAAGGACCATATCCAGCAGGCGCGCGACGTGCATTGCTTGGCGCTGCGTACCTTCGGCGATTTGGTGGCGGCATGATGTTCCATCGGCCACAACAATTGCATCCGCAGGCGCCGCCTCCAAAGCTGGAAACAGGTCGAGTTCCGCCATCTTGATCGAGACATCAATAGTGCCGGGCGCGTATCCAAATGCCCCTGCCATACCACAGCAACTGCTTTCAAGCATATGAACCTGTGATGCGGGAATACGCTTAAGTAAGTTAACCATCGGTGTGACGGCATCGTGTGCTTTCTGGTGGCAATGACCATGCACATAGATGGGGCGATCTATCGCTTTGAGAGGCAGTTCCGGCTGTTTGGCCAGAAATTCCTCAAAGGTATGAGTGGCATTGGACAGCAACTCCGCATCCTGCCCCGGACAAAGAGCCAAATATTCGTCCCGGAAAGTGAGGATAGAAGAAGGTTCGAGACCGACTACCGGTATGCCCTGTGCAACCGCTTCTCGCGTCGCGTCAATCACGCGCTGTGCCTCGTGACGCGCTTCTTCCAAGCAACCCACAGCCAACAGAGTACGCCCGCAATCCAGCGGCCTTCCTGTTTGGTCATCTCTTGCTATGGCAACCCGAAGCCCTAGCGCACGCAGAACCCGGACAGCGGCGCGCAGATTGTCTGGCTCGAAATATCGGTTGAACACATCGGCAAATAGAAGCACCTGCGGATCTGTGTCTTGGGCCTCGACATCCCGGAACGGGTCAGAGGACCACACCGGCAGGTCACGTCGCGCCGAAATTCCAGCCGGTTTTTCCAGTAGTTTGCGCAAAGGGCCAATTTTATTCCGGGCATTCAAAAGCCACGCAACTTTAGCTGCTTTAGGTGCATATCTGGGCAGATAAGCTATTAATTTATCTGCCAATGTCAGCCCGTCTTTTTTGCGCTTCGCTGAAAGCACTTCGATCTTCATGCGGGCCATATCGACGCCAGTCGGGCATTCACGCGCACAAGCCTTGCAAGACACGCAGTATTCCATCGTGTCCTGCATTGCGTCCGAAGTTAAACCGCCCGGCAACTGTCCGCTAATCGCAAAACGCAACGTGTTTGCCCGCCCACGTGTGGCATCACGTTCGTTTCGGGTCGCACGGAAGGAGGGACACATAACCCCGCCCTTGAGCTTGCGACATGCCCCGTTGTTATTGCACATCTCGACGGCGCCCTGAAATCCTCCTCCGGCACCCGGCCAAGCAGACCAGTCCAGCGCCGTTTCGAATTGCTGAACTGAGTAGTCCGGGCTGTAGCGGAATAGGCGGCGATCATCCATGGCCGGCGCATGTACGATCTTGCCGGGGTTCATTAGCCCGTAGGGGTCAAACCGGGCCTTAACCTGTTCAAACGCAGAAACGATACGCGGGCCGAACATCTTTTTATGAAACTCTGATCGCACGATCCCATCACCGTGTTCGCCTGAATGAGACCCTTTGTATCTCTTGACTAGATCAAAGGTCTCTTCGGCAATCGCCCTCATTGTCCGGACGTCCTTATCCTGCCGCATGTTCAGGACAGGACGAACATGGAGACAGCCGACTGAGGCATGCGCGTACCATGTCCCTTTTGTGCCGTGCCGGGTAAAAATTTCCGTCAGGCCAGCGGTATAATCGGCGAGATCAGGCAACGGGACGGCGCAATCTTCCACAAAAGAGATCGGCTTGCCGGCCTCCTTCATCGACATCATAACGTTCAACCCGGATTTTCGGTATTCGGCGATCGAGTTTTGCAGTTTGGTATCAGTAACTGATACAATCCCGCCCCAACGGTTTTCAGTCCCGCTGAAATCAAACCCGAGATCTCCCATCAGTTGCGATAGCTCGACCAGCTTTGCAGCATTGGCGTCAGCGCTACCCTCAGCAAATTCCACTAACAACAACGCTTCAGGGCTGCCTTCTACAAACGCCTCAATCGTACTGCCGAACAGCGGGATTTCACGCCCCAATTCGATCATGGTGTCGTCGATCAACTCTACCGCCTGCGGTCTGAGCGTTACGAGGTGCTGCGTAGCCTCCATTGCCGCACGGAATGTCGGGAAATGACATACGCCGGTAACTTTTTCGCCCGGCAATTGCGCCAGTTTCAGCTCCAATTCCGTGAAATAGGCCAGCGTGCCTTCTGATCCCACCAGCAAATGGGACATGTTGACATCGTTACCTACGAGCGCGTCGATGTTGTATCCGCCTACACGGCGCTGAACTTTGGGAAACCGGGCATCAATTTCCGAAGCCTCGCGACGCCCCAGAGCACGCATGTCTTCAACAAGATCCGCATACTCGCCAGATGCCGCCGTATCGGCGCTGAACCGTGCTTCCATGCCGTTACTGAGGATTGCACTTATTGCTCGGACGTTGTCGCGCATGATCCCGTAGCGCAGAGACTTTCCACCCGACGAATTGTTGGCCGCCATCCCTCCCAAAGTGCATCGAGACGCGGTTGAAGGATCAACAGGAAACCACAGACCATGCGGCTTCAATGCTTGATTCAGTTGATCCAGAACGACACCCGGTTGAACGCGGGCGATGCAGTTCTCAACGTCCACGTCCAGAATGCGATTAAAGTGCCTGGTGTTGTCCAGAACAACGCTTTGATTGACCGTTTGCCCACATTGCGATGTACCGCCGCCGCGCGGAAGAACGGAGCTTCCTTCGTCGCGCGCAACAGTCATCACAGCCTGTATATCTTCTGTGGATCGGGGAACCACCACGGCCTTCGGTACCATCTGATAGATCGAAGCGTCGGTCGAATACCGTGCACGCGATGCCGCATCAGCCATCACCTCACCCTGTACATCAGACAGCAGTCGGCGGTGCAACGTTTCATGTTCAAGCATCGAGTCGCCCTCCCTTCCCAGCTAGCCAACTAGAGGCTTCACTTCTCCGTTGACTGAATAATGAATTCATAATTAAATTTTTCCAATAGGTAATCACGCCACTTTCATGACACCAACGGAAGGATCAGTTCAGATGCGCCAGGCGGGCAGACATTTTTTGCAAATCCCAGGGCCAAGTGCTGTGCCGGAACGCATCCTGAAGGCCATAAGCATGCAGACCATCGACCACCGGGGGCAAGATTTTGCAGAAATAGGCCACAAGGCTCTCGCTGGGATGAAAACGATTTTCAAGACAGAACAAAACGTCTTTATCTATCCTTCATCCGGTACAGGCGCGTGGGAAGCTGCGCTTGTGAACACAGTGTCGTCAGGCGGAAAAGTTCTTATGTACGAAACAGGACATTTCGCATTCATGTGGAGTAACTTGGCTGGAAAAATTGGGTTGCTACCAGAGTTGATTGAAGGGGACTGGCGTGGCGGTGCGGACCCCAATCAGATCGAAGACCGCTTGCGCGCAGACAGTCAGCACGAGATCAAGGCGGTATGCGTCGTCCACAATGAAACTTCTACAGGGTCTGTCTCGCCTATCGAGGACGTGCGCAGGGCTATGGACGCAGCGAAACACCCTGCACTTCTAATGGTCGACTCAATCTCCGGCCTTGCATCGATCGATTTCAGGTTTGATGACTGGGGCGTAGATGTTTGCGTCTCAGGTTCGCAAAAGGGACTGATGCTACCACCCGGTTTGAGCTTCAATGCTGTAAGTGATCGTGCGTTGGAGAATTCAAAAACCGTGACAACACCACGCAGCTATTGGGATTGGCAGGATATGGTCGGGCCAAACCAGAAAGGGTTTTTCCCTTACACCCCCGGAACCAATCTTCTTTACGGATTAATTGAGGCCATCGACATGCTGCATGAAGAAGGGCTGGACAACGTATTTGCTCGGCATTCGCGCCACGGAACCGCGACACGGGCTGCCGTGCAGGCATGGGGTCTCGAGGTTCTGTGTGCTCGCCAAGGTCAGGAATCGGGAGTCCTGACCGCTGTCAAAGTGCCGGAAGGGCATTCCGCCGACGCCTTCCGTGCGACTGCGCTGAAGCACTACGACATTTCACTTGGAAACGGCCTGTCCAAAGTGGCCGACAAGGTTTTCCGCATAGGTCACTTGGGCGATTTCAACGACCTTATGTTGATGGCCACGCTCTCAGGCGTAGAAATGGGGCTCGACAAGAGCGGCGTGCCTCATAACGCAGGCGGCACGCAGGCTGCGTTGGAGCATCTCAAGGCTGCGTGACGCTGGACAGAGACTCCAAAAACGCCACAAGATCCGCGATCTCCCGTTCCGTCAAATTCAGTTCGGAAAGTATCGACTCACCATCGGCGTGAAGCCTTTCCTTATCTAATTCGCTGTAGTGTCTTATCACAGCATCCAAGTCGATCAAACTACCGTCATGCATGTAAGGGGCAGTATCAGCCACACCCCGCAGACTGGGCGTCCGAAAGGTTCCAAAGTCAGAATGGCTCCTGCGTACTTTTCGCACCACCCAAGCACCTTGCTTTTCCGAATCGTCGTTCCAGTTTCCGCCCAGTGTGTAAGGGCTTGACAGCAAAAAGTTCAGTCCTCCGAACCGCCCTTCGTCGACTTCGGTTTCGCTCAGAAAATACGGAACGCCGGCGTCATGAAACTCATTGTTGGAAAACCTCGGGCCGTTGTGGCAAAACACGCAATTCCCGCGCCCTAAAAACAGCTGAAGACCTCGCTGCGCTGCCTCGGGGTAGTAGGCAGCCGCTGGAAAATCTCGACGCTCTAAGGCATCGCGAAAATCGTCAAACTGCGTCCGGTCGGTCACCAAAGTCTCCAAGTAAGCCGAAAGAGCTTTCGCAGTATTCACCAGAACAAGCTCTGGGCCTTGATCTTGGATGACACCAAAAATTGCTTCAAAGTCATCAGTGTAGGCACTCTCCGAGATGGCTGTCTTTAGGCTTGCGTTGGTATGCGCCATCTCTTCAGCTTCGATGATTGGATGCAAACTGGCCGCCCAAAGGTTATCGCTTTTGCCACCCCACCCATACCAGCGGAGTCCGGCCAGGTTCCGCAGTGATGGAGTGTTTCGATCTAACAATACACGGCCGAGCGTCCGCGCCTCTGGAGTTGTAAATGCCTGTTCCGGATCATGACAACTTGCGCAAGAAAATGCACCGTCGACGGACAACACCGGATCGTTGAATAAGGCCTCTCCAAGCGCGATCGCTCTGGCATTGTTCGAAACTCTATTGCTTGGGTCCGAATGGAAGGATGGTGGCCAAGGCCCAAAGGAAAGCGCTTGTTCAATTTCGTCTGCAGACAACAAGACCTCTGCACGCACTGCACCTGTCAGGGCTATTAGCGCAGCTGTAAACCACAGCTTCATTTCAGCGTAATTTCTGACGTATAGAAAATTGATTGGCCATTGATGTCGACACCAACCTGCAGCTCCCACAAACCCGGCATGTGAAACAGCATATCATCAACACGGAACGCTCCGCCGCCCAATGCGCTAACTTTGGGGGTATAGTTCATACCGTGTCGATGAGCGGGCATGATTGCATCCACACGCATGTGGCCCACGGCAGTTTCACTACAAATAGAAACCAGTACGGAAAACGGTTGAGCCAACGGAATTTCATCGACGGAAAGATAAACCTCGGGTGCGTTTTGAACTTCCGAAATCATACGTTGCCCAATTACATCACAAGCAAAAGCCGTGCTGGACCAAATCATAAAACAGACGGCGCAACGGATCATTTTGATGTCAGCAAACGTTCTGCGTTGGCAAAGGCGATGTTGTCCGCAATCTGGTCCGGCAGCAAATCCAGCCATTCACGCGAAAAATCTGCGTGGGGGCCGACATAGTACCAGCGTTCCGGCGCAAATGTATCCGTACCGACCATGAACCGATCGGGATGGGCTTCGAACGCAGCCTTCCAATTCGGGTCGATACTGCCTTGTGAGACCATGTCTGAACGAAACGCCAGGTCGGCCCAAAGCCTGGGATACGTGTCCAGCGCGTCAACAACGCTCGCTGGATCATCAAAGCCAGAGTGCGCCCACAATACCCGAGCTTCAGGCCAGGTTTCGAAGATCAGGTCCACTGCCTCTCGGTCGCCGTGGTGGTGTAGAATGAGGTTCCGCTCTTTCGCCAGTGCAATCATGCGCTGGATGACCGGCGTTTTGATGTCGTCGCCGTAAGCGTGAAACTCGCCGATGGCTTCGTAGTCGTTCTTGGCCAGGTTTTCTTCCAAATAGTCAATTACAGTTTCATCGTGCATCCATGTGTTGATTTCACCGCGACGACGGTACGGGCGCAGTGCTGGAACGACGATGTCCGGTGCCGCGGCTAACAAAAGCTGAGTGCCATTGTCATCCGAGCTGGAAACCAGGGCTTTACGCACGCCCGCATCCCGAAGGATATTAGCCACCTGTTCTGGTGGCACCAGTTTGACGGCGTCGTGGCTGTAATGAATATGCGCGTCAAATATCGGGCGCTCTTCTGCGATGGCACTGCTGCAAAACAGCGCGGCACTCAAAATGCAGATTTGTTTCAGCACCACATGCCTCCTCGATATTATTCAGAATCTGGCAAGCGTCACGTCGAATTTCACGTGCAAGAATGGTTCGGTGATCGTACCAGAAAGTTCCATGCCGTCCGGAAATTCTGAAGCCGGCCGTTCGACATAGGTCATCACCAGATCGTCCCGAACTCCAAACACCGTGTCCTGATCTAAATAAGGATCGTCGTCGGGGAAAATCTCGGTCACCAAAGAACGGTAGCCAGGAGCCTTGACGATGTAGTGTAGGTGCGAAGGCCGCCAAGGATGGCGCCCACACGCCCGTAGGATGTCTCCGACGGGTCCATCCGACGGAACCGTGTATTCCACCGGTTTGACCGTGGTGAACGCATATTTTCCATCCTCCCCAACCGTCATCAGAGCGTGGAATGAATAGGTGTCCTGTTCTTCGTCCTGGCTTGCATACATTCCATTCGGCGCGGTTTGCCAGATATCCAGTTCTGCACCGGAAATCGGATTACCATCGGTGTCCCGGATCACACCTTCAGCAAGCAGCACAGGTCCACCGTAGTGGCGCTTCATATCCCCGCCGAATGGCAGAGGCGGCGCGCCAGAGACATGGAAAGGGCCAAGTACGGACGAACTTGTTGCATCAGAACTTGAATGCAACATGTCCACCAATGACGACAGGCCCAGCACATCCGAGGCGAGCACGAACTCATGCCTGTCCTCTGATTCCACGGCAGCGCATCCCTCCAGAAACGCAATCCCGGCGCGCCATTCGTCATGTGTCAAGTTGGTTTCCCGCGCGAAGTCATGGAGGTGTTTGACCAGAGACCCTATGATTTCTCTCATCCGCGGATCGGTGTCTTTGGACAGGTATCCCATGAACACGTCGGTGATATTGTCTTTGGTAACAGAGCGCATCTGCGCCTCCTTAAATCAGGGCAAGGCTGAGGATCGGGAACTCGATCAGAATAAACAGAACGATCAGCATCACGAACGCAAAGGGAAGTGCGCCCATAAACACATCCTTGAGCGATATTCGGTCATCGTTGATCGTCGATTTGATGACGAAGCAAGATATCCCCAAAGGCGGGGTCAAAAGCCCAATTTCGGCGCCGACCACAGTGATAATGCCAAACCAGATCAACGACATGTCCAAGGCTTCGGCCATGGGCAGGAACAGCGGGACGACGATCAGAATGATGGACGCCGTATCGAGCAAAGTTCCCAGAAAAAGCATCAAGAGAACGTAGAGCAGCATGATCGACCAAAAGGACGCGGAATTTCCCGCGAGCAAATCCTGCAACTGATTGGGCAGCCCGGCCAGCCCCAGCATGCGACTATAGATCGAAGCCGCCGTAATCAGGAACAAGATCGCCGCTGTAATGTGACCGGTTTCCAGCAACGCGTCCCAGAACGCTCTTGGTGTCATGGACTTGCGTACGACTGCGATCACGAGCGCAACCAGTGCCCCAGCTGCACCCGCCTCGACAGCGGTTAGCCATCCTGTGTAAATGCCACCGAGCACTACCGTGATAATGAACAATGTGGGCAGGGTCTTGGATGCGATCTCGCGCCCGGACATCCATTCGGTGTCTTCGACGACCCGGCCGCCCACAAATGCAGGTGTGAAACGCCCCATGACCCAGATCGCGCCCACATAAGCTATTGCCAGCATGATACCGGGTATTACTCCCGCCAGAAACATGTCCCCTACGGACTGTTCGGCGACAAAGGAATAGATGATCAGCATCGCCGAGGGTGGAATAATCATCCCCAAAACCGACGACCCGGCCACAACCCCAACCGCAAAACGTGGATTATATGCCTGTGCCATCATCTGCGGGACCGAGACCTTGGTGAACACTGATGCGGACGCAATGGACGACCCGGTAACGGCCGCAAACACGGCATTTGCTCCGACGGTCGCCATTCCGATACCGCCTTTGACCTTGCGAAATCGCATGGTCATGACCTCGTAAATGTCCCTGCCTAGTCCCGCTTTTGAAACGATGAGGCCCATAAAGGTAAACAGCGGGATTGTCGCGAAACTGTATTCCATCGCGCTGTCGCCGACCGCAACCTTCAGCAGGTTGAGCGCAAGCGTGAAGTTGTCCCGCATCAGCCAGATCGACACGAAAGAGACCACGCCCAAAGCAATCGGAATGTAGACGCCTGCGTAAATCAGAAAGACGATGGCTACGACCGAGATCAGGCCAATCTCAATCGGCGTCATTCTGCGTCCTCGTCATGTTCAGGTGTGCGAATAAGTTGCGGGCGGTCCTGCGCCGTGACGACCTTGAGCAGGAAAATCACGCAGGCAAGCGCAGTACCGCACGCGATGACCAGTTTAACCGGCCACCATGGCAGTGTGAAAAGACCCGGAACTCCGAAATAGTCCTGCGTCTCCCACATATGAAGAAATTCAGGGAAGGTCACATAAGCGATCAAGGCCATGAAGATCGCCGAGACGGCGTTTATAATGCGTCTGAGGTTGGCCGTCAGGCCGGGGCGGCGGTGGTGTATCAGGTTCAGGAACCCGTCCGAACGTGTCAGCCGGTCCACCCTGACCACGTCGGGCAATTGCAGAAAAACAATCATCACGACCGAGAACTGCACCATTTCGTAAGTGCCTCGAAGCGGAGCCGAAAACAGCCCGCGCGCAACGACGTCGACATTCAGAATGACCACCAACGCTAGGACGACGAGCGTGCCCAAGGCGTTGGCGGTTATTGCAAGCGAATTGGCGACCCGCGACAGGACGGCAACTGCGGTCTTCAGCATGTCTGGCCCCTTTCTCGGGTCGCTGAACGATTATTCGGCCGTCCAGTCCCGCACACCAGTGAAACCGGCATCCTGAAGCTTGCCGAGATAAGCGGCCAGCATATCTGTGCCCTGCTCGCCGTTCTCATTCAGCGTTGCAGCCCATTCCTGCGCAACATTGGGCATCGCATTTGCCCACGCAGCGCGGTCTTCGTCCGAGATTTCAATGATCGATCCGCCAGCTTCTACAAATGCATCTCGTGACGCAGCGGCTCGATCCATTGCAATACCTGCTACGTGGTCACGGTAGTCGATAGCCACGGCCTGGAGTACGTCTTTGACCTCGTCAGGCAGATTTGCCCAGTAATCGGCGTTGACTGTGACCGTTTTTGTATTCACCGCGCCAAGGTCTGCCTTCAACATGTAAGGGGCCACTTCTACGATCTTGAACGTCTTGGAAGCTTCCGGCCAAATCATCACGCAATCGACAAGGCCGGTTTGAACCATGTTGTAGAAATCAGTGAGGCCTCCGCGTACGCCCGCCGCGTCCTTGATACCCTCGAGGTAGCGCAAGTTCAGGCCGGCACCCGCGATCTTGCGTCCTTCAAGATCTGCAACTTTCTCGACCGGCTCTGAGCAGAACATCTGATACGTGTCGAGCACAACGCCCGTCGCCAGATAAACCTGATTTTGCGCAGCAAACTCATTCTGCATAGCCGGGTATTCTCGCGCGATCTCGTCAACCGCCTTGGCCACTGCACGGGCATCCGACGCGACGAATGGTGTCGAGCCGGAGATCCCCTGACTAGGCAACTTGGATGAATGGAAGATGGTTGTGACGATGCCAATATCCCCCAAACCCAGCTGTACGCCTTCCAGAACGCCCTTGGGCTTTACGATCGAACCGCCATAGTTTTCTTGCCAGTTCATCTTGTAGTTGCCGGACTCGGCCAACCGCTTGTCCACTTCGGGAATAAAGAAGTTTGTGAATTCCTTCACCCACAATGCCCGGTCCGGGTAACCATCAATCACGATCGCGGAAATGGTTTCTTCTGCGACAACGGGCAGCGCCATAACGCTAGCTAAAGCGGCGCCCATTAGACTACGTTTGGTCCAGTTTTTCATTTCTCTCCTCCCAGAAAGTCGGGTCTTTTTTATTTGTTTGCTTTGACCCAGTTGACGGTCAGGTCGGTGCCTGCCGCTTCAAACAGTTTTGCGATGGCGCAATATTTGGCTGTCTCCTCGCCCACGCGTGTCAGCTCCTCCTGACTGGCGGGGGTTTCACAATTCACGGTGAGTTCAATTTCCGGAAACGGAACTTCAATCTCCTCCTCCATCAGGACACCGCGCCAGTCCAACCTGCATTTCGCGTCGATTGTCACTTTGCCAAGATCAATTCCCAAACCGTGCGCATTTTTGTGCCCGATGACGTTGGTACAGGCGATCAGCGCTGCCATCGCGGTTTCAGTCGGAGACGGACCAAGATTTGTCCCGCCCCGCTCGACAGGTTCGTCGATAACCACATCCAGATCGCGTATTGGTAGCTCAGTGCGCGCGTGTGTCGGGCACCGAGCTGTCGTGCGGTAAGTCACGACGGGTTTCACTTTCATACCCACGGCAGCGCCTCCTCATGCATAAGAACAAACCTTTTCAAACTGAAATCGCGGAAGTTTGTGAAACAAACCTGTTTCATCCGCGTAGCCCAGATTGCAAAGAAAGTTCGACCTGAGCGTGGTGCCCGCAAAGAATTCCTCGTCGACGATCTTGTTTGAAAAGCCCGACATGGCACCAACGTCCAACCCGACGGCCCGCGCTGCGATCATGAAGTAGGCACCCTGCAGAGTCCCATTACGAAACGCAGTGTCGGCCACGTATTCGGGGTTGTCCACGAACAGGGGCCGACGATCTTCGTGCGGGAAAAGAAAAGGCAATTCCTTCCAGAAGTCCGTGTCATAGGCAATGATCGCCGTGACCGGCGCATCCATCATTTTTGGCACGTTCTTTGGCTTTAACGACTTGGCAAGCCGCTCCTTTCCTTCGGCACTTTTCACGAAAACGAAGCGGGCGGGCAGCGTGTTCATGCTGGTCGCGCCGTTAATCGTGATGTCATAAATCTCTTCAAGCAGATCGTCAGAAACTGGCTGGTCGGTCCACGCATAGTGGGACCTCGACTCGCGCAGGATCAAGGCAATTGCATCGTCCGACAAACGCGGAATGCGCTCACGCAGATCACGATGATCTTGCTGCGCCTTGGCGCGAAGTGCCTCCAGCTCTGCCCCGGTTGGCGCGCTCATGCTGCGGCCACCTTCGATTTTGCGTCTTTTTCGTCGACAATCGGGCTGGCGCAGACGCCGATGCCCTCAATCTCGATTTCGACGATTTCGCCCGGCTTCAACCATCTAGGGTTTGGCTTCTTGGCGTGCCCAACACCCGGCGGTGTACCCAGCGCAATAAGATCGCCGGGCTCCAATGTGGTGTACTCGGAAATCGTCGCAATGACTTGACGAACGCCCCAGATCATGTTGGCAGTGTTCGAGCTTTGAAGGATTTCGTCGCCCACACGGCTTTCGATTTTAAGGCCGGATGCCCCTTCAGGCAGCTCGTCTGGTGTCACGGTAAACGGCCCGATCGCACCGGTGTCATCAAAGTTCTTTCCCGGCGTCCACTGGTGCGTCTTGCGCTGGTAGTTTCTTACAGACCCGTCGTTGAACACGGTGTAGCCGAACACATGATCCAATGCGTTCTTTTCCGAAATATGGCGACCGCCCTTTCCGACGATCAGCATCAGCTCTGCCTCGTAATCCAGTTGTTCCGAGCAGGACGGGCGCACCATCGGCTGACCGGCGGCCATGATCGAGTTTTTCCCGCGCATGAACAGAGCAGGATACTTTGGGATGTCGTATCCCCCCTCTTTGATATGGTCCGTATAATTCAATCCCATGCAAATGATCGTGCCGGGAGATGCTACGGGCAGCGCTGGCGTGACAGAGGAGACAGGCACGCTTTCTGAAGCGACGATTTTTTCAGAAAGCGAATCGACCAGTCCAGGCGTGCAGATCACCCCCATCAGATCGGGACCAACGGCAGGGTCCAAAGCCGTTAGATTCACTGCGTTTTCTCCGTTTACAGCAAAAACCGCTGTGCCTTCCGAAGTCTCTCCCACCAGGTATTTCATTTTCACCATCCATGTCAGTTCGCTTGATTTTTGCCGACTATTTTGCAATATGTCAAATAATATCGATATTTTGGAGAGCGCCGATGGTTGCTTGGTCAGACTATAAATCAGAAGCAAAAAGCCGTGGCGCTCTTGCTTTGGAGCTTTACGTTGCACACAGCACGCCGGCCAAGGCACCGGAAGATGTAAAGGCTTCGCTTCCAGATCACTTGGCATATCAGGCGCAACTTGAACGTTCGGGGAAGCTCGCTTTTGCTGGACCAATGTCGGATGAAACAGGAGAGCATATGCAAGGTATGGGTCTGATCATCTACCGCGCCGACAGTCTTGAAGTCGCCCGAAAACTGGCCGAGGAGGATCCCATGCACAAAAGTGGGGCACGCAGCTTTGTTCTGCGCAGATGGATGATAAACGAAGGCTCGCTGAACCTTTCAGTTGGTCTGTCAACTGGAATGAGTGCACTTAGCTAAAAGCACTCCAGAGATTTTGCCGCGAAAGAGGAACCGTCAGATATGGACGCCATGCTTGATACCGAGGGCAAAGAGACTTCCGCCACTCATGGTGCGTATCGAAGGCTCCGCGAAATGATCCTGACTGGCGAGCTGCCGCCCGGTCAAAAACTCAAGATCGAGCAGCTCCGCGGGCTGCTGGACACTGGCGCAAGCCCGGTTCGCGAGGCACTAAGCCTTTTGACATCGGACATGCTGGTGGAACGAATTGACCAGCGCGGCTTCAGGGCGGCACCGGTGAGCAAGTGCAACTTCGAGGAAATCCTTCTGTTGCGATGCAATCTTGAAGAAACCGCGTTGCGCGCTTCCATCACCAATGCAGACTCAGCTTGGGAGGATAGGCTCGTTTTGCGTCACCACCATATGAAAAAGGCGGGCCAAAAAGGGGCACACGACTTTGAAGACGCACACAAGGCATTTCATATGGCCTTGTTGGACAATGCGAGGCTTCCTTTACTGTTGCGGTATTGTTCGCAACTTTACGATCTTAACATTCGCTACCGTTATTTGGCGGCCGGAGGTTCAAGCTACAAAAAGCGGGATATAGCCGCTGAGCATCAGCAGATCCTGGACGCCGCATTAATTCACGACGCAGACAGCGCAACCCGGCACCTGATCGATCACTATCGTCGGACGGGCGAATACCTCAGCAGCCAGATGGAGCCCTGAAATGCAGCGGAACTGGTTTCTGGGCGATCTGCTTGATCAGTTGTTCGAACGCCCCGGCAAAAAGCGGGGCAAAGATGACAAGCGATCCATATCTGAGCTATGTGAAGCACTCTTGTCTGCGGAAGGTGAAGTATCAGGTTTCGCGCTCGCATCAACGATACTGGATCGATACCAGACCTTGGACGACCCGGAAAAACTGGACTTCTTCGCCTATTTGAATGACCAGCTTGAGTTAGACGCGGATCTACTGTCTGAGACGGCGCGTCATTATGCCGAGTATAGAAGTGTAGTTCTGTATAAAAAGCTTAGCGAGGCGGCCGAACCCAAACGGCAAGAATTGCTGCGCCGGCTGAATCAACCCTCCGGCGCGACGCAAGAGCTTGTGGCAATGCGCGTTAACCTGTTGCGTTTTCTCAAATCCAACCCCGAACTCAGGCGCACAGACATAGATTTCGTGCATTTGCTGCGAAGCTGGTTCAACCGGGGTTTTCTTGTCCTCAAACAAATCAGTTGGGATACACCAGCCCGCGTTCTGGACAAGATCGTGGCGTATGAGGCGGTCCATCAGATTAACGATCTAGACGATTTGCGGCGCAGGCTTTACCCGCCCGACCGTCGCTGTTTTGCGTTTTTTCATCCCTCAATGCCGGATGAGCCGCTGATTTTTGTCGAAGTTGCTTTGACGGCTGAAATTCCGAACGCGATTGATGTGCTTTTGTCCCAAGTCCGAGAACCGATCGAACCCGAACAGGCAAAAGTCGCAGCGTTCTACTCCATTTCAAACTGCCAGAAGGGTCTAACGGGCATCAGCTTTGGAAACCTGTTGATCAAACAGGTTGTGACGGAACTCTCGCGAGAGCTTCCGGGCCTCGATACATTTGTGACCTTGTCCCCAATACCGGGTATGAACCGGTGGGTGGCTGGCGAAACAGGGCACCCCGAGCATGGCCATGCCGCCAAAGCCGTACTTGCGGGAACAGCCTCTGCGCAGGACGTGCGGGCGATGGCCGCCCGATACCTGTTATTCGCCAAGCGCGAAGATGGGATGCCGCTGGATCCCGTGGCCCGCTTTCACTTGGGCAATGGCGCCGAGCTTCACGAGCTGCATGCCGAGGCCGACCTGTCGCAGAACGGACGATCCCAATCTGGCGGCGCAATGGTCAACTACCTCTACGATTTGAAAAAGACAGAGCGCCACCACGAAGAATTTGCGGCACATGCCACAATCGAAGCCTCGCGTTCCGTGCGCGCGGCTTCAACCGCAGAACTTGCGGCCAGACCAGAGGAAAATACAGCGTGACCAACACTCTCTACGACAGCTTGTTTTCCCACCACGCGGGAAACAATGCTCCGTTCCTGCAACTCGATGACGGACAGGTAGTGTCATATGACGCGTTTCTGAAACGCGCCGCACAGATCGCGCATGTTTTGCGGACCAGCGGAGTTTCCCCAGGAGACCGCATCGTTGTGCAGGCCCGAAAGCTAGCTGATACACTGGCGCTATACGCTGCTGCGATTCAGGCGGGCGCAGTCTACCTGCCGCTTAATACCGCCTACACGTTGGCAGAGTTGGACTATTTCATCGCCGATGCCCAACCTGCCATGATCGTCAGCGACAGCACCAACGAAACTGAGATCGGAAAACTGGCGACCCGCTTTGGCGCAAAGCTGCTGACCCTCGGCGGCGACACTTCGAGTCTGAGCCGCGAGGCTGACGCACAACCCCACGAGTTTGAAACCGTGGATCGCGCCCCGGACGACCTTGCAGCCCTGCTTTACACGTCGGGAACCACTGGTCGTTCTAAGGGCGCAATGCTGAGCCATCAGAACCTTTTGTCTAATGCCCAAACTCTCGTGGATTTGTGGGGCATCACAAGCGACGACCGCTTGATTCACGCGCTGCCGATCTTTCACACGCACGGACTTTTCGTAGCGATGAATACGTCGCTGATCGCCGGTGCCAAAGTTCGGCTGATGGAAAAGTTCGACGTAAGCGCGATCGTGGAGGAAATGCCCAAGTCGACCCTTTTAATGGGTGTCCCAACTTTCTACACCAGATTGCTGGAAGTTGACGGTTTCACCAAACAGATCACTCGGGGCATGCGCCTGTTCATTTCCGGTTCAGCCCCATTGCTGGCAGAAACCCATCAGGCGTTTGAAGTGCGCACAGGCCACCGCATCCTCGAGCGCTATGGCATGACCGAAACGAACATGAACACCTCGAACCCCTATGATGGCGAACGCCGCGCGGGAACCGTTGGAATGGCTCTGCCCGGCACCGAGGTGATTGTGACTAACCCCGAAACCGGAGAACCATTGCCCCAGGGCGAGGTGGGAATGATCGAAGTGCGCGGACCCAATGTTTTTAAAGGATATTGGCAGATGCCCGAAAAAACCGCCGAGGAGCTTCGAGAGAATGAGTTTTTCATCACCGGAGATCTGGGCCGGTACAGCGAAGATGGCTACCTGTCGATTGTGGGTCGGTCGAAGGATCTGATCATCACCGGCGGGTACAATGTCTACCCCAAGGAAATTGAAGACGTCCTGAACGACATCGATGGCGTTTTGGAATCAGCCGTTTTCGGAATCCCCGATAGAGACTTCGGCGAAGCGATCATAGCCACTCTGGTTGCTGAGCCCGGATCACAGCTTCAGGTGGAACAGATCGAGTCGATCATCAGAAACAAGCTGTCGCGATTCAAACATCCTCGCCGCTACGAACTCGTCCAGGAGTTGCCGCGAAACACTATGGGAAAAGTTCAAAAGAACGCGCTGCGCGAACGGTACGCGAACAAGGAACGGTCACCGGCGTTATCTTAGGAAGCCCAGCCAGACGCTCAATCAAATCAAGACCTTCAGATCGGATACTACCCACCCTTCAGACTGCCAAACTCATCAGGAGATCCACAATGACTCGCATGACGGCAAAAGACTTCGACCAGGAACTTCTGGACCTGTATGACTTCTACGCGCACGGCAAGATCACCAAGCGCCAATTCCTGGACCGCGCAGGCAAGTTCGCGGTCGGCGGCGTGACAGCGGTCGCGCTGCTGAACATGCTCAGCCCGAACTACGCGATGGCTCAGCAAGTGTCGTTCAACGATCCCGATATCCACGCGGACTACATCACCTATGCTTCACCGAATGGAACCGGTGATGTTCGCGGATACCTTGTCCGACCTGCTGGCGTTGAAGAGCCCATGCCCGGGGTGCTGGTGATCCACGAAAACCGCGGTTTGAATCCTTACATCGAGGATGTGGCGCGCAGGTTGGCAAAAGCCGGATTTATGGCGTTGGCCCCCGACGGTCTGACATCGGTTGGCGGCTACCCGGGCAACGACGCCGATGGGCGCGAGTTGCAAAAGACAGTGGACCGTGTCGAGTTGATGAACGATTTCTTCAATGGGTTTGAATACCTGTTGAACCGAGATGACAGCACCGGAAAGGTCGGCGCAGTGGGTTTCTGCTATGGCGGCGGTGTAGTTAGTGCAATTGCCGTGGCCTACCCAGAACTGGCCGCAGGCGTGCCGTTCTATGGTCGCCAGCCAGCAGCTGAGGATGTTGCCAAAATTCAGGCGCCGCTACTGATACAAATGGGAGAGCTTGATGAGCGCATCAACGAAGGCTGGCCGGATTTTGAGGCTGCTCTGCAGGCCAACGACAAAGTATACGAGGCATATATATACGAAAACGCCAACCACGGTTTTCATAACGACAGTACGCCACGCTATGATGAGGAAATGGCAAACCTAGCCTGGGACCGCACAATTGATTGGTTCAACACCTATCTGAAGTAATTGGTACAAGCTACCAAGCCAGTCATGCGTTGATATCTTTTCGTTGAAATCCTCGGCCCATCTTGGCCAAGACCTTAGAAGCTACAGTAACTTGAACTTCGCAGTTAGAGGTTCTGCGACAAGGTCTTGGTCCGCTATCCCTACTATTGGATGTTTTTATAGAGTCGAAACGATGGGAGGATATTGCCGAAGCGATTTTAGTTGAAGCGATCCATCGTTAAGTGTTCAGATCATCTGCGGGTTAAACGCAAAATCACTTTAATGCTGCTGATATCAGCCACTGATAACGTGTTCGGAGAAAGGCTGCTCGGAGACCGAAATGACCAATGCTGCATTTACCGACCAATGCCATACTTTTGATCTAGGGTCAGGATGCATTGATTTTCGCGGCGCTGCGTGATTCACGGCTCCAAAAACGGAGCGGTTACATGAACGACC
>NZ_WQDQ01000016.1:0-59088 GCF_013033235.1 Ruegeria sp. HKCCA0235A | reverse complement strand
ATCCCGAACGCATGCTCAATCCCGTGCATCTGCAAAACCTTAACAAACGCCTCTTCCGTCGTCATCTTCATCTGAGTGCTCTCCAACCAAGAGTGAGTGAAACCGGGCACTGTGCCCGGCGTTTGATATGGTTTTGGCGCAAGGGTGCGACCTGCGTTAGGGCCAAAACGAAAGCCGGATTAGGTCCAGATGAGGCTCAAACGGCCCGAATTGCGTCGGCGATCAGTTTCACGCCGGGCGCGATGCGGTCTGTTGGAATGGAGGAATAGCCCAAGCGGTAGAAATTTTGTGGCCTGTCCGGCCCCGAGAAGAACGGTGCGCCCGGCTCAATGTGAACACTCTGGTTTTGCAGCCTTAATGCCAGTTGAGTTGTGTCGATGTGCTCAGGGGCTGACATCCACATTGAAGAGCCGCCAATCACACCCCGTCCAGCCACGGTCAGCCCACTTTCCGCGATGGCTTCGTCCATCGCGTCGCGCCGTTCTTGCAAGGCCTTCGACATACGCCGAATTTGCGCGTCGTAATGGCCCAACGACAGGAAATACGCCGCCGTGCGCTGAATGTGGCCTGGCGGGTGGCGCAGAACCAAGGAGCGCAGCGCGCGCGCCTCGCGGATAAAGGGCTCTGAGCCGACCATGTATCCAAGTCGCAATCCTGGAAACAGCGACTTGGAAAAACTGCCGACATAAATCACGCGCCCATCCCGATCCATGGATTTCAGCGCCGGCGAAGGGGCGCCTCGGAAGGCCATTTCAAACTCATAGTCATCCTCGACAACCATCGCATCCAGATCGCGTGCTCGGTCCAGCAATTGGTTGCGGCGGTCGATCGGCATCGTTGCGGTTGTCGGGCTTTGATGGCTGGGGGTGGTAAAGATGACGTCCGCTTCGTCGGGAATCGCCTCGGGAGGCAGCCCGTCCCGGTCCACGCTCAAGGGCGTGACCGCGCAATCCCAATGGTTCAGAAGGCTTCGCAGCGCATAGTAACATGGGTCTTCTATGACGGCCGTGCGATTGTGGGTCAGCAAGATGCGCGATGCCAGCCAGAGCGCGTTCTGCGCGCCCAGAGTGATCAAAATCTCTTCGGGGCGGGCTGCGATGCCACGGCGAGGTAGAGTGTGACGGGCAATAAATTCGATCAACAACGGATCATCTTGATCCACGTAATCTCCGGTCAGCGAATCGAAATCCTTGTGTCCCAACGCGCGGACGGCGCATAACCTCCAGTTGGCGTGGTCAAACAAGGTTCGGTCAGCCTGCCCGTAGATGAACGGATAACGGTACTCTCGCCAGTCGCTGGGTTTTGGCAGAACGTCACTGTCCAGAAAGCGGCGCGCCAGCGCCTTGTCCCAGTCAACGGATTCGGTGCCGCGCTGGACAGGCGAATACTTGGGGGGGACAGGTGCGTTTTGCGAAACGTAATACCCGGACCGCCCCTTGGCAGTCAGGTAGTCATTGGCCAAAAGTTCGGTGTAGGCCAACGTCACCGTTATTCGGCTGACACCCAGATGCGCGGCCAGTTTGCGTGACGAAGGGAGTTTTTCTCCGACGTGAAAGCGACCGGACAAGATGCCTTCGGCAATCATCTGCTGGATCTGGGCCTGCAATGTGCCCTGACCATTGAGCTCGAGAAAGAATGTATCGACCGAAATTCCCATGCCTGCTTATAGGGTGGACTTAAGGTCGGGGCAATCTGGACTTACATCGCAGTCACGAAATTTTGTCGGCGGGGTTGACCGGAGAGTTTCTTCGGACTAAATAACTAGAAATCTAGTTTAATGGAGATGGTGGATGTGGGAAGCTGCTGCTGCCGGATTTTCTGCCATGGGCTCTGAAGCTCGGCTGAAAGTCCTCAAGACGCTGGTCCGGGCTGGCAAAGCCGGATTGACCGTTGGCGAGATACAGGACCGGACAGGGATTGCCCCGTCGACCCTGGCCCATCACCTGCGGTTTCTTGCAGCCGGTGGTGTGGTCGAACAGGAAAAGGTCGGTCGAACCACGATCAACCGCGCCAATTACGACGAATTGAGAAATCTGGCGCAATTCATTCTCAGCGAGTGCTGTGCTGACGAAGTTGGAAAGGCTGCGAACGATGGCTGATTTGACGCAGAACCCGCGCATGACTGCCAAAGTGGCGCTGGACCTGATCAAGACACCCTGGACGCTGATCGTCGTCATTCTGGCGGCGGTGGCGATCCTGGATCCCGGAAACTTGCCCGAGGTGGTGACATTTGCAGCCAAGGCTCTGGCGCATACAGGGCAGTATATTCTGTTTGCAGTGCTTCTGCTGTCTTACCTCAAGGCGACCGGCGCAGAGGTGATGGTGGCGCGTGCCTTTGAGGGGCGCGAAACCCGGATGATCTTTCTGGCTGCCTTGTTCGGTGGTCTTGCACCGTTCTGTTCTTGCGAGGTTATCCCCTTTATTGCGGGTCTTCTGGCCCTTGGTGCGCCGTTGTCCGCAGTCATGGCGTTCTGGCTCAGCTCACCCTTGATCGATCCGCCTACGCTTTTGATTACCGCCGGTGCGCTGGGATGGCCCTTTGCCATCGGCAAGGCTGTTGCGGCTGTTGCGCTTGGCCTGTTCGGTGGGTTCGCGGTTCGGTTGCTGATTCGCAACGGCGCGTTTGCCCAGCCCTTGCGCGAATACAAGCCCGCCGGGTGCTGCGGATGTGGTCCGAAAACGGATGACAAACCGGTCTGGAAATTCTGGCAGGAGCCCGAGCGTCGCGCCCGGTTCCGTTCGGAATTCGTGCACAACGGTCTGTTCCTGTTGAAATGGCTTGCGCTGGCTTATGTGCTGGAGGCGCTTTTGGTAAACTATGTCCCCGCCGACCTGATCGCAGGCTTGGTTGGCGGAGAAGGCATGCTGCCGATCGTCGTTGCTGCGCTGGTGGGTATGCCGGCATACCTGAACTCCTACGTGGCGCCGCCTTTGCTGGCAGGGTTGATGGAGCAAGGTATGACAGCGGGTGCGGCCATGTCGTTCATGGTTGCCGGTGCCGTCAGTTCCATCCCGGCGATGGCTGCGGTCTGGTCATTGGTCAAACCACGTGTCTTTGCAACCTATCTGACCCTGGGGGTCGGTGGCGCAATCGTGGCTGGTATCATCTTTCAATTGGTTTGAACGCAAAAGCCGCCCGGTGTCACATCGGGCGGCTTTTATCCGTTCGGTTCCGTCGATCAACTACCGTCGCACAGACGTGGCAGTTTGAACCGGTATCGGGCTTCTCCGCTTTCGACGTAAACGCGTTTTTCAATACAGGCCGTCGTGCCCACTGTCTGCGAAATCTGCGCATCTGTGGACGTAATCGATGTGGCGGACCCATCAGGCAAGCGGACCGACGCCACGACGCCGTTCTTCAGATCTCCGTTCACCGGAGTTGCAGACAGAACCGGGACGATCAGAAACGCCTCATGCTCGTGTTCGCCTTCATCCCCCAGCAGAAACAATGTCGTGACGATGGCAATCATGACAACGCCGCCGGCCAGACCAAGCCCCCACGTTTTCAGAAAGGCATAAATCGTGACGGCGCGGTGCGGGCCAAATACCGCAGATAGAACGTTCAGCATGGCAAGTCCGTGAAAAAAGCCCCAGCCGTCATGGCCGAGGCTGTTTGCGCGTTACGGACGAAGATCGTCTTCGTCTTCGTCATCCGCCCCACCCTTGGGCAGGTTGAAAAAGCTGTCTGCGTCGATGATCGGCTCGTCTTCTTTCTCTTCCGGCGGCTCGTCGGACAGCGAGAAGGTTTCCAGACCTTCAATTGCGGTCGGGATTTTCGGCGCTGCGTCCATTTCCAGCGACTGCTCGGTCGAGACCAGCTTGCGACGCTCGTCATCGCTCATCACGCCGCCTTCAGCTGCTTTCTTGGCCGCCGCTTTCTGCACGGCGGTGTCCAGTTCAGACTGTTTGCACAGACCCAGAGCAACAGGATCAATCGGCTGCATGTTGGTGATGTTCCAGTGCGTGCGTTCGCGGATCGACTGGATGGTGGGTTTGGTGGTGCCGACCAGCTTGGCAATCTGGCCGTCGCTGAGTTCCGGGTGGAACTTGACCAGCCACAGGATCGAGTTCGGACGGTCCTGACGTTTCGAAAGCGGCGTGTAACGCGGGCCACGGCGCTTTTCCTCGCCGGCGGCCGATGGGTTGAACTTTAGCTTCAGCTTGTGAAGCGGGTTGTTCTGTGCCGCGTCGATTTCTTCCTGGGTCAACTGGTTGTTGGCGATCGGGTCAAAGCCCTTGACGCCGGCGGCGACGTCACCATCAGCGATACCCTGCACTTCCAACTCGTGCATTCCTACGAAATCCGCGATCTGCTTGAAGCTGATCGTGGTGTTGTCCACCAGCCATACGGCGGTTGCCTTGGCCATAAGCGGTTTTGCCATCAGCCCGTCTCCTATACATACATCTGTCCCGTCGCCGGAATTCGGCGGCCCCTTGGTTTTGGGGCAGGTTTCCGTTGTCGGGGAACTTGGCCCGTATATAGTCGCGCAAAGGCAAGAAGGGAAGAGGCGAATGCGCCAAGGGATTACGGGGCTGGTTTTGTGGATCTTGAGCGCGGTCGCTGCGCTGGCCGAGGGCGAAAAGGCGGGCGAGTTCGATTACTACGTGCTGTCGCTCAGTTGGTCGCCCAACTGGTGCGCCCGCGAAGGTGACGCGCGCGGCTCGGATCAATGTGACGATCGGCATGATCACGGCTGGATACTGCACGGGTTATGGCCACAGTTCCATCAGGGCTGGCCGTCCTACTGCCGTACCCCCGAAAGCCCACCTTCGCGACGCATGACGCGGGAAATGGAGGATATTCAGGGCAGCTCCGGCCTTGCGTGGCATCAATGGAAGAAACACGGCACATGCTCGGGATTGTCGGCATCCGACTACTTTGCCTTGTCCCGGCGGGCTTATGAAGCGGTCAAGCGCCCTGAGGTGCTCCGCAAGCTGGATTCATCCGTCAGACTGCCGGCTTCGGTGGTCGAGGAGGCATTCCTGAAGGCCAACCCGGAGTTGGAGCGCGACATGATCACGATCACCTGCAAACAGGGCTATATCGAAGAAGTCCGCCTGTGCCTGTCCCGCGATCTTGATCCCGTACCCTGTGGCCGCGACGTGATCCGCGACTGCACCGCTAAGGACGCGCTGTTCGATCCGATTCGTTAAAGCTTTTTGTTCTGGCAGTCCCGCGCATAGTCCAGCGCCTTGGCGGTGCCTTTCAGATCGATGGCCATCACCACTTCACCTGCCGGATTGTAGACGGTCATCGTTTTGTTCTGAGCGATGGCGTTCACAAATCTCCGGTCGGTGAAAAACACGGTTGCGCCCGGCACGTCGCGTTCGTTGAACCCGATGGCCGTGGCATCATAGCTTTTGCCGTCCAGATCAAAGCGGATCGGATAACTCTCACCCTGTTTAATGTCGCCCCATGCCTTGTTGTACACGGCGAAATACCCACGATTGCCCAGCGCATCATAGCCCAGCCGCACCACCGAGAGATCCTGATACACCGTCTGGATCAGGCACCCGTTGCCAAGCGCTGGGTCCATCATGATGTTCCAACCTTCGACAAAGCCCTTGTCGATGAGGTCTTGGGCTAGGGCGGAGGTGGCTGTCAAAGCGGCGAAAGTGAGGGCGAGAAGGCGGGTCATAGCACATCCACAAATCAGACAATCTATTCATGTCATTGTAAAGTGTTGTAGAACTTAGACAATCCATTAATTTCCCGCGGGCCGTGTCAGGTCTCCTCGCCGTTGGAACAAATCTCAAGTCTCAGGTTAACAATTGCCTGGTTTGGAACGTCTTCTGAATTCAGCGATCCTCCGACAGCTAACCATTCGGAGTATTCAGGGTTAATGCAATCAACGTATAGAACGCCGAAAAAATCGCCATACTTACCGTCACCGCGAACATAGACGTGCCTGTGTGTTTGTTCATCATACTTTTTGTCTTCTGGAATTGCGCTCCACCATTGTTTGTATGGCGGCGGTAAATCGTGCGTGTCTTCGTATAAGTAGAGAGTTTCAGCGGCCAAGGGCGAGGCGAAAGCACCAACAATTGCATAAAACGCTAAGTGTTTCATCGTGTTTGATAATCCGTGGAATTAACAGAAAGAAACTCATCCAATAACAGTACAGCTGTCAAGCTAGTTACCGCGATATTTGAGCGTGCATCGTGCGCTGCGCTGGCGCCGCCTAGCGCAAAGGCCTCGCAAAAAATGAACCGGGAATTAGAGCTACAGTTCCTTCCGCGCCCGCAGCGCGGCCGTGATCGTCCCGTCGTCCAGATAATCCAGTTCTCCGCCAATAGGCACACCCTGCGCCAGCGAAGTCAGGCGGACCTGCCCCTCAAGCTGATCGGCGATGTAGTGGGCGGTGGTCTGGCCATCGACGGTGGCGTTCAGCGCCAGGATGACCTCGGTAATCCCTTCGGACACAATCCGGTCCTTGAGGCGGGGAATGCGCAACTCGTCGGGGCCGATCCCGTCCAGCGCCGACAGCGTGCCGCCCAGAACGTGATAACGCCCTTTGAACACTCCGGCACGCTCCATCGCCCACAGATCGGCGACGTCTTCGACCACGCAGAGCTCTCCGGTTGCGCGGGCCTCATCGTTGCAGATGTCACAGATATCGGTGGTGCCCACGTTGCCGCAATTCAGGCATTCCCGGGCCGTGATCGCGACCTGCTGCATGGCATCAGATAGGGGCGTTAGCAGTAAGGCGCGTTTGCGGATCAGGTGCAGCACAGCGCGGCGGGCCGAGCGCGGGCCCAGGCCCGGCAGTTTGGCCATCAGGTCGATCAGGTTGTCGATGTCGCTGTTCGAACTCATGGCCAATCCTGCTTTGCGCCGGAGGGAGCCTCCGGCGGGAGTATTTTAGAAAAGATGAAGCTCAGAACGGCAGCTTGATGTCTGCGGGCAAGCCCATGCTTTCGGTCAGCTTGGCCATTTCTTCCTGTGAACGTTCAGCGGCTTTGGTCTGTGCATCCTTGATGGCGGCCAGGATCAGGTCTTCAACCACTTCCTTGTCATCGCCGTTGAAGATCGACGGGTCGATATCCAGACCTTTGAGTTCACCCTTGGCTGTCGCCGTTGCCTTGACCAGGCCTGCACCGGATTCGCCGACAACCATCATGTTGTTCAGCTCTTCCTGCATTTCGGTCATCTTGGTTTGCAGGTCCTGCGCGGATTTCATCATCTTGGCCATGTCGCCCAGACCGCCAAGCCCGCCGAGTCCTTTCAGCATAGTATTCTCCTGTGTCTCCGTTTGCGCTCTAGATACGGGCAGCAGCCACATGGCACAAGGGTTCTCCCGCCGGTCGGAGGCTCGATCGTTCCGGCCGGCATGTTGATCGGCGCAGGCGTCAGCAGGATCGTGCCACCCGTCTGCGACGCCATATTCGCCTGCAGGTCCGACACGCGCGGATCGCCCTTGGCGCGCATATGGTCTGCAACCGAGCGTGATTGCATGGAACGCAAAAAATCTGGGCGGGGTTCGAATGGCTACGCGGCATCCGGATCAGAATTGTCACGGGCCGCCTTCCGCTGGCCGGTGTCGCAACAAACGATCTGAGACATGCGGGCGGATGTGTTCGATCGAAACCTCGATCTGTTTCGTTTGAAACAAGGGGTGACGGGCGGTGAGGTCAGTCTTCCTCGAACGGGTCCCACTCGTCTTCCACCTCGGGAAGCGCTTCGGTCTCGACCTTGGCGGCGCGTTGCTCCGGCGTTTCGATCCTGGTGATTTTCGCCTTTGGGAATTGCGCCAGTACCGCCTGCACCAACGGGTGTTTTTCGGCCTCGGATTTCAGAGCCAGCTCGGCCTCGTGCCGTATTTCTGCAATTGTGGGGGCTTCTCCGTCCGAGACGATCGAGACAGCCCACCGATTTCCTGTCCAGCGTTGCAAGGCAGAGCCCAGTCGTGGCGCCAGATCTGCCGGTGCCTGGACGGCAGGCGTGAATTCGATTCGTCCGGGTTGATAGGAGACGAGGCGCACGCCGTTTTCCACCTCGACCAGCAACTTCACGTCGCGATTGGTCCGGATCAGTTCCACCACGTGGTCGAAGGTTGGGTACCGGGCAAGGGCCGTCTGGGTATCCTGCGCCAGGGCTGCAACCGGTGCGCCACCGGCACCGCGAGGGGGCGGCGCATAGGCAGGTGGATGGGCTGCGCCAGCCGGCGCCGGACCGGTGCCCGGTCGGGATATCGAAACGCCGCCATTGGGCCCGCCCGGCGGCGGTGGCGGGGCATCTTGCAACCGTTTGATCAGCTCTTCGGGGCTGGGCAAATCCGCCACATGGGTCAGGCGAATAACGGCCATTTCAGCGGCCATCATGGCGTTGGGGGCAGCCGAGACTTCCTCGAGCGCCTTCAGCAGCATTTGCCACATCCGGGTCAGAACCCGCATCGGCAGAGCCTCGGCCATGTGTTGGCCCCGGGTCCGTTCGTCCGGAGAAACCGTCGGGTCCTGCGCCGCGTCAGGCGTGATCTTCACGACGGACACCCAATGCGTGATCTCGGCCAGATCGCGCAGCACCGCCAGCGGGTCTGCGCCTTCGGCGTATTGGCCGCTCAACTCGGTAAGTGCTCCGGCGGCATCACCGCGCAGGATCATATCCATAAGGTCCAGAACCCGGCCACGGTCTGCCAGTCCAAGCATTGCACGGACCTGATCGGCGGTCGTCTCGCCAGCCCCGTGCGAAATCGCCTGATCCAGCAACGAGGTCGCATCCCGGGCCGATCCTTCCGCTGCTCGGGTGATCAGCGCCAGCGCGTCTTCGGCGATCTGGGCGTTTTCCGCTTCGGCGATCTTGCGCAGCAGGCCAATCATGTCTTCGGGTTCGATCCGGCGCAGGTCGAAACGCTGGCAGCGGGACAGCACGGTGACAGGCACTTTGCGGATTTCAGTGGTTGCAAAGATGAACTTCACATGCGCGGGCGGTTCTTCCAACGTCTTGAGCAGCGCGTTGAACGCGCTGGTCGAGAGCATATGAACCTCGTCGATGATATAAATCTTGTAACGCGCGCTGGCGGCGCGATAGCGAACACTGTCAATGATCTCGCGGATGTCGTTGACGCCCGTACGGCTGGCGGCGTCCATCTCCATCACGTCGACATGGCGGCCTTCCATGATGGCGACACAATGTTCGCACTGACCGCAGGGTTCGGTCGTGGGGCCACCGGTTCCGTCGGGTCCGATGCAGTTCATCCCCTTGGCGATGATCCTTGCGGTCGTGGTTTTGCCGGTGCCGCGAATACCGGTCATGATGAAGGCCTGCGCGATCCGGTCGGCCGCGAACGCGTTTCTTAGGGTGCGCACCATGGCATCCTGACCCACCAGATCGGCAAAGGTTTCCGGGCGATATTTGCGGGCGAGAACCTGATAGGCGGGGCTGGAACTGTCTGTCATGTCTTCTCGTTGGGATTCGGTGCTTGGGCACAGCGTAGTGGCCACCGTTGCCCGCGTCCACAGCGGGGCGCGATGATTTTTGATTTAGAAACGAGTCGCTTTCGCACTAAACTGCATCAGCGGATTTAATGGCTCATTTTTGTAAAGAGTTCTTTGGGGAGGACAGGATTCATGTCGCAGTTGGTGATCTACGCCCTGCAAGTCGGTGGCGGAACGCTGGCACTGACCTCGATGCCCGGACGCGGCGGAGATTACTCCAGCGATCTGGACATGATCGCAGCCTGGCAGCCGGGGCTTGTTGTTTCGATGACGACGGATGTCGAAATGCTTCAGGACGGGGCGCAGGAATTTGGCAGCGATATTCAAAGCCGCGCCAGCCGATGGGTTCACCTGCCGATCGAAGATTTCGGAGCGCCGACAAAAGCGATTGATGACGCGTGGCCGTCCGTCAGCGCCGCGGCCCGGCACGCGCTGTCCGGCGGAGGTCGCGTATTGGTACACTGCCGCGGGGGATGTGGCAGGTCAGGTATGGTTGTCCTTCGGCTTATGGTCGAATGCGGCGAACGCACGGACACGGCGCTGCAACGATTGCGGGCGGTGCGCCCTTGCGCCGTCGAAACGGATGCGCAACTGGCCTGGGCCTCTCGGCGTGCCCAGGCACAGGTCAGTCTGGATTCAGATTGAAATCTGCACGGGCGCGCAAGCAGGTTTCCGAGGCCGGATCGTGGAAACTTCGATCATCGCGCAGGGTGGGGTCTTCACGACGCCGGATGGCATCGCACTGAACGTGTTTCCGAAGATCAGGTCGGCATAGCCGTTCAGCGGCTCAATTGCGGTTTCGGGCTGCGTCCCGCAAAAGACACGAATGCTGTCTGATCGCGCGCGGAAAATTGCATGACATCCGTCGGTGCAATGTGACAGCTCACTGCTGCCCTCAATCTCGAAATCGTCACTGGTGGCCGAGGTCGCCTGGGCCATGGCTTCGGATATCGAGCGCGCCAGCCGCGCCAAAGCGGGGCAGGTTTTACCCGTCCGCTGACATACTGTTGCACTGAATTCATGTGTTTTTGTCTTCCAGATCATCCTGCGCCCTCCGCGCTTGGTGGACAGGATATTTTGGACAGGTGGGACATCGTGATGCCGTCAGGACCTGCCCGGACACCCCGCCCGAGTTTCGGTTTCGTTTCCGATGGCAGGTCTCCTGACTTGCGGGTCATCGCTTTGCCGACCTTCCCAGCCTTCGGGGCCAGTGGTGTTTCGGCATCGCTTACCGCTTACAGTTGCGGGGGCAGTCGCGGATTTGGTTGTTGCCTGCATGACCAGACATTACCGCACCGTGTTCCCTTTTCACCCCGACCCCTTGTGGAGGCCGGAAACCATCACACAACCGCTAGCGTTTGAGCACGCATCGAGTCAAGCCGATCTTTTGGCCGGACGCTTGGTCATGCTGGATACGATGTTGGTTCATGCATAGTGTCGAGGGCGTTGAGGTTCGGAAACCGGATTTACCAAGCGCAAAGCCAGAGATCATGTTGGACACAGAGCAAACGGTATTGACCGAAGAGTTTCGCTTTCCGTCCGGGCAGAAAACACTGTCTGCCCGGTTGTACAGCCCGCTGACCTCGCCCGAAATCGTCGTCGTGCTGAACAGTGCAACGGGTGTGCCGCGCGATTATTACTGTCATTTCGCACGATGGCTTGCTGCCAAGCAGGGTATGGCCTGCCTGACCTATGACTATCGCGATTACGGGCATTCCTTGACTGGCCGCCTGAAAGACTCGCGTGCGACGATGGCGGATTGGGCCTTGATCGACATGCCCGCGGCACGGGCGGAAATGCGCAGACGGTTTCCCGATTCGCAGCATTGGACCATCGGCCATTCGATCGGCGCGATGTTGGGGCCTGTGCAGCCGGATATCGATCTGATTGACCGGATGATCTGTGTGTGTTCGGGGCTGGTAACCCTAAGCGACCATCCATGGCCCTATCGTGGTTTGGCAGGATTGTTCTGGTATGGTCATGCCCCGCTTTTGGCCCGAGCCTTTGGCTACCTTCCCGGAAAGGCGATCGGGTTCGGCTCGGATCTGCCGGCATCGGTCTATTGGCAGTGGCGCAAATGGTGTACGGCGCCTTTGAACTATGTGCCTGAAATCGGGCATGAGTTACCTGCGGCGCAGTGGAAGGATTCTGGAACGCCCGTGGATTTGTTCACCTTCGAGGACGACCAGATGGTGCCGCCGGACGCGGTTTGGCGGCTTGCGGATCTTTACGGCCCCGATGCCAACCGCCACCTGCTGAGCCCTGCCGATTTCGGGTTGTCCGAGGTTGGTCATATCGGAGCATTTGCCCGGCGCAATGCAGCGGTTTGGCCGCGACTGATCGCTTGATCAGACGCGGCGCAGAACGGGCCAGGCCCCGTCCAACAATCACCGGTTGCGAAGTTTCTTTTCCTTCATGACGCCACGGACCATCTTGCCGAACGCTTTGTCCCGCGCCCGAGACTGCGCGACGGTTTCAGAATTGCGCTGATCTTCGCGCCGAAGCTTGCGCCACCGGTCCAATCGAGCCGGATCAAGCGTGCCGTGGCTGATCGCCTTTTGCACGGCACATCCGGGCTCGGAGCTGTGCTGGCAATCCGAAAAACGGCAGTCCCGGCTCAACTCGGCAAGGTCCGAGAAAACGTCGTCGATCCCATCCTGAGCGTCCACCAGGCGCAACGCGCGCATTCCGGGTGTATCGATCAACCAGCCACCGTTGCGCATCCGGTGCAATGCGCGTGCGGTCGTCGTGTGCCGGCCCCGTGCGTCATCCTCGCGAATGTCCGAGGTGGCAAGATTCTGATCGGTCATGGTATTGGCAAGTGTCGTCTTGCCAACGCCCGACGAACCAACCAGCGCTCCGGTCTGGCTTTTTGGGCACCAGGACAGAACCTTTTCAACCTCTGCCGGGTCCAGCGCGTTGATCGCCAGAACCGTCAGGAACGGGTCCAGTGATTGCACCTGTCCCGAGAAACTGTCAGGGTCCGCCGATTTGTCGGCCTTTGTCAGAACAACGACCGGGTAACACCCGGCCTGATACGCAAGCGCCAAATACCGTTCCAGCCGGGGCAGGTTGAAATCGGCATTGCACGAGCTGACGATGAACAGCACATCGACATTGGCTGCGATCAGTTGCATTGCGGCGCCTGTACCGGCGGCGCGTCGGTGCAGCAGGCTGCGCCGGTCGAGCAAATGGCGCACGCGTTTGTCGTCATCGGCGAGAACCCAATCGCCAACGGCATAGCTGCCGGTCGTTTGATCGGGGGTCAGCAACGGGACTTCGCCGTCAGGGTTCAGCCCGATCAGGCGGTCCCGATGAACGGAAGTGATGCGAAAAGGTGTGCAGGAAGGATAAGCCGCGTGTTGCGCAGCAAAGTGAGAGGACCATCCCAGGTCCGAAAGTGCAAGAAACATTGGTTTGCCTGTCGTCAGAAACAGCACTCCCGACGGATGGCGATCGCTCATCCCCGGGTCATGTGTTCAGGCAGTCAGTCGATACCGTGAGGTCAGAACCATGCTGCCCGAAGGGTCTTTGCTACAATCATAAAGCCCTCCTGCGGCTAAGGTTCGTAAAGTGAGAGGTTGGACATCGACCCAAGCGGGGCTCGTTGTGGCTGCTTCCTTCCGGACCTGACCAGGTTGGCGAGGCGCTCGCCCGCGCCAACCTCTCGACTCAGGATATAGGGAAGGCTTCGGCAAAAGACAACCCGTCAGAGCGTCAGCCGAATGCGTGCAAAACCGTTTTCGTCAGGGTCCAGAATCTTGGGGGCAAACCTGTTCAATTCGTCGACATACTTGAAAGCACCGGGACCGGTCCGAAGAATGGTCGTCACCCCCGATTTCGGCATCAGAGAGAACGGATAAGGTTGTCGGGCCAATGGGTCGGGTGGCAGGCGGTGCGTCATGTAATCCCGCAAAATGTCCCGGATATCCAGCGGGGGCAGATCGATAGCCGGGGCCGATGACACATGCGGGAAATGTCCGCCCCCGCTTGCGCGATAATTATCGAGCGCAACGACAAATGCCTGATCGGGTTGCACGGCCTGGCCTGCGCAAGTCAGATGATGCACCCGCCTGTGGCCGGGATGGATCATTTGCCCCCCGACATCGTAACGCGCCGGTTGCGACGGGTCGATCTGATAGGACAGGCCAAAGATGACATCGAAATTGTATCCCGCCCGATCCCGGTCGAACAGCTCTGCCTCGGCGTCGGGGAATTGTTGGTTGAATGCGCTGGCTGACATCTCCAACCACTCCAGCAGCTGCGCGCCCGTGATCTGAACCGCGCGCAACTCGTTGGGAAAGACATGCAGGTCCGCCACGTGACGCAGACAGATTTCACCGGGCGGCACGTCCGTATAGTGCCTGGGGCCAGAGCGTCCGCCGCATTTGGCCGGTGACGCGGCTGACAACAGCGGCAGCTCTGCAAGCGTGGTGCCGTGTAAGAAAGGGCGCAACGCGGCTGCCTGTGCGGCTGCCACAAGCGTCAATCCACGATCCGGCGCACAGAAACTGAAATGGCTGTGCAATGTGTCCGAGACGCGCGCAACGGGCGCGGCCATGTCCTGACGGGTCTGCTGATGTGCGGGTTCAACCAGATGCGCGATTTCCAAATCTTCGCCAATCGCGGTGCCGCCCACCGAAACCGGGCGCAATTCGGTGTGGCTGTCGACAACACGCAGCCCCGACTGGGGCTGTAGGGTAACGGCCAGATCGATTACTCCAAGATATGCGCCTGCCGAGCCGGGCATGACAACCGGCGTTCCATGCACCAGCCCTTTCACGTAATCCACATTCGGGGTTTGCGCGCCGATGCGTGCGGGAAGGTTCAGGTGAGTGTGCCCGGCGACAACAGCGTCGATGCCCTCAATCGCGGCCAGGGGAATAACGGCATTTTCAGTGTCGGTCGCTGCGTCCGGGTGTCCAAGCCCGGAATGGGCGAGCGCCACGATCAGATCGCACCCCTTTTCGCGCAAGATACGCGTCAGGGACCGTGCCGCGACAACGATGTCGTCCGCCGCTACGGTTTCGTTCAGATTGTGTTCTTCCCAACGCGTCGTCTGCGGCGGCAGAACCGAAAACACGCCGACGCGAATGGGCACATCCTTGTTTCCCACTCTCACGACACGGTCAAGGATCGTAAAACGCTGCCATGATTGTTGTTCTCCGGACCGATGAAGATTGCCGCACAGAACCGGGCACGGGGCTTGTGCAAGGGTCTTGTCCAATGTCGGCAGCCCGAACCCGAAATCATGGTTGCCCAGACCAATCGCATCATAGTCCAGCGCCTTGAATGCCTGCATCATCGGGTGGGGATTGTCGTTCCGAACGGCCCATTCGCCCATCGGCGTTCCCTGAAGCGAATCCCCGTTGTCGAACATCAGCACCAGCGCGTCTGTGGCCTCGTGTCGGGCCTTGCGGATCAGGCTGGCGGTGCGTGTCAGCCCAAGCGTCGGGTCCGGTGTGTCCGCGTAATAGTCAAAACCGGTCAGATGCATGTGCAGGTCGGAGGTGGCAAGAATACGAATACGCCCACGGTCTTTTGTGGGTTGAACCTGCGTCGATGGGTTTTGCTTCACTTTTTTTGTTCTGCTTTTGAATGTGGTAATGGGCTAAAATCATCAAAGCGCAGTCTAGATGATTTTTCCGAGGCCGCCATGCGGCTTTTCGGCGGCGCGTCTCTGCGTTTTGCGTCTTGAATTGCCATTGCAACAGGGCCTGAGACATGGCAGCCCTGTGCGCAAGACCAGAAGGAATTCCAATGAAAAACGCAGAGCAGGTGACTTTCGGTGGCTCGGGCCTGAATCGGGCAGCGCATCTTCGTGGGGATTCAGAGAAGCTGGCCGAGATGGCGCGCGACCCTGCTGCGCGATGCATATTGCTGTGGCGAGGCAAGCTTTTGGTCGTGGGCGCGGCGCTGGATCAGCTTGCCCTGACGCAGATGACTCACCCGCTGGTATGCGATGGCCCCGGCGGCGTGATCGAAGCACCGGTTTTTCTGGGCCTGAACGCAGAGGGCGCACCCCTGTTTGCCGCGGATATCTCGGCCTGGGGGGCAGAGGGATTGGATCTGACCGGCCTGGGAGAGTTCGTGGACAGATCCGAACAGCAGCACCCGGATTTGCCTGAAGGGCATGTTTTCGCCGAGCTTCGCCGGATCATGGCGCGATTGTCGCCTCGTGATGCCGAACTGGCCGCATCCGCCAAGGCGGTTGTCGGTTGGCACGAAGCACATCGCTTCTGCGCTCGCTGCGGCGCAGCCAGCGATATGTCGCAAGCGGGATGGCAGCGCAGTTGCCCGTCATGCGGCGGGCAACATTTTCCGCGCACGGATCCGGTTGTGATCATGCTGATTACGCATGGGGACAATGTGCTTATGGGGCGGTCTCCGGGTTGGCCCGAGGGCATGTTTTCCTTGCTGGCGGGATTTGTCGAACCCGGCGAAACGCTCGAAGCGGCGGTGCGTCGCGAAGTGATGGAAGAGGCAGGCGTACCTGTTGGTGCGGTGTCTTACCTGTCCAGCCAGCCCTGGCCGTTCCCGGCATCCCTGATGTTCGGATGCGCCGGCGAGGCCCTGTCGCGCGACATCGTTATCGATCCGGTCGAGATCGAAGAGGCGATGTGGGTCAGCAAATCCGAAATGATGCAGGCATTTGCCGGCGAACATCCCCGGTTGTTGCCGGCTCGCAAGGGAGCTATCGCTCATTTTCTGCTTCAGAACTGGCTTGCGGATACGCTGGACTGAGGAAAAACTGGTGAAGCCATAAACAGCAAAGGTCATTATGCAGTTTTCAGCGAGCGAAGATATCGAAGCCCCGATCAATTCGGTGTTCGACATGGTGTCGGATTTCGAAAGGTTCGAACGTATGGCGATGCGTCGTGGTATCGACGTGCGGCGTCTGGAGGCTGATGCAATGGTGGTTGCCGGCACTGAATGGAAAACCGAATTCAAGTTGCGTGGAAAGCCGCGCCAGATGTCGGTGGTGATGACGGATTACGACAAGCCGTCGCAAATGCGGTTTGAGGCGGCCAGCAAAGGGATGACCGGCCTGACGACAGTTGATTTTCTGGCCCTGTCTCCGCGCCGGACACGCCTGAGCATCGAGATGTCCTTGGCCGCAAAGTCCTTGCCCGCGCGGTTGCTGTTGCAGTCCATGAAGCTTGGACAGTCAAAGTTCCGCAAGCAATTCCAGCTGCGGTTCAGCGAGTTTGCGCGTGAACTGGAGCAGCGTCACCTGCACGGGGCGTGAACGGGGTCTGCTGGGCTGATCGGGGCAAGGATTGGAAAAAACCTCGGATGTCGCACATTATTTTTCTGCATGGTGCATCAAGCAGCGGAAAATCGACAATCGCGCAGGCTTTGCAACAGAAGATGGCGAAGCCATTCTGGCATATCTCGATCGATCACCTGCGCGATTGTGGTGTTCTGCCGCTGGATCGCTATCGCCGTGGCGAGTTCGATTGGTCCGACGACCGATCGGCAGTCTTTGATGGGTTTCATCAGTCGCTGGCCGCCTACGCGGCCTCGGGCAACAATCTGATTTTGGAACATATTCTGGATACGCCGGGGTGGGACAGAGATTTGCGCGACCTTTTCCGCCCGTTTGATGTTCTGTTCGTGGCTGTCCATTGCCCGCTTCCCTAGTTGAACGCGCGCGAACGATTGCGCGGCGACCGCCCGGTGGGAAGCGCCCAACGGGACCAATCCATGATCCATGCTGGTAGAGTTTACGATATCGAGATTGATTCGATGGACGGCATTGAGACCAACGTGAAGGCAATTCTTCAGGCATGGCGCAGTGACCTGCGCCAATCGGAATTCAACCAGTCTTTCGCGTGACCTGTCAGCCGCGAGGATGGGCCGCAGGGTAGACGCCAAGAACCTCGACATTGGTCGTGAAGTGTTCCAGTTCGTCCATTGCTAGCTGCACGTTGCGGTCTTCGGGATGTCCAACGATATCCGCATAAAACTGCGTTGCAGTGAAGGACCCGTCGACCATATAGCTTTCCAGCTTGGTCATGTTGATCCCGTTGGTGGCAAAGCCACCCATGGCCTTGTACAGCGCGGCCGGGATGTTGCGGACCTGAAACACGAAGCTGGTGATCATTTCATACTCACCCCGACGTGACAGATCCGCCTCTCGTGACATGACAAGAAAACGGGTCGTGTTGTCGTCATTGTCCTCGATATGGCGGGCCAGCACGTTCAGATCGTAGATTTCAGCCGCAAGCTCGCTGGCCAGAGCGGCGGAATGCAAATCCCCGATTTCGGCCACTTCGCGCGCGGCGCGGGCATTGTCGGGACTGACACGGCCGCGAATACCGTGTTCTTTCAGAAAGCCGGAACATTGCGGCAGCAGCACCAGATGCGAATGCGCTTCGGTGATGTCTTCCAGTTTTGCGCCGGGTACACCAAGAAGGTTGATGTGAACACGCACGAACGCTTCGTCGATGATGTGAAGCCCGCTGTGGGGCAACAGCCGGTGAATATCGGCAACCCGACCATAGGTCGTATTTTCGACCGGCAGCATCGCCAGATCGGCCGCGCCTGAGCGAACTGATTCGATCACATCCTCGAATGTGCGGCAGGGCAGGGCCTCCATTTCGGGTCGTGCGTTGCGGCAGGCCTCGTGACTGTAGGCGCCGGGTTCGCCCTGAAAAGCAATGCGATTGGTCATTTGGTCGATTCCATGCAACAAGTTCGCGATTTGGTCGTTTCGTCGCGGTGTCTATACCTTGCCTCTCGCAAGTGGAAGCCTTAGACACCTGCGCAGACAGCTGAAATGGACACGCGATCAATGTTCGACACGATGACAGTTACGAAGGCCGCCGCTGGCCTGTTCGGCACTTTCCTGGTGCTGCTTCTGGCCAAATGGGGGGCTGACATCCTCTATTCTTCCGGTGGCCATGGCTCGGCTGAGGCCGCCTACATTATCGAAACCGAAAGCTCGGGCGAAAGCGCCGACGGCGAAGAAGTGGTCTTTGAAGATCTGCTGGCCGCCGCTGACGTTGAGAAGGGCGCGAAAGTATTCCGCAAGTGCACCGCGTGCCACAAGCTGGAAGACGGGGCGAATGGAACCGGCCCTTACCTGTATGGCGTAGTTGATCGCCCGGTTGCCTCGGCAAAAGGTTTCACCGGTTACTCAGCCAGCATGCAGGCTCATGGCGGCAACTGGACGCCCGAAGCGCTGGATGCCTTCCTGGAACGCCCAAGCGCCTATATCTCGGGAACATCGATGAGTTTTGCTGGCTTGAAAAAACCTCAGGACCGCGCGGACTTGATTGCTTATCTGCAGACAATTGGCAACTGATTGCCTGAGAGACCATTGAAGTTCAGAGCCGCTGCCCCGCGCAGCGGCTTTTTTTGTCTGAAGGGAACTTCACAAAGCGCTCACGCATTCTAAACTTGAAACTGTCAGCGTTGGCACTTTAGCTAGCGTATGCGACATAAAAGATTACAATAACCCAGAGGATGAGCCCCATGATATCCCTAATGCCTGCTGCACGTGATCTTAAGGTCAGGCCATTGGCTGGCATATTCGGGCTTTGTGCTGTTCTGCTCTCACCGCAAGCCGCTTTGGCATTGGATGAGGGGGTTACCCGCAGTCATGGATACTCGTATTTCGGCAATCTGGATTACCCTGCTGACTATCCGCATCTGAATTACGTGAATCCAGATGCGCCCAAAGGTGGTGAGTTGTCCTTGGCGGCTTCGGGGACGTTCGATTCCTTGAATCCCTATTCCCGCAAGGGGCGCGCAGGCGCCTTGACGACGCTGCAATATGACCGCCTGTTCGAAAGCTCTGATGACGGTGTCGGGCAGTATTACGGCGTGCTGGCGGAAAGTCTGGAATATGATGAAGGGCGCAACTACGTCATTTTCCATTTGCGACCCGAAGCAACCTTTTGGGATGGCACGCCGGTGACGGCCGAGGATGTTGTTTACAGCCACCGCCTGTTCATCGAACAGGGCCTGCCTTCGTACGCCCAAGCCGTGGGCCGCATGGTGACGGGGGCCGAAGCGCTGGATGATCACACGGTCAAGTTCACGTTCAATCCGGAAGTCACCCGCCGCAGTTTGATCGAGACCGTTGGGTCGACCCCCGTCTTTTCGAAAGCATGGTTCGAGGCGGACGAGTCCCGGCGTCTGGATGAGCCGCGTCTGGAAGTTGCGGTCGGCTCGGGTCCCTACAAACTCGACAGCTATGACATCAATCGCCGTATCGTTTACAAGCGACGCGACGACTATTGGGGTAAAGATCTGCCATTCAATGTCGGTCGCAACAATTTCGATACCATTCGCGTCGAGTATTTCGCCGATCAGACAGCGGCGTTCGAGGGGTTCAAGGCCGGTGAATACACGCTGCGGATTGAAAGCGATCCCAAGCTTTGGGCGACGGCGTATGATTTTCCGAAGCTGAACGAAGGTGTGATCGTTCGGGACGAGATACCGGATGGCAGCCCGCCAACACCGTCAGGCTTCGTCTTCAACCTCGGAAAACCGCAGTTCTCCGACAAAAACGTACGCAAGGCCCTTGCCTTGGCCTTCAATTTCGAATGGGCAAATGAATCCCTGCTGTTTGGTCTGAATTCGCCGCGCAACTCCTTTACACAAGGCACCCCGCTGGAAGCGCAAGGCCTGCCCGAGGGCGATGAACTGGCGTTTCTTCAAGCGCTGGGTGAGGTTGTGCCCGAGGACCTTCTTTCAGAACCTGCCGTGACGGTGCACGAGTCAAACCCCGCGCGCCTGAATGATCGCAGAAATCTGCGAAAAGCCGCGAAACTGCTGGACGAGGCCGGGTGGCCGGTCGGCGATGGCAACGTGCGGCGCAACGCGGAAGGACAGACGCTCAAGGTGGATATCCCCTATCCTTCAAACCTGCCGACTTCGACGGCCACGATGATTGAAACCTATGTCCAGAACCTGCAAGCCATTGGCGTGGATGCGTCGGCGGAAAAGGTTGACCCGGCGCAATACACGCTGCGCAGCCGCGAGCGGGACTATGACATGGTCTATTCCACACGTTACGGGTCTTTTTTGTCGACCGGTGGCGGGTTGAGCCAGATGTACGGGTCGGAAGAGGCCGCATTCAGTCTTTTCAACCCGGCCGGATTGGCCAGCCCATTGGTTGACGCAATCATCGAAGCATCCTTTGATACTGACAATCAGGCGGATCAGGACATGGCGTTGAAGGCGTTGGATCGCGCTTTGCGGTACGAGTTCTTCGTGATCCCCGTAGGATACATCGCTGACCACTGGGTGGCATATTACGATATGTATGAATACCCGGAAAACCTGCCGCCTTATTCCTTGGGCTATCTGGATCTGTGGTGGATCAATCCGGAAAAAGAGGCCGCACTGAAAGCGAAAGGCGCGCTGCGATAACATGGGCGCCTATATTCTAAGACGTTTGTTGCTGATCATCCCGACCCTTCTGGGCATCATGATCGTCAACTTCACGCTAGTACAATTCGTGCCTGGCGGACCGGTCGAGCAGATCATTGCCCAGATCGAAGGTCAGGGGGATGTTTTCGCCGGTTTTGCGGGTGCGGGCGATACCGGCGCGGGGTCAGAGCCGGCGGGCGGCGTTTTCGACGACAAATATGTCGGTGCGCGGGGCCTGCCGCCCGAGTTCATCGCTGAACTTGAAAAGGAGTTCGGCTTCGACAAACCGCCCTTGGAACGTTTTCTGATCATGATGGGCAACTATCTGACGCTGGACTTCGGCGAGAGCTATTTCCGCTCGATCAGCGTGATTGATCTGGTGCTCGAGAAAATGCCGGTCTCGATCTCGCTGGGCCTGTGGTCAACGCTTATCGCCTATCTGGTTTCGATCCCTCTGGGCATTCGCAAGGCGATCAGGGACGGTTCGCAGTTCGACACGTGGACCAGCGCAGCGATCATCGTGGCCTATGCGATCCCTGGCTTCCTGTTTGCCATTCTACTGCTGGTGCTTTTCGCCGGTGGATCCTATTGGCAGATCTTCCCGCTTCGGGGGCTGACATCCGACAACTGGGACAGCCTGAGTCTTTTTGGCAAGATCGCAGATTATTTCTGGCATATCGCGTTGCCGACCATTGCGCTGACGATCTCGGCCTTTGCGACATTGACGCTGCTGACCAAGAACTCTTTTCTTGATGAAATCAAAAAGCAATATGTCATGACCGCCCGCGCCAAAGGCCTGAGCGAACGCAAGGTGCTGTATGGCCATGTGTTCCGCAACGCGATGCTGATCGTCATAGCCGGATTTCCGGCTGTGTTCATCGGCGTGTTCTTCGGAGGTTCGATCATCATCGAAACGATCTTCTCACTTGATGGTTTGGGACGTCTGGGTTTTGAAGCCGCCGTGGCGCGGGATTACCCGGTGATTTTCGGCACGCTGTTCATCTTTGGCCTGATGGGGCTGGTGGTCGGCATCATCAGCGATCTGATGTATGTGCTGGTCGACCCGCGCATCGATTTTGAAAAGCGGGAGGGGTAAATGGCATTGTCCCCCCTGAACCAGCGCCGCTGGAGCAACTTTCGCCGAAACAAGCGCGCCTTCTGGTCGTTGATCATCTTCGCCGTGTTGTTCGGCCTGTCGCTGTTTGCCGAGTTCATCGCCAACGACAAACCGATTCTGGTGAAATACCGGGGCGAGTTTTACATGCCGGTCTTCAACTTCTACGCGGAAACCGAATTTGGCGGAGACTTCCAGACAGAGGCGATCTATCGCGACCCCGAGGTTCAGTGCCTGATAGACAGTGGCGGGCTTGAGCAGTGTTTTGACGATCCCGAAGCCATTATCGAACAGATCGACGCCGGCACGTTCCAGGCGGAGGGGTTCGAGCGTGGCTGGTCGCTTTGGCCGCTGATCCCTTATTCCTACAACACGTCTGTGGACCGCCCCGGGGCCGCACCTTTGCCGCCCAACGGCCAGAACCTGCTGGGCACCGATGACACCAAGCGCGATGTGCTGGCACGGGTGATTTACGGCTTCCGCTTGTCGATCCTGTTCACGCTGTTGGTGACGGGCGCTGCCAGCCTGATCGGTGTTTTTGCCGGTGCCATACAGGGTTTCTTCGGCGGTTGGCTGGATCTGATCTTTCAGCGGATCATCGAGATCTGGTCAGCGACACCATCGCTTTACGTCATCATCATCATGTTCGCGGTATTGGGGCGAAGTTTCTGGCTGCTGGTCGCGTTGATGATCCTGTTCAGCTGGACCGGGCTGGTTGGCGTGGTGCGCGCAGAATTCCTGCGGGCGCGAAACCTTGAATATGTGCGCGCTGCACGGGCACTGGGTGTGGGCAACATGACCATTATGTTCCGCCACATGCTGCCCAACGCAATGGTTGCCACGCTGACCTTCATGCCCTTCATCGTTACGGGCACCATTGGGGGGCTGGCTTCGCTGGATTATCTGGGTTTTGGTCTTCCGTCTTCGGCCCCTTCGCTGGGGGAGCTCACCTTGCAGGCAAAACAGAACCTTCAGGCCCCATGGCTGGCCTTTACGGCCTTTTTCACCTTTGCCATCATGCTGTCCCTGCTGGTCTTCATCTTTGAAGGCGTGCGGGATGCGTTCGATCCCAGAAAGACCTTCTCATGAGCCTGCTGGATGTAAACAACCTGAAGGTCTCGTTCCGGCAGGACGGTCAGATCAGTGCTGCGGTTCGGGGCGTGTCATTCCATGTCGATCGCGGGGAAACCGTGGCGCTGGTGGGTGAATCCGGATCGGGCAAATCTGTGACCGCGCTCAGCACCGTATCTTTGCTGGGCGACAGCGCGATCGTCGAAGGGTCCGTCACCTATGACGGACAGGAGATGATCGGCGCCTCGGAGCAACGCCTGATGGATGTGCGCGGCAATGACATCAGCTTTATTTTCCAAGAGCCGATGACATCGCTGAACCCGCTGCACACGATCCAGAAGCAGATGGCGGAATCGCTGGCCCTGCATCAGGGGGTCACGGGTGATGTCGCGCGCGAACGAATTCTTGAATTGTTGAACAAGGTCGGTATCCGCGACCCCGAAGACCGGCTGGACAGCTATCCGCACCAGTTGTCTGGCGGACAGCGGCAACGCGTGATGATCGCCATGGCGCTGGCGAACAAGCCGGACATCCTGATCGCCGATGAACCGACAACGGCGTTGGATGTTACCATTCAGGCACAGATCCTCGAGTTGCTGGCCAGTTTGCAGAAATCCGAAAATATGGGGATGCTGTTCATCACCCACGATCTGGGCATCGTGCGGCGCATCGCCGACCGGGTTTGCGTGATGAAGGATGGTGAGATCGTCGAGACCGGCGCGACCGCCGAGATCTTCGACAACCCGCAGCACCCCTATACCCGCAAGCTCCTGGCCGCGGAACCTTCGGGTCAGCCAGACGCCGTTGCAACAGATGCCGAGGAAGTCGCGCGCACCGATCACCTGAAGGTCTGGTTCCCGATCCAACGGGGATTTCTGAAACGCACGGTCGGCTATGTGAAGGCGGTGAATGACGCCTCGCTGAGTGTACGCGCGGGTGAGACTTTGGGGATCGTGGGCGAAAGCGGGTCGGGCAAGACCACGCTGGCGCTGGCGATCATGCGTCTGATCGCGTCCGAAGGCGGCATCACCTTCCGCGATCAGGATGTTCGAAAATGGTCCACGCGAGAGCTGCGCCGACTGCGCAAGGATATGCAGATCGTGTTTCAGGACCCGTTCGGCAGCCTCAGCCCACGCATGACCTGTCAGCAGATCATCGCGGAAGGTCTGGCCATTCACAACGTCGATCCTCATCGCGCGCCGCGCGAGCTGGTCGCTGAAGTGATGACCGAGGTGGGCCTGGATCCTGCGGCGATGGACCGGTATCCGCACGAGTTTTCGGGCGGGCAGCGTCAGCGCATCGCGATTGCGCGCGCGATGGTCTTGCGCCCCAAGCTGCTGGTACTGGACGAACCGACCAGCGCGCTGGACATGACGGTTCAGGTTCAGATCGTCGATCTGCTGCGCGATCTGCAAAAGAAATACGGGCTGGCCTATCTGTTCATCAGCCATGACCTGAAAGTTGTGCGGGCGATGTCGCACAAGGTGATCGTCATGCGAAACGGAGATGTGGTTGAAATGGGCACGGCCGAGGATTTGTTCGAAAATGCCCAGACCGACTATACCCGCGAATTGATTGCTGCGGCGGGCTGAAATCAGCCCGCCACCGTCAGGCCGTCAGGCGCTTGCCTTTTCTTTGGATGCCGCTTTCGGCACCGGTCCGCGCAGTTCTTCATAGTGATCAAAGCTCAGCTTGACCCACCCGGTTCCGCGCGTGGCGCTGGCAAGAGTGCGATGCAACTCATCCTCGGCCACGGCGGGTATCAGGGCGTTGAAAATCTCCCAGCCTGATGCGTTTGGGTTGCCCTCAAATCCCAGAACCTGCCCTTGCAGAGAGCTGATCGTCGGCACCAGGTCGCCGACAAAATCAGAAGGCAGGTGGATTTCGGCGTTCAGGATCGGCTGCAAAACAACGGGCTTGGCCTGTGGCAGCGCTTCGCGCACGGCGTTCTTGCCCGCGGTGCGGAAGGCATAATCGGAACTGTCCACGTTGTGATGCTTGCCGTCATGCAGCGTGACCTTCACATCCACCACCGGAAAGCCCTCGGGGCCTTGCTCCAGCGCGTCCCTGGCGCCCTGTTCCACGGATGGGATGTAATTCTTGGGCACCGCGCCGCCCTTGACCACCTCTTCGAACTGGAACCCAGATCCGCGCGGCAGCGGTGCGACCGAGATCACGACATCCGCGAATTGCCCGGCCCCGCCGGATTGTTTGCGGTGTCTGTGGCGATGTTCGACAGGTGTTCGGATGGTTTCGCGATAGGCGGTTTCGACTTGGTCGGCTTCAATCTCGATCCCGAAATCCTCGGCCAGTTTGGCGGTCACGCGCCGCATGTGCTGCGGACCCTGAGACCCAAGAACGGCGTGGCCGGTCAGCTCATCCTGTTGCAGGTGAAGGCCGGGGTCGATCTCGGCCAGACGGCTCAGGGCGTTGGACAGGCGCACATCGTCCCGCTCATGCGCAGGCGAGACGATCTGACGATGCGCCACCGGATGCGAGGCCGCCCATTCCGGCAGTTCCGTCGCCGAATTGCTGTCGTAGATATAGCCGGGGTTGAGGTGATCGGATTTCACCGCCAGACCAATCTGCCCGGCCTCAAGCGTGGCGATCTGGGTTTTGGCATCCAGCGTTGTCAGGTTGCCGACGGTCTCACCGCCCAAGGCTTCATGGGCTTGCACGCCGTCCCCCAGGCCGCGCAGTACAACGATTTTTCCGATGTGTTTTTTGACATCCGCAAAACCGGCAATGGCGCGGGCGCTGTCTCCGGCCTCGTCGCGCCCGGCGGCGATATCAAATTCGGGGGCTTCGTGTCGCAGGGCCTTCATCAGGCGCGTCAGCCCGTTGCCGTGGCTTGCGGCACCCAGACAGGCGGGAATCAACTGATGGTTCTTCAGGACCTGTGCCGCCAGGTCATAGACCTCGTCGCTTGGCGGCTGTTTGTCTTCGATGAGCTGTTCCAGCAGGGTGTCATCGAAATCGGACAGGGTTTCGAGCAGCTCGGTTCGCGCTTCCTGCTCGCGGTCTTCGACGGATTGAGGCAGTTCGATCAGCGCCGAGGGCTGGCCCTCCTGATATTTCCAGGCCCGTTCCGAGATCAGATCAACCGCCCCGATGATCGTATCCCCTTCGCGGATCGGCACCTGACGCAGGGCAATGTGGTGGGTGCAGTATGTTTGCAGAGCGGCGATGATATCGCGGACGCGGCCATTGGGGTTGTCCATCCGGTTGATGAACAGAAAACAGGGGATGCCGGCCTCTTCGACCAATCGCAGGTAGGGCGCGCACAGAACGGCGGCATTCGGGTCGGGGGGCACCACGACCACGGCGGCGTCCGAAATCGCCATTGCAGGGCCGACATAGGCCAGTGCATCGCCGCCCCCATCGACGTCGATTGCGCACCAGGGCTCGTCCAGGTAAGAAAAACCGTGCAAATGCACGGTTCCGGAAACATCGAATGTGGTGGGGCGCCCGTCGAGGCGGCTGATGGCCTCGACAAGCGTAGATTTGCCCGATTGGCTGGGCCCGAGGACGGTGAAAACGCGCATGAGTGTTGTCCCTCTTTCAGGTTGCAGATTGGCTACACGAAAGGGACCGACCGACGCGTTGGCGCCGACAAGGATTGTCTGTATTTTGCCCGCCTCAGACCGCAGAGCGAGATGCCGCCCTACAACATGAGTGTGGGAAAAACCGCAGGCGTGCGTCAAGCCCCTGATGTGTTTTGCGCGTCACGGGCCGAATGTTGCCCGCCGAAAAAGGGTCAGATGGCCGAGCTGTGCCCGGCTTTGCTGAGGTCATAGGCGTCAAAGCTGCGGGCGATCATCCGGGTCAGCGCCCGCGCTTCGGGCGGTATGAAAAGCCCGGCTTCGGTGATTTGCAGCATTCCGTCGAAAGATGCGTTGGCTGCGCGGTACATCTCGTCCAAGTCAGAGGCCGAAATATCGTGATCCCGCAGGATTTCCGCCGAGTCGATCTTGAAATCGCACATCAATGCCTCGATCAGGCGGGCACGCAGAATGTCCTGACCTTTGAAGAGGTGACCTCGGGATGTCGAAAACTGCCCATCGCGAATGGCTTTGGTATGGGCAGAGGTGGCCGGAGCGTTCTGCGCGTAGCCTTGCGGGAAACGAGAGATCGAGCTGGCCCCGACACCAATCAGAACATCGGCCTGATCGTCGGTGTAACCCTGGAAGTTCCGCTTGAGGCGGCCCGCGCGCAAAGCGTGTGTCAGACCGTCATCCACAGTGGCGAAATGGTCGATACCGATCTCGGCATAATTGTCCCAAAGGAACAAACGTCGGGCCGTGTCGAACAGTTCAAGACGCTGTTCCGGTGTGGGCAGGGCGTCCGACGGAATCAGCTGCTGCCGCTTGGCCATCCAAGGCACGTGGGCATAACCGTAAAGTGCCACGCGATCCGGGTTGAGCGACAGGAGTTTCTGCACGCTTTCCGTCATGCGCGCCTTGGTCTGATGTGGCAGACCGTAAAGGATATCCGCATTCAGGCTGGTGATGCCACGTTCACGGATCATGTCGATGGCGTCGCGCGTGGTGTCGTAGCTTTGAATACGGCCTATTGTTTTTTGGATTTCGTCATCGAAATCCTGCACCCCAATCGAGGCGCGGTTCATGCCCGCGTCTGCCAGCGCATCCAAACGCGCCTCGTCAATCTCGTTCGGGTCGATCTCGACCGAGAATTCGGCATTCGGCCCCATGGGCACGATACCCAGGATGTGTTGTGCCAATTCGCGCATCAATTGGGCGTTCAGCAATGTTGGTGTGCCGCCGCCCCAGTGCAGGCGCGACAGAACCACTCCTTCAGGTAGACGTGCCGCCAGAAGGTCCAGTTCGGCCTTCAGAACATCGACATAGGCGATTACCGGATTATCGGTTTGTGTCCCTTGTGTTCGGCAGGCACAGAACCAGCATAGCCTGCGGCAGAATGGGACATGAATGTACAGCGAAATTGCACTGCCGGGTTTGATCCCGGAAATCCAGTCGCCGAACATATCTGCTCCCACGTCGTTGCTGAAGTGGGGGGCGGTGGGGTAGCTTGTGTAACGCGGTACTTTCGCGTCAAAAAGTCCAAGCTTTGCCAATTGTGGTTTCACTATCATGGCGATACCCTTATGCGACAGGCGACACAGGTGCTTTGATGGAGATCAAGTGGGAACGCGCATGACAGTAAAAGCACAATTTGACCATTCAAATTGCGGAGATTGCCCGATTCGTCATCGCGCCGTCTGTGCCCGTTGTGATGCCGATGAGCTGGAAGAGCTTGAAAGCATTAAATATTACCGAAGTTTCGAGGCTGGTCAGACGATCATCTGGTCTGGGGATCAGATGAGTTTTGTCGGCTCGGTTGTGGCCGGAATCGCATCGTTGACCCAGACAATGGAAGATGGCCGCACCCAAATGGTTGGTCTGCTGCTGCCAAGCGACTTCGTTGGCCGCCCGGGTCGCGATACTGCGCCTTATGATGTTCAGGCCACGACGGATGTCGTGATGTGCTGTTTCCGCAAGAAACCGTTCGAAGAGTTGATGGACCACACCCCGCATATCGCCCATCGTCTTTTGCAGATGACTTTGGACGAGCTTGATGCCGCCCGCGAGTGGATGCTGGTTCTGGGGCGCAAGACGGCGCGTGAGAAGATTGCCAGCCTGCTGTCGATCATTGCGCGCCGGGACGCTTCGGTCAGCCAAAAGGGTCTGACTGGATCTATCGTGTTCGACCTGCCCCTGACCCGAGAAGCAATGGCGGATTACCTGGGTTTGACATTGGAAACGGTCAGTCGCCAGATATCAGCTTTGAAAAAAGACGGGGTGATCACACTTGAAGGAAAGCGACACGTGACCATCCCCGATCTGGGCCGCCTGATGGAAGAGGCAGGTGACGATTCGGATGGCGGCTTTCCGGTCTGACGCGAACGGTTTTTGACCGCCAACAGCCGTCGCGGTCTTGTTCGCAGGAATGTCTGATTCAGGAGATCGACATGGAATTTACCAGTTTTTTGGCAATGCTTTTGGTCGGCGCAATCGCCGGTTGGCTTTCCGGAAAGATTATGGAGGGCAGGGGTTTTGGTCTTTTCGGAAACATAGTTGTCGGAATCGTAGGTGCGTTTCTGGCGGGGTTGATTTTTCCGGCGCTTGGATTCGCCGTTGGCGGCGGCCTGCTGTCATCTATTCTCTTCGCAACAGCAGGTGCCGTAATCTTGTTGTTCCTGATAGGCCTGATCCGCAGAGGATGACAAAAGCCGCCAAGTCGGGCGGCTTTTGAAGGGCGGATCAATGAGCCAGGAATACCGGTACGGTAGACTGCTCCAGCATGTTGCGTGTTGCGCCGCCCAGAATGGCCTCGCGAAAACGGGAATGACCGTAAGCGCCCATGACGATCAGATCTGATTCTGTATCGGATGCGTGGCGGTTGAGAATATCCGACACGCGCGTCATGCTTTTGCTCAGCACATCAATCTCACATTTGACCCCGTGTCGCGCCAGCATCTGTGACAGCATTCCGCCTGGATCAGACCGGTCCGGCCCATGGCGGGGCGGATCGATGACCACGATTCGGACCAGCTCGGCCTGTTTCAGGAAGGGCAGGGCGTGACGAATGGCGCACATGGCCTCTACGCTTTCGTTCCAACCTATCATGATATTGCGCGGCACCGTCAGGGGCTCGGCGTCGTCCGGTACGACCAGAACCGGGCAATGCCCCTCGAACATGGCGGCTTCGATGATCGGCTCGGCCTCGGCAGCGCGGTCTTTGCCATAAGGGTGCGGCAGGACCACCAGATCGGAAAACCGTGCCCGATGCGCAACATGGCGTCCGATATCGGCAATCTGCGCGACGCCGTGCTCGGCGGACCAGCGAACGCCGGACTTGCCAAGGTAGTCATTGGCAAAGTTCAACAGCTCCTGGGCCTCGGCATTGGCCCGGCTCAGTGTTTCCTGAACGATAAGCGCATTGGCACCAGCATAGTAATAACCTGTCTGACTGCGATCGACGCCAAGGCACAGGGCTTCGGCATGTGCATCCTGCGATTCTGCCAGGGCCACCATCTGCGCCAGAGCGGCGGGTGCCGTCTGCGTTTCGGTCATGACAGTGAGTAGTGATTTGTAAGTCATTGCGACCTCATGATTCGGGCATTTGGTCTCATGTGACCAGTCGGCCTATTTCCTCTACAATGCGTGTCACAGAAAACGCAGAACTGTCTTGATACAGATCAAAGCAGTAACAGCTGCCGTGCTTCAGAACGGCAGCCAGTCAAATGGGTTTCGCGCGTACAAGAATCAAAAACGCGCGGGGCATGGCAAAGGGACGCAATATGTCGAATTACATCAAGCTGATCGTGCTTGGTCTGATCGCGCTGTTTGCAGCGATCGGAACCAATTATGCACGCGATTTGGCGTATCAGGTACATGCACTGCTGGTGATGCTTATCGCCAGTGGCCTGTTTATCTGGACGCTTCGAAACACTGACGAGCCAGATATTCTAGTCGATCGCTCGGGCGAATACATGGATGACGTGATCCGCTATGGCGTGATCGCAACCGCCTTCTGGGGCGTGGTCGGGTTTCTGGCCGGGACCTTCATCGCGTTTCAGCTCGCCTTTCCGGTGCTGAACTTTGAATGGGCACAGGGGTATCTGAATTTCGGTCGTTTGCGTCCGCTGCATACGTCGGCAGTGATTTTTGCCTTTGGTGGCAACGCGCTGATCGCAACGTCGTTCTACGTCGTTCAACGTACCAGCGCCGCGCGTCTTTGGGGCGGCAATCTGGCCTGGTTCGTTTTCTGGGGCTATCAGCTGTTCATCGTGCTGGCGGCGACGGGCTATGTTCTGGGCGGAACGCAGTCCAAGGAATATGCCGAGCCTGAATGGTATGTCGATCTGTGGCTGACCATTGTCTGGGTCGCCTACCTGGCCGTGTTCCTGGGCACGATCGTCAAGCGGAAAGAGCCGCATATCTATGTGGCCAACTGGTTCTACCTGGCCTTTATCGTCACCGTTGCGATGCTGCACCTGGTCAACAACATGACCGTTCCTGTCAGCATCTGGGGTTCGAAATCGGTCATCGTCTGGTCGGGCGTACAAGACGCCATGATCCAGTGGTGGTACGGCCACAACGCGGTGGGATTCTTCCTGACTGCCGGCTTCCTGGGCATGATGTACTATTTCATCCCGAAACAGGCCGAACGCCCTGTATTCTCGTACAAGCTGTCGATCATCCACTTCTGGGCACTGATCTTCCTGTATATCTGGGCCGGTCCGCACCACCTGCACTATACCGCGCTGCCTGACTGGGCTTCGACGCTGGGCATGGTGTTCTCGGTGGTCCTGTGGATGCCGTCCTGGGGTGGTATGATCAACGGTCTGATGACTCTGTCGGGCGCATGGGACAAGCTGCGCACTGACCCGGTGATCCGGATGATGGTGATCTCGGTCGGCTTCTACGGCATGTCCACCTTCGAAGGCCCGATGATGTCGATCCGCGCGGTGAACTCGCTGTCGCACTACACAGACTGGACCATTGGTCACGTGCACTCGGGCGCGCTGGGCTGGAACGGCATGATCACCTTCGGTGCGCTGTACTTCCTGGTGCCCGTCCTGTGGAAGCGTGAGCGTCTGTACTCGCTGCAGATGGTCAGCTGGCACTTCTGGCTCGCCACCATCGGCATCGTGCTTTACGCCGCGTCGATGTGGGTCACCGGTATCATGGAAGGCCTGATGTGGCGCGAAGTGGATGCCAACGGCTTCCTGGTGAACTCGTTCGCCGACACCGTGGCTGCCAAGTTCCCGATGTATGTGGTGCGTGCTCTGGGTGGCGTGATGTTCGTCGCCGGTTCGCTGATCATGTGCTACAACCTGTGGATGACTGTGCGGAAAGCGCCGGCCAAAGAGGCCAGCCTGACCGTCGCGGTCCCGGCTGAATAAGGAGGGCCGGAGCAATGGCAATTCTCGACAAACACAAGATCCTCGAGACCAACGCGACCCTCCTGCTGATCTTCAGCTTTCTGGTCGTGACCATCGGCGGCATCGTTCAGATCACCCCGCTGTTCTATCTTGAGAACACAATCGAAAAGGTGGAGGGCATGCGGCCCTACACCCCCTTGGAAATGGCGGGGCGCGAGATCTACATCCGCGAAGGCTGCTATGTCTGCCACAGCCAGATGATCCGCCCGATGCGGGATGAGGTCGAACGCTATGGCCACTACTCGCTGGCGGCGGAATCGATGTACGATCACCCGTTCCAGTGGGGGTCCAAACGTACCGGACCCGATCTGGCGCGTGTCGGTGGCCGCTATTCTGACCAATGGCATGTCGACCACCTGCGGGATCCGCAATCCGTTGTGCCGGAATCCGTGATGCCGAAATACGGCTTCCTCGAACACCGCAAAATTGACGGCAAGTACATCGGTGATGTGATGGCCGCCAATGCCCTGGTCGGGACGCCCTATTCCGAAGAGATGCTGGAAAACGCACAAGCCGACTTCCTCGCTCAGGCTGACCCGGACAGCGACTATGACGGGCTGCTGGAGCGCTATGGCGACAAGGTCAACGTGCGCAACTTCGACGGCCAGCCCGAGTTGACCGAAGCTGATGCGTTGGTTGCCTATCTTCAGATGCTGGGCACGTTGGTCGATTTCTCGACCTTCACCCCGGACGCAAGCCGCTAAAGGAGGATCGTGATGGAAGAATACACAATTCTCAGGCAGTTCGCGGATAGCTGGATGCTGCTGCTGTTGTTCGCCTTCTTCGTTGGTATCGTCATCTGGGTTTTCCGCCCCGGTGCCAGCAAGGAATACAAGGACACCGCCAACATCCCCTTCCGGCATCAAGACAAACCCGCCACATCCAAGGAGGCGCGGCAATGAGCAAGACACCTGAAAAACAGCCGGGTGATCCGAATACAACCGGGCACAGCTGGGACGGGATCGAAGAGTTCGACAACCCGATGCCGCGCTGGTGGCTGTGGACCTTCTACGCCACTATCTTCTGGGGCGTGATCTACACGATCATGTATCCAGCATGGCCCCTGGTGCAGTCGGCAACCGCCGGCGTCATGGGATGGTCTTCACGGGCTTTGGTCCAGCAGGAGATGGTCGCATTCGAAGAGGCAAATGCACCCTGGAACGCCAAACTGGTAGAAACACCATTGGAAGACATCGCGAAGGACGCTGAGCTTCAGCAATATGCCGTGAACTCTGGCGGTGCCGTGTTCCGTACCTGGTGTGCACAGTGCCACGGTTCCGGTGCGCAGGGCGCGCCGGGTTTCCCGAACCTGCTGGATGACGCCTGGCTGTGGGGTGGTACGATGGAAGATATCGTCTACACCGTCAGCTATGGTATCCGGAACGAAGAAAGTGACGATGCGCGCTATTCCGAGATGCCTGCCTTCGGTGAAATCCTGGAGCATGACGAAATCACGCAGGTGGTTCAGTATGTCATGTCGCTGAGCAACGCTCAGACCGATGACGCGGCGGCACAGGCGGGCAAGGTAGTCTTCGAAGACAACTGCGCGGCCTGCCATGGTGAAGATGGCAAAGGTGACATCTTCCAGGGGGCGCCGAACCTGACCGACGCGATCTGGCTTTATGGCGGTAGCGAAGAAGCTCTGACCGAAACTGTGACTTACAGCCGCTTTGGTGTCATGCCGCCCTGGGATACCCGACTGACCGAGGCGCAGATCCGAGCGGTTTCCGCCTATGTCCACCAGTTGGGTGGTGGACAGTAAGACCTAGAGGGCACCTTCGGGCGGTTGGCCGCCCGAAGGCTGTAGCACCGGCTGTTCCATCTGTTCGCGCGTTTCCTGAACAGCCGGTGCTTTTTTACACTGAATTCCTGTTGTTTTGCCATTCCGTTCTTTGCAACGACGGCTGATCACCCGCGTCCGGGCAGGGTTGACCCGGGGCTGCGACAATTGGTCGGCACTTGGAAAGCTGCATGTACTCATGTGCGGTTGGTACCGCGCCAAAAGCATAATTTCCGCCAAAATAGGCTGAAAATCGGGTAAAATACCTGATTTCCAGCGCCGGCAAGATGGGCTGATCTTCAAAAGATGTTTGCTCGATGCGCTTTTTGACCCATGTCAAAGTTCGCCTAGGCATGATCTGGAACAAGACGTCTTCAGAAGACCCATTTGTGGAGCCAGCCAGTGAGCGATTCCGATCCCGCCCCCAGCCTTTACGCCGCGCGTGAGCCGATTTTTCCAAGACGTGTTTCGGGGCCGTTTCGAAACCTGAAATGGATCATCCTCATCGTGACACTGGGCATCTACTATGTGACACCCTGGATCAGATGGGATCGCGGCCCCAGCCTGCCTGATCAGGCTGTCCTGCTGGATCTTGCAAATCGACGTTTTTATTTCTTCTGGATCGAGATCTGGCCGCACGAATTCTACTTTGTCGCTGGTCTGCTGATCATGGCAGGTTTGGGTCTGTTCCTGTTTACGTCCGCTCTGGGTCGCGTTTGGTGCGGATACGCATGCCCGCAAACCGTCTGGACGGACCTGTTCATTCTGGTCGAGCGCTGGATTGAAGGCGACAGAAACGCCCGCCTGCGCCTGCACCGTCAGGAAAAGCTTGATTTCCGAAAGGCTCGCTTGCGGGTCACCAAATGGGCGGTCTGGTTTCTGATCGGTTTGGCGACAGGTGGTGCCTGGGTGTTCTATTTCGCGGATGCACCTACGCTGGCCCGTGATCTTGTGACCGGCAACGCGCATCCCATCGCCTACACGACGATGTTGATCCTGACGGGTACAACCTTCTTCTTCGGCGGGTTCGCCCGCGAGCAGATCTGTATCTATGCCTGCCCTTGGCCGCGCATTCAGGCGGCGATGATGGATGAGGACACGCTGGTTGTCGGCTATCGCGAATGGCGGGGTGAACCGCGCGGCAAAGGCAAGCGGACGGCCGATTCTGAATTGGGGGATTGCATCGACTGTATGGCCTGCGTGAATGTCTGCCCTGTCGGAATCGATATTCGGGATGGCCAGCAGCTGGAATGCATCACCTGTGCCCTTTGCATCGACGCGTGTGATGACATGATGGCCAAGATCGGAAAGCCACGAGGGCTGATCGACTACATGGCGCTGAGCGATGAAGAGCATGAGCGATCCGGCGAGCCCGCCAAGAATGTCTGGAAGCACATTCTGAGGCCGCGTACGATCATGTACACCGCATTGTGGGCGCTGGTCGGGTTCGGGCTGTTGTTTGCACTCTTCATCCGTTCTGACATCGATCTGACTGTTGCACCGGTCCGCAACCCCACTTTCGTCACCCTGTCGGACGGTACAATCCGCAACACCTATGACGTTCGTCTGCGCAATAAGCACGGTGAGGACCGTCTGTTCAAACTGTCTTTGGCGGGCGATCCGGCGATGCGACTGGAAATCGAGGGAACCAATATCGATACTGTGAATGTCACGGCGGATACGGCACAATTGACCCGTGTATATATCGTGGCCTCCCGCGATAGCGATCCGGCCGCAGCAGAGGCGACGCCAGTACGGATCTGGGTCGAAGACCTCAGCAGCGGCGAACGCGCCTACAAGGACACCACGTTTAACGGACGAGGGAACTGATCATGGCCGAACGTAAATTCACCGGAAAGCACGCTTTGGCCGTGTTTGTCGGCGCTTTTGGCGTGATCATCGCGGTGAACCTCGTGCTGGCGTATAATGCGGTGAAAACCTTTCCGGGGTTGGAGGTCAAGAACTCCTACGTCGCCAGCCAGGAGTTCAACGAGCGCCTGAAAGAGCAGCAGGCGCTGGGCTGGACAGTTCGGGCGGAAACCAAAGGCGGCCTTCTGATCCTGCACATCACCGACGAAAGCGGTGCGCCAGTTGAGGTGAGCGAATTGCAGGCCGTGGTCGGCCGGGCAACCCATTTGCGCGACGACTTCGTGCCGGATTTTACGTTCGACGGTACAGCCTATGCCACGCCTGCTACACTGGGTAAGGGCAACTGGAACATCCGATTGGTGGCGCGTGACGGAAACGGCGCCGAATTCTCGCAGCGCGTCCCGCTTTACGTGAAGGGGTAAGCATGACGGCTCAGCTTTCATCCGGCACAGCAGCCTGCCCGGGCTGTCTTGCGGCCCCGGCAGAGCCGGCCCGGCCCATACCGGAGGATGTGCAGATCGCCTTGTCGCTGCCGGGCATTCATTGCTCGGCCTGTATCGCGACGGTCGAGCGTGAACTGAACGCGCATCCCGGCGTCGAAGACGCCCGGGTGAACCTGACGCTCAAACGCGCGATGATCAAAGCCACGCCGGAGACGCGTGCAAGCGATCTGATCCCGGTGCTTGAACAGGCAGGATTCGAAGCACATGAGCTTGATCCGGGGGCTTTGTCCGCAACGCAGACAGACAAGGCCGGGCGTGATCTTCTGATGCGGCTGGCCGTGGCCGGGTTTGCATCCATGAACGTGATGTTGCTGTCGGTGTCGGTATGGTCCGGTGCGACGGATGCAACGCGGGACATGTTCCACTGGATTTCAGCGGCCATTGCGCTGCCGGCCATTGCGTTCTCGGCCCAGCCGTTCTTTGCCAATGCCTGGAGCGCCCTGCGCGTGCGACGGCTGAATATGGATGTGCCGATTGTACTGGCGATCCTGTTGGCGCTGGTCACGTCGCTGTGGGAAACCGCGTTGAGCGGCGAGCATGCCTATTTCGACGCAGCCCTGACATTGACCTTCTTTCTGCTGGCCGGACGGTATCTTGATTACCGCACCCGTGCCGCGGCGCGATCTGCGGCCGAGGAATTGACCGCGTTGGAAGTTCCCCGCGCCATTCGTGTCGCCGATGGGGTTGAAGATGAAGTTCCCGTTGCCGAGTTGCGCGTCGGAGACCTGATCCTTGTGCGACCGGGTGGGCGCATGCCCGTGGACGGCCAGATCGTGTCGGGTCAGTCAGAACTGGATCGATCCCTTCTGACGGGTGAGACGGTGCCAGTCTTTGCCGAAGCCGGACAGACTGTGAGCGCGGGCGAAGTCAACCTGACGGGTCCGTTGACAATCCGGGCAACGGCGGTCGGGGAAGACACGTCGCTCCATCGTATGGCTGATCTGGTCGCCGTCGCCGAGTCTGGCCGGTCCCGTTATACCTCGTTGGCCGACAAGGCCGCCAAGCTGTATGCGCCGGGTGTTCACATTCTGTCGGCGCTCAGCTTTGTTGGGTGGTACATCTATTCCGGTGACTTGCGCACGGCGCTGAATATCGCGGCGGCTGTTCTGATTATTACCTGCCCCTGTGCGTTGGGTCTGGCCGTGCCAGCAGTAACCACGGCCGCGTCGGGCCGGTTGTTCCGCAAGGGAATGCTGATCAAGCACGCCACGGCACTGGAGCGGCTGTCCGAAGCCGACACGGTTGTATTCGACAAGACAGGCACGCTGACATCCGGCGCACCCGAACTGGTCAATCTGGCAGACCATGCACGCGCCAAGGTCGAGGTCGCTCTGGCGCTGGCCGAGGCTTCTGCACATCCCTTGTCCGTATCACTGGCAAAAGCGGCGCGCGCGGCAGGGATCAAACCAGCAAGTGTGCGGGGAATAGCCGAGGTTCCCGGCTATGGCACTGAGGGCGAATTCCGTGGTCAACGTGTTCGTCTGGGGCGGGCGGCCTGGGTCGGCGCGGATCAGGGCGCCGATACTTCAGCCTGGCTTGCAATCGGCGAGGACGCACCCGTGGCCTTCCGATTCTCGGACGCGTTGCGCCCCGGCGCTGCTGAGGCGGTGGATGCCCTGCGTGCTTCGGGCAAACGTGTACTTTTGATTTCAGGGGATTCGCAGGGGGCGGTGCGCGCCTTGGCCGAAAAACTGGGAATCACGGATTGGATCGCCGAGGCTTTGCCGCAGGACAAGGCAAGACGCATTCAGGATCTCAGCGATGAAGGCCACAAAGTTCTGATGGTTGGCGACGGGCTGAACGATACCGCCGCTTTGGCGGCAGCGCATGTGTCGATCTCTCCGGCCTCTGCGCTGGATGCGGCGCGGGTCGCGTCGGATATCGTGCTGTTGGGCAATGATCTTTCGCCCATTGCGGATGCGTGTGACACGGCCGTCAAAGCCACCAGACGCATTCGCGAAAACTTCCAGATCGCAACCGTTTACAACGTGATCGCCGTTCCTCTGGCCGTGATCGGACTGGCGACACCGCTGATCGCGGCCTTGGCGATGTCGACCTCGTCCATTACCGTGTCCATGAACGCCCTGCGGCTGAGGTAACCTGAATGGAAGTGCTTGCTTATCTGATCCCGATTTCCCTGTTCCTGGGGGGCGTTGGTCTGGCTGCCTTCGTATATACCGTTCGTACGAACCAGTACGAAGACCCCGAAGGTGATGCGCGCCGGATCCTGAGCGACGAATGGGATGACAAACCCAAACCCTGAACGAATGCCCTATAGAGGCAGAGTTGAACCAACTGCCCTTGAAATTGCCGCAATGCCCGGCTATGTCCGGCCCATCCGCTAGCAGAGAGAACACGCCAAATGGCCACCACCAATCCGATCCAGTTCATTCAGCAAGTCCGTGCCGAAGTCTCCAAGGTCGTCTGGCCGACCCGGCGCGAGGTGCTGTTGACCACGGTAATGGTCTTCATCATGGCGGCGCTGACGGCTGTATTTTTCGCTTTGGTCGATTTGGGTATTCGGGGTGGTCTTCAACTGATCCTGGGTGCTTTCAGCTAGACGGGATCAGCGCGCTGAAACGTCTCTGCCCCCTTGCGCTGCGGGCAATGTCAGAGTAGGTGACGCGGTACTATTCGGAATGGGCGTGTGGCGATTCGGGCTGCGCGCCGCTTTTTATTCCGGATGGTGTGACAAGATTTTAATGACGGGTGTGTCCGGTACGCTTGATGCCCCGAAGACAAACAAGGACGACAGGTTCATGGCGAAACGGTGGTACTCGGTCAGCGTTCTTTCGAATTTCGAAAAGAAGATCGCAGAACAGATCCGCACGTCGGTGGCTGAACAGGGCCTTGAGGACGATATCGATGAAGTTCTGGTGCCCACCGAAGAAGTGATCGAAGTGCGCCGGGGCAAGAAGGTCACGACCGAACGCCGCTTTATGCCTGGTTACGTTCTGGTGCATATGGAAATGTCGGATCAGGGGTATCACCTGATCAACTCGATCAACCGCGTCACTGGTTTCCTGGGCCCGCAAGGCCGCCCGATGCCGATGCGCGACGCCGAAGTGAATCAGATCCTGAACCGTGTTCAGGAAGGCGAAGAAGCGCCCAAGCTGATGATCAGCTTCGAGGTCGGTGAGAAGGTCAAAGTCAACGACGGCCCGTTCGAAGATTTCGACGGCATGGTCGAAGGTGTGGACGACGAAAACCAGAAGCTGAAGGTTTCGGTTTCGATCTTCGGCCGGGAAACTCCGGTCGAGCTGGACTTCACGCAGGTTACCAAGCAGAGCTGAGGAAACGTTCCTCGAGAATTGAAGCGCCGCGATGCCAAGGGCAACGCGGCGTTTTTTTGTTTGGGTATTCGCTGAAAACGGATCGACCTATTGCGCCTGAACCATGGCCGCGCGCAAGAGTTGCGGGCGGTCGGTCTGCGAGGGCAGGAACACAGCCTGCGATCCGGCATCCAGTGCCGACAGGCTCGCGTCATACCACTGCATCGCAAGATCGCGACGTTTCTGCACACCGAAGCCTTCGCGCAGATGGTGGCCAATCAGCTCGCCATAGGCGGGCTCACCCATTGCGACCAGCATCAGGGCAGACCCAAGAGCAGCATCCATGTTGTCCTGACGATAGCCAATCGCAAGGCAGACCTTGCTTGTCGCGGCAAGATCTTGGGGGCTGAGGCCCGAGTCCAGCGCCAGCTTGCGCATCTGGGTTTCAGCCTCAGTTTTCGAGTTGATAGACAGAGCATCAACCTGAGGCGCCACCATTTCACCATACGAGTCGCATTGAGCACTCACCTGATCCGGCGTCAGCCCCTGGATATCCTGAATCAGATCTTCACCGCGCGCCATCGCGTAGCTGCGGGCAAGACAGAACTGCTCGCTGAGCGCAAAGTCGGGATCGGACATGTTCGCCAGGGTCGTATAGCCGCCATTGGTAGATGTTTGCAGCATGACCCCGCTACAGCGATTGGCCAGCGACGGGCCTCCGGTGCCGCCGGAAAACAGGCTCGGCAGGCTGGCAGACGTTGTTTCGGTTGTCTCCGGCTCAGGTTCTTGCGGTGTCGCAACCGGAACAGGTTGTGCCGGGGCGGTTTGTGCCGGAGCTTGCGGGGCAGTAGCCAAAGCAGATCCCGTTTGCACCTGACGGCGATACGCCATCAGAAGCGGTTGGCCCGCAAGTTGAGTCGTCGCCTGTCCACCGCTTGTGGCCCAATAGTAGGCTTGCATCAGAAAGTCATACTGATATGGCTGAAAATCATAGCCGTTTACAGGATAACCCATCGAGGCCTGATAGCGTTCGATTGCGGACCGGGTGCCACGACCGACCTGACCATCGACCCTTCCTGCGTTGTATCCGAAGTAATTGAGCGCGGTCTGGGTTTGCGCGCCTTGCGTGGTCGACGGAATGCCTGACCGGTAGGTGCGGTTCGATGAAGTTGTTCTCTGAGATTTTTTCTTTTGTTGGTCCTTGCCGATTGCGTAACCAACGATCCCGCCGACGACCGCACCACCAAGAAACTCTCCAGCGTCGGCCCGCGCCGTTTGAGGGATGGCAGCAGCAAGAGAAAAGGCGATGCCAAGAGTTAAAGCTAAACGAAGTATCATAATTAACCTCCACCAATAATCACAATTTTTAAGGAGTATAGCACGGTCATCTGCGTTGTGGCGAAGCAAGCGCCAATGTCGCGTTCAGTTGGCGGCAAACTGGCGGTTTTACATGTCTTTGCAGATTGTTAGAGGAATTTGAAACTGTACGGACATTCGCGTGCGATCATGCAGGCAGCAAGAATCCTCTCAGGGTTTGATTCAGGGTTTGATTCGGTACAACCCGAATGGTGCGCCAACCACTTGTCATCTCTCCTGATCCCATGTAAACGCCGCCTTTATCGTCTTCGGGCGAGATTCTCTCGTGGGAGGTTGCTGGGGTCGCGATCCCGGACCGGACCACGCAACATAATCTGGGTGGGACGCGTTTCACCCAAGTTGAAAGGAAAACCAAATGGCCAAGAAGCTTGCTGGTACAATGAAGCTGCAGGTTCCTGCAGGTCAGGCGAACCCGTCGCCGCCAGTTGGTCCGGCGCTGGGTCAGCGCGGCATCAACATCATGGAATTCTGCAAGGCGTTCAACGCCAAGACTGCAGACATGGAGCAGGGCGCCCCTTGTCCGACCGTGATCACCTATTATCAGGACAAGTCCTTCACCATGGACATCAAGACGCCACCCGCGTCTTACTACCTGAAAAAAGCAGCTGGTCTGAAGCCGGTTGGCAAGCGTAACCGCCCCCGTGGCGCGGAAAACCCAGGTCGTGAGACCGTGGCAACCGTGACCTCGAAGCAGGTTCGCGAAATCGCCGAAGCCAAAATGAAAGATCTGAACGCCAACGACGTCGAAGGCGCAATGCAGATCATCCTGGGCTCGGCCCGCTCTATGGGCATCGAGGTGAAGTAAGATGGCAAAACTCGGTAAACGTACGCGCGCCGCGCGCGAAGCTGTCGCTGGCAAGGAAAACCTGTCGGTAGACGAAGCAGTTGCCCTGGTCAAAGCCAATGCAACGTCGAAATTCGACGAAACCATCGAGATCGCTCTGAACCTGGGCGTTGACACCCGTCACGCGGACCAGATGGTTCGAGGTGTTGTCGGCCTGCCGAACGGCACCGGCAAAGCGATGCGCGTTGCTGTTTTCGCTCGTGGCCCCAAGGCAGACGAAGCGAAAGAAGCAGGCGCGGATATCGTTGGTGCAGAAGACCTGATGGAAACCATCCAGGGCGGCACCATCGAATTCGATCGCTGCATTGCCACCCCGGACATGATGCCGATCGTCGGTCGTCTGGGTAAAGTTCTGGGCCCCCGCAACCTGATGCCGAACCCCAAGGTTGGCACCGTGACCATGGACGTGAAAGCGGCCGTGGAAGCAGCCAAGGGCGGTGAAGTTCAGTTCAAGGCGGAAAAAGGCGGCGTTGTGCATGCCGGTGTTGGCAAAGCGTCGTTCGACGAAGCCAAACTGGCTGAAAACGTCCGCGCGTTTGTCTCGGCTGTTGCCAAGGCGAAACCGTCGGGCGCCAAAGGCACCTATATGAAGAAAATCGCGCTGAGCTCGACCATGGGCCCCGGTGTGACCGTTGATGTAGCAGAGGCCTCGGGCGAGTAAGCCAGACAAATCTGATGCAAAAAATTGATCCCGGGTGGTGCAAACTGCCCGGGATTTTCATTTTGCCGGGTTCGGTGCGAAGATAAATCGCATGCATTTCAGTTCTGGCAATCGAACGGACCATGGCTATGGAAACTAAGCGCGAACTCCTCCAAAGATTTCTTAAGGGATTGGAAACCGGTGACGCCATGGCGGCAGCGGTTGTGAATGAAGAGAAGTACATCCAGCACAACCCTCAAACTCACGAAGGCAGCGAAGGTATTGCCGACCTGTTCGCAAGGCTGTCCAAAACTTCACCCAAGGTTACATTCAAAAGGGTTTTCGAGGATGGCGACTTTGCCTTTGCGCATATTGAGTACGATTTCAGTAGCCTGCGCGCCGCGTTTGAGGTGTTTCGGTTCGAAGATGGCAAAGCCGTAGAGCATTGGGACAACATTCAGCCTTTGCGCGGTCCAAACCTTTCTGGGCGTGGAATGCTGGATGGTCACACCGAAGTAACGGACCTGGAGAAGACGGAAGAAAACCGGGCCGCTAGCAGCATGTTTGTCACAGACGTTCTGATAAAGCGCAGGTTTGACAGATTGGCGGACTTTGTTGCAGAGGATCTAAAACAGCACAATCCGGACATGGCCGACGGAATCGTAGCGCTCAAGAACGTGTTGGAAGGAACAAGCGAAAGCGGGGCAAAATTTGTCTACAAGCATTTGCATCGGGTTTTGGCAGAGGGAAATTTCGTCCTTTGCGTGTGTGAAGGGGAAAGAATTGGGGTGCATTCCAGCTTTTATGATTTGTATCGCTGGGACGCTGATCGGATCGTCGAACATTGGAGCACCATCGAAGCGGTTCCGCCGCGCGAGGAATGGAAAAACGACAACGGGAAGTTCTGAAAACATGACCTTGGAATTTGGGTGCTGTATGATCTGAATTGGGTGCAATTTACCCCTTGGAAACCCCCTCCATCTGCCCTAAGAAGACCTGCGGAACAAAGCGTGCGATTCGTCGTGCGCTTTGTTTCGTTTCGTCCAAGACGGTGGGTGGGCCCATTCGGTCCCTTAATTCCCTGCCTGAGACGGGTAAGACCAAAGAATTCTGGGGGTCCCACCCTCGGGCGCATTTTGGCCAATCCCGTAACAAGGACCTGAACGCCGGAGCGAAAGCTGCGGCAAATATGAGCCGGGGTGAGATTTCGCCCCTAACTTGGAGAGAACTGTGGATAGAGCCCAGAAAGAGAAAGTGGTCGAGGAACTCGGCCAAATCTTCGAAAGCTCTGGCGTCGTAGTGGTTGCCCACTACGCCGGTCTGACAGTTGCCGAGATGCAGGACCTGCGCGCGCGTGCACGCGAAGCGGGCGGTTCCGTGCGTGTTGCCAAAAACAGGCTCGCCAAAATCGCCCTTGAGGGTAAGCCGTGTGCAAACATGGCCGACCTGCTGACAGGGATGACCGTTCTGACCTATTCCGAGGACCCCGTGGCAGCAGCCAAGGTGGCCGAGGACTTCGCCAAGGAGAACAAAAAGTTCGAAATCCTTGGCGGTGCAATGGGCGAGAACGCTCTGGACCGCAAAGGCGTCGAAGCTGTTTCGAAAATGCCGTCTCGCGAGGAGCTTATTGCTTCGATCGTTGGCTGCATTGGCGCACCTGCTTCGAACATCGCCGGCGCGATTGGCGCACCTGCAAGCAATATCGCAAGCATCCTTTCCACCATCGAAGAGAAGGCGGAAGCTGCGTAAGCGGTTGGCACTGAATGATCTGCGTGGGGCATGTGCCCTGACGTTGGAACACACACTGTAAACGGAAAGAGCTGATAAAATGGCTGATCTGAAAGCACTCGCAGAAAGCATCGTGGGTCTGACCCTGCTGGAAGCACAAGAACTGAAAACCATCCTCAAAGACGAATACGGCATCGAGCCCGCAGCTGGCGGCGCCGTAATGGTCGCAGGTGCAGCTGGCGACGCCGGCGGCGCAGCTGAGGAAGAAAAAACCGAATTCGACGTCGTTCTGAAGAACGCCGGCGCATCGAAAATCAACGTCATCAAAGAAGTTCGCGGCATCACCGGCCTGGGCCTGAAAGAAGCCAAGGAACTGGTCGAAGCCGGCGGCAAGATCAAAGAAGGCGTGGACAAAGCAGAAGCAGAAGACGTCAAAGCCAAGCTGGAAGCAGCTGGCGCCGAAGTCGAACTGGCCTAAGCTTATCCTCAGGTGCATCGCTGATGTGCCGAAAAATTTGGCTGGGTCCGGAGAAATCCGGGTCCAGCCGAACCTGTCTTAGAAAGGGCCTCAAGACGCGAGGCGTTTTCTAAGACACGGTTTTCGGATCGGGAGGCCGCCTTCGGGACGGTGGCCATGAATTGATCCGGACGTGTTGTCTCGATTGTGCAAGATGCCGGGGCCCGACGGTGTCTTTGCCCGCTGAGAACATCGAAAGGTGACATCTGACATGGCTCAAACGTTCCTTGGCCAGAAACGTCTTCGTAAATATTACGGCAAAATCCGCGAAGTGCTGGAGATGCCGAACCTTATTGAGGTCCAGAAATCTTCTTATGATCTTTTCCTGCGCTCCGGCGATGCAGAGCAGCCCACTGACGGCGAAGGCATCAAGGGCGTGTTCCAGTCGGTTTTCCCGATCAAGGATTTCAACGAAACCTCCGTTCTGGAATTCGTGAAATACGATCTGGAAAAACCCAAATACGACGTTGAAGAATGTATGCAACGCGACATGACCTACAGCGCGCCGCTGAAGGTAACGCTGCGTTTGATCGTTTTTGATGTCGATGAGGACACCGGCGCAAAATCGGTAAAGGACATCAAGGAACAGGATGTCTTCATGGGCGATATGCCTTTGATGACGCCGAACGGCACATTTGTCGTGAACGGGACCGAGCGTGTGATCGTATCCCAGATGCACCGTTCGCCCGGCGTGTTCTTTGACCACGACAAGGGCAAGACTCATTCCTCGGGCAAGCTGCTGTTTGCCTGCCGCATCATCCCGTATCGCGGCAGCTGGCTGGACTTTGAGTTCGATGCCAAAGACATCGTTTTCGCCCGTATCGACCGTCGCCGTAAGCTGCCTGTGACCACCCTGCTGTACGCGCTGGGTCTGGACCAGGAAGCGATCATGGACGCGTATTACAACACCGTGTCCTACAAGCTGGACAAGAAGAAGGGCTGGATCACTCCGTTCTTCCCCGAACGTGTGCGTGGTACACGCCCGACCTATGATCTGGTCGACGCCAAATCCGGTGAAGTGATTGCCGAAGCGGGTAAGAAAGTTACCCCGCGCGCGGTCAAGAAGCTGATCGACGAAGGCACCGTCACCGACCTGCTGGTTCCGTTCGATCACATCGTTGGCAAATTTGTCGCCAAGGACATCATCAACGAAGAAAACGGCGCGATCTATGTCGAAGCGGGTGATGAGCTGACCCTGGAATATGACAAAGACGGCGACCTGATTGGCGGCACCGTCAAAGAGCTGATCGATGCAGGTATCACTGACATCCCGGTTCTGGACATCGACAACGTCAATGTTGGTCCTTACATGCGCAATACCATGGCTCAGGATAAGAACATGAGCCGCGAAACCGCGCTGATGGACATCTACCGCGTCATGCGTCCGGGCGAGCCGCCCACCGTCGAGGCTGCGTCGGCGCTGTTCGACACCCTGTTCTTCGACAGCGAGCGTTATGACCTGTCCGCCGTTGGCCGCGTGAAGATGAACATGCGCTTGGCTCTGGATGCGCCGGACACCCTGCGTACCCTGCGCCGCGAAGACATCGTGGCCTGCATCAAGGCGCTTGTTGAACTGCGTGACGGCAAAGGCGACGTGGACGACATCGACCACCTCGGCAACCGTCGCGTGCGTTCGGTTGGCGAACTGATGGAAAACCAGTACCGCGTCGGTCTGCTGCGCATGGAGCGCGCGATCAAAGAGCGTATGTCGTCGGTTGAAATCGACACCGTCATGCCTCAGGACCTGATCAACGCGAAACCTGCTGCGGCTGCTGTCCGCGAATTCTTCGGCTCGTCGCAGCTGTCGCAGTTCATGGACCAGACCAACCCGCTGTCGGAAGTCACCCACAAACGCCGTCTCTCGGCGCTTGGCCCCGGTGGTCTGACACGTGAGCGTGCGGGCTTTGAGGTGCGCGACGTGCACCCGACCCACTATGGCCGGATGTGCCCGATCGAAACGCCCGAAGGTCCGAACATCGGTCTGATCAACTCGCTGGCCACCTTTGCCCGCGTGAACAAGTACGGCTTCATCGAAACCCCTTATCGCGTCGTAAAAGACGGGCAGGTGACCGATGAGGTTCACTACATGTCCGCGACCGAGGAGATGCGTCACACCGTGGCGCAGGCGAACGCGACCTTGGATGCCGATGGCAAGTTCATCAATGATCTGGTTTCGACACGTCAGGCCGGTGACTACACGCTTGCCCCGCGCGAGAATGTGGACCTGATCGACGTGTCGCCGAAACAGCTGGTCTCGGTCGCTGCATCGCTGATCCCGTTCCTTGAAAATGACGACGCTAACCGCGCTCTGATGGGCTCGAACATGCAACGTCAGGCGGTTCCGCTGCTGCGGGCCGAGGCGCCGCTGGTCGGTACCGGTATCGAGGAAAAGGTTGCGATTGACTCGGGTGCTGCGATTCAGGCGAAACGCGCCGGTATCATCGACCAGGTCGATGCCCAGCGTATCGTTATCCGCGCCACCGAGGATTTGGAACTGGGCGACGCTGGCGTTGACATCTATCGTCTGCGCAAATTCCAGCGTTCGAACCAGAATACCTGCATCAACCAGCGTCCGCTGATCAAGGTGGGTGACACCGTCCAGAAGGGCGAGGTTATTGCCGACGGTCCGTCGACCGATATGGGTGAACTGGCTCTGGGTAAGAACGTGGTCGTCGCGTTCATGCCGTGGAACGGTTACAACTACGAAGACTCGATCCTGATCAGCGAACGTATCGCGCGCGATGACGTATTTACCTCGGTCCATATCGAGGAATTCGAAGTCGCCGCCCGTGACACCAAGCTGGGCCCGGAAGAGATCACCCGCGACATCCCGAACGTCGGTGAAGAAGCGCTGCGCAACCTCGACGAGGCGGGCATCGTTTACATCGGTGCGGACGTCGAGCCGGGCGATATCCTGGTCGGCAAGATCACCCCGAAGGGCGAAAGCCCGATGACCCCGGAAGAAAAGCTGCTGCGCGCCATCTTTGGTGAAAAAGCATCCGACGTGCGCGACACCTCGCTGCGCGTGAAGCCGGGCGATTACGGTACGGTCGTCGAAGTCCGCGTGTTCAACCGTCACGGCGTCGAAAAAGACGAACGTGCGTTGCAGATCGAGCGTGAGGAAGTCGAACGTCTGGCCCGTGACCGGGACGACGAGCTGGCGATCCTTGACCGCAACATCTATGCGCGTCTGCAAGGTCTGATCCTGGGCAAAACCGCTGTCAAAGGCCCGAAAGGCGTCAAGGCAGGGTCGGTGATCACCGAGGAGCTGCTGGAAACCCTGACCCGTGGTCAGTGGTGGCAGCTGGCGCTGGAAGACGAGCAGGATGCACAGATCGTCGAAGCTCTGAACGAGCAGTACGAAGTGCAAAAGCGTGCTCTGGACGCCCGTTTCGAAGACAAGGTCGAGAAAGTCCGTCGTGGCGACGATCTGCCGCCGGGTGTGATGAAGATGGTCAAAGTCTTCATCGCCGTGAAGCGCAAGTTGCAGCCGGGCGACAAGATGGCTGGTCGCCACGGGAACAAAGGTGTGATTTCCAAGGTTGTTCCGATGGAAGACATGCCGTTCCTGGCCGATGGTACGCCGGTCGACTTCTGTCTGAACCCGCTGGGTGTGCCGTCGCGTATGAACGTCGGTCAGATCCTTGAAACCCACATGGGGTGGGCCGCACGCGGTCTGGGTCTGAACATCGATGAGGCGCTGCAGGAATACCGCCGTTCGGGCGACCTGACGCCGGTACGTGACGCGATGAAACACGCCTATGGCGAGGATGTCTATGAAGAGGGCATCAGCGGCATGGACGAGGACCAGCTGATCGAAGCGGCCAGCAACGTCACCCGCGGTGTTCCGATTGCTACCCCGGTCTTTGACGGCGCCAAAGAGGCTGACGTCAACGACGCGCTGGTGCGCGCGGGCTTCTCGGAAAGCGGTCAGTCGATCCTGTTCGACGGTCGTACCGGTGAGCAATTCGCGCGTCCGGTGACCGTGGGCATCAAGTACCTGCTGAAACTGCACCACCTTGTGGACGACAAAATCCACGCGCGTTCGACCGGGCCGTACAGCCTGGTTACCCAGCAGCCGCTGGGTGGTAAGGCGCAGTTCGGTGGTCAGCGCTTTGGTGAGATGGAAGTCTGGGCTCTGGAAGCTTACGGCGCCGCCTACACTCTGCAGGAGATGCTCACCGTGAAATCGGATGACGTCGCCGGCCGGACCAAGGTCTATGAGTCGATCGTCAAGGGCGAGGATAACTTTGAAGCGGGCGTACCGGAATCGTTCAACGTTCTGGTGAAAGAAGTCCGTGGCCTCGGCCTGAATATGGAACTCCTGGATGCGGAGGTTGAGGAGTAAGGGCGCTGCCCTTTCTCCCGTCCCCCCTTCCGCAAGATTTGAGGTAACAAATGAACCAGGAAATCACCAACAACCCGTTCAACCCGCTGACGCCCCCGAAGGTTTTCGACGAGATCAAGGTCTCGCTGGCGAGCCCTGAGCGGATTCTGTCTTGGTCCTATGGCGAGATCAAGAAACCCGAAACCATCAACTACCGGACGTTCAAGCCTGAACGCGACGGTCTGTTCTGCGCGCGTATCTTTGGCCCGATCAAAGACTACGAATGCCTGTGCGGCAAATACAAGCGGATGAAGTATCGCGGCGTTGTCTGCGAGAAATGCGGTGTGGAAGTCACCTTGCAGAAAGTCCGCCGCGAGCGTATGGGCCACATCGAACTCGCCGCGCCCGTCGCGCATATCTGGTTCCTGAAATCGCTGCCGTCCCGCATCGGTCTGATGCTGGACATGACGTTGCGCGATCTGGAACGCGTTCTGTACTTTGAAAACTATGTCGTCATCGAGCCCGGTCTGACTGACCTGTCCTATGGCCAGATGCTGACTGAAGAAGAGTACATGGACGCGCAGGATGCTTATGGCATGGACGCGTTTACCGCGAATATCGGTGCTGAAGCCATCCGTGAGATGCTGGCCCAAATCGACCTGGAAGCCGAAGCCGAGCAGCTGCGCGCTGATCTGGCCGAAGCAACCGGCGAGCTGAAGCCCAAGAAGATCATCAAGCGTCTGAAGGTTGTTGAATCCTTCCTCGAGTCGGGCAACCGGCCCGAATGGATGGTGATGACCGTGATCCCGGTTATTCCGCCGGAACTGCGTCCGCTGGTTCCGCTGGATGGTGGCCGTTTCGCGACGTCTGATCTGAACGATCTGTATCGCCGCGTCATCAACCGGAACAACCGTCTGAAGCGTCTGATCGAGCTGCGCGCGCCTGACATTATCGTCCGCAACGAAAAGCGGATGCTGCAGGAATCCGTTGACGCTCTGTTTGACAACGGCCGTCGTGGCCGCGTGATCACTGGCGCCAACAAGCGTCCGCTGAAATCGCTGTCGGACATGCTGAAGGGTAAGCAGGGCCGCTTCCGTCAGAACCTTTTGGGTAAGCGCGTCGACTTCTCGGGCCGTTCGGTCATTGTGACCGGTCCGGAACTCAAGCTGCACCAGTGTGGTCTGCCCAAGAAGATGGCGCTGGAACTGTTCAAGCCGTTCATCTACTCGCGCCTTGAAGCCAAGGGTCTTTCTTCGACCGTGAAACAGGCGAAGAAACTGGTCGAGAAAGAGCGTCCCGAAGTGTGGGATATCCTCGACGAGGTGATCCGCGAACACCCTGTCATGCTGAACCGTGCGCCGACGTTACACCGTCTTGGCATTCAGGCGTTCGAGCCCGTTCTGATCGAAGGTAAAGCCATCCAGCTGCACCCGCTGGTCTGTTCGGCCTTTAACGCCGACTTCGACGGTGACCAGATGGCCGTTCACGTCCCGCTGAGCCTTGAGGCCCAGCTGGAAGCGCGTGTTCTGATGATGTCGACGAACAACGTTCTGTCGCCTGCAAACGGCGCACCGATCATCGTTCCGTCGCAGGATATGATCCTGGGTCTGTACTATGTGACCCTGGAACGCGAAGGCATGCCGGGCGAAGGCAAGGTCTTTGGGTCGATCGAAGAAGTTCAGCACGCGCTGGATGCGGGCGAGGTGCATCTGCACTCGAAAATCACGGCCCGGATCACGCAGATCGACGAGGAAGGCAACGAAGTTCAGAAGCGATATGAAACCACCCCGGGCCGTCTGCGTCTGGGTGCGTTGCTGCCAATGAATAACAAGGCACCGTTCGATTTGGTCAACCGCCTGCTGCGGAAGAAAGAAGTGCAGCAGGTGATCGACACCGTCTACCGTTACTGCGGTCAGAAAGAGTCGGTGATCTTCTGTGACCAGATCATGTCGATGGGCTTCAAGGAAGCGTTCAAGGCGGGCATCTCGTTCGGCAAGGATGACATGGTCATTCCGAAGGACAAGTGGAGCATCGTCGATGACACCCGCAGCCAGGTGAAAGACTTTGAACAACAGTACATGGACGGCCTGATCACTCAGGGCGAAAAGTACAACAAGGTTGTTGATGCCTGGTCGAAGTGTAACGACCGCGTGACCGAGGCAATGATGAGCACGATCTCGGACGTTGCCAAGGCCGAAGACGGGTCGGACATGGAGCCGAACTCGGTCTACATGATGGCCCACTCGGGTGCGCGTGGCTCGGTCACTCAGATGAAACAGCTGGGCGGTATGCGGGGCTTGATGGCCAAACCGAACGGTGACATCATCGAGACGCCGATCATCTCGAACTTTAAAGAAGGTCTGACCGTTCTCGAGTACTTCAACTCGACCCACGGTGCCCGTAAGGGTCTGTCGGATACCGCTCTGAAGACGGCGAACTCGGGTTACCTGACCCGTCGTCTGGTGGACGTGGCGCAAGACTGTATCGTTCGTGAGATCGACTGCGGCACCGAGCGTGCGATCACAGCCGAAGCAGCCGTGAACGACGGTGAGGTTGTCGCCTCGCTGGCCGAACGCGTGCTGGGCCGTGTGGCCGCTGACGATGTTCTGCGTCCGGGCACCGATGAGGTGATCGTCGCAGCCGGTCAGCTGATCGACGAACGTATGGCAGACACCATCGACGAAGCCGGCGTTCAGTCGATGCGCATCCGCTCGCCTCTGACCTGTGAGTCCGAGGAAGGCGTCTGTGCGACCTGCTATGGTCGTGACCTTGCACGCGGTACGATGGTGAACACAGGTGAAGCTGTCGGCATTATCGCGGCTCAGTCGATCGGTGAACCCGGTACACAGCTGACCATGCGGACCTTCCACATCGGTGGTGTTGCGCAAGGTGGTCAGCAGTCGTTCCAGGAAGCCAGCCAGGAAGGTATCGTTTCCTTCGAGAACCCGCAGATCCTGGTCAACGCAGCCGGCGAAAGCCTGGTCATGGGCCGGAACATGAAGCTGGTGATCAAGGACGAACACGGCGAAGAGCGTGCCAGCCACAAGCTGGGCTACGGCTCCAAGCTGTTCGTCAAGGACGGCACCAAGGTGGCCCGTGGCGACAAGCTGTTCGAGTGGGACCCGTACACCTTGCCGATCATCGCCGAGAAAGCCGGTACTGCGAAATATGTCGATCTGGTTTCGGGCCTCGCTGTTCGCGACGAGACCGACGAAGCAACCGGCATGACCCAGAAGATCGTGATCGATTGGCGCGCCGCCCCCAAGGGCAGCGACCTCAAGCCCGAGATCATTCTGGTTGGCGAAGATGGCGAGCCGGTCCGCAACGATGCGGGCAACCCGGTTCACTATCCGATGTCGGTGGATGCGATCCTGTCGGTCGAAGACGGTCAGAAGGTCGAAGCCGGTGACGTCGTCGCGCGTATCCCGCGCGAAGGTGCCAAGACCAAGGACATCACCGGTGGTCTGCCGCGTGTGGCCGAACTGTTCGAAGCGCGCCGTCCCAAGGATCACGCGATCATCGCCGAGGCCGATGGTTACGTGCGCTTTGGCCGCGACTACAAGAACAAGCGCCGCATCAGCATCGAGCCGGCTGACGAGTCCATGGAGACCATCGAGTACATGGTACCCAAGGGCAAGCACATCCCGGTCGCCGAAGGGGACTTCATCCAGAAGGGTGAATACCTGATGGACGGTAACCCTGCGCCGCATGACATCCTGTCCATCATGGGTGTCGAAGCGCTGGCGGATTACATGATCGACGAGGTGCAGGACGTGTATCGTCTGCAGGGCGTGAAGATCAACGACAAGCACATCGAGGTCATCGTGCGCCAGATGCTGCAGAAGTGGGAGATCCTGGATTCAGGCGACACCACCCTGCTGAAAGGCGAGCATGTCGACAAGCAGGAGTTCGACGCGGCCAACGAGAAGACCATCGCCCGCGGTGGTCGTCCGGCACAGGGTGAGCCGATCCTGTTGGGGATCACCAAGGCCTCGTTGCAGACGCGCTCGTTCATCTCGGCGGCGTCGTTCCAGGAGACCACCCGCGTGCTGACCGAAGCTTCGGTTCAGGGCAAGAAGGACAAGCTGGTCGGCCTGAAAGAGAACGTCATCGTCGGTCGTCTGATCCCCGCCGGTACCGGTGGTGCAACGCAGGCTGTCCGCCACATCGCGCAGTCGCGTGACAACGTGGTGATCGAAGCCCGCCGGGAAGAGGCCGAGGCCGCCGCCGCCCTGGCCGCGCCGATCATGGATGATGATATGGTCGGGGATGAGCTGGACGTTCTGGTCGAAACACCGGAAAGCCGCGAATAAACCGCGTCATTCAGAATCGAACAGAAAAAGGCCCTGCGATTTCGTGGGGCCTTTTTTCGTCGCCTCTCCCGGTACGCAATTGTGAACCGTCGTGACAGAGCACAGCCTTTGACGCGATTTCATCAGGCTTGTGGTTCTGCAATCGGTGGTTTAGCGATGTTCTGTGTTTTCGGATTATTTTGAGCTGAACAATGGACACCAAAAGCAACTCTTTCGAGGACCGAGTGGCGCGGATCAAAAAGCGTTCGGCAGAAAACACACACAAGTCGCCTATGCCTCGAACCGAGAGTATCTGGCAACGTCTGGGGTATCCCGCTGCGTTTCTGGGGGCTTTTTTACTGGGTGTTTTTGCGGTCTTCCTGTCCCGCCTGATTCAATACCAATCGGTTGGCATTCCGGTGCCCGGCAAGGTAGGAACGCAGGATTTCGTAAGCCTCGGCCTCGCAGGCGGGGCCTGCATCATGGTTATGCTGTTTTTGAAAGGTAAACTGCGAGAGTTCGCTGGGGCGCTCACGGTTGGTGCGTTGGTGACGACCTTTTCCTTTCATAATTTCGTGTGGAAATATCCTGTGTTTTTCGAACTTGTATACGGGGAAGACTGGGTGGAGTTTGTAAAAGACACGACAGAGCCTTCCAGCCTGAATCTGTTCGGGACCATCCTTCCATTCGGTTGATGATCTCTGCACCCCTTGTGCGTTGTTGACATCCAGCCCGTCTCGGCGGCCAATGCGGGGCGATCAATAGCCCCGGAGCCCGAAGCAGCATGACTCCAAACACCAAAGGTGCTTTGCTGATGATGGGCAGCATGGCTGCCTTTACCCTGAACGACACGCTGGTGAAGGTTGCCTTGCAGGATCTGCCATTGTTTCAGCTGGTGGCCATGCGCGGGTTTCTGGCGGTATTTCTGATCTATGTGCTTGCCCGGTCACTGGGCACGTTGCATCTGAATTTTTCGCGCCATGACAAGTGGCTGGTTGCACTGCGCTGCCTTGCAGAGCTTGCGGCGACATTCTTTTTCCTGACGGCGCTGAAGAACATGCCGCTTGCCAATGTTACGGCCATTCTTCAGGCATTGCCTCTTACGGTAACATTGGGTGCTGCTCTGGTTTTTTCCGAACAGGTTGGTTGGCGACGCGCTTTGGCAATCGCCGTGGGTTTCGTCGGAATGCTGCTGATCGTAAGACCCGGCCCAGGGGGGTTCAGCGTGTATTCCATCTATGCGCTGGTTGCAGTGGTTTCGATTACAGTTCGGGACCTCATCACGCGACGCATGTCAGCCGACGTGCCGTCAATGCTGGTTACCCTTGCCACCTCGGTTTCCATAGCGGGGGCTGCGGCAATAGCCTCGGTTTTCGAAGGATGGGTTGCGGTTTCGGCAACGGCGGGTTCTCTGGTCGCGGCGGCGGCCGTGTTTGTGCTGCTTGGCTATTTGTTCAGCGTCATGGTCATGCGTCAGGGAGATGTCGGATTCGTTGCACCGTTCAGATATTCCAGCCTGATCTGGGCGCTCGGGTTGGGTTGGGTCGTGTTTGACGAATGGCCTGACAGCCTGACGATGCTGGGTGCTGTCCTGATCGTGGGTGCCGGTCTGTTCACCTTGTTCCGGGCACGTGCGCGTCAGGGCTTGGCGTGACGCCGTCTGACCACGTCCGGATCAATGGCGAAACGGGTTTGAAACTCGAGCTCCTGCTGCCGGGTAAGAGGGTTGAGCGCTACATCCATGTTTCTGGTTCGCGGTGAGTCATTGAACCGGTTCAATCCCCGTACCCACATAGGACTATCGGGTCGGGTCACAACGGGCATCGCGCGGTTGATCCTGTTATGGGCAAAATTCATGATCGATTTCCGCTGCCCGCCCCGCACGTACATTCCCAGACCGGCAGTGATCAACGGGCGATGCACGCGCGTAGCCCGTATCCCCTCGGAATTGGCGCGGGCCAGATAACCGCAGTTGAAGTCAACGGCGACCATCGCGTGCCTTTCGAACAAGCCGACACATTCCCTGACACAGCCCCGAAACCGCTCGACAAAATCCACGGCCACTGCATCATCATCGTCGTGGCGAAACTGAAGGCAGGGTTGATCAGGATCGTTCCGCGCCGAATTCAGGACATCCTGCATGACTTTTCTGTGCCGCCCCGGAGGTTTCGCGACAATGCGCACCTGTTTCAGCCCACCGGTCAGATCGTTGAGGCGGTCAAATGCCGGCTTGGGCAGGCAGTCGCCGACCACGATCACCAACTGGAAATCTTCGTCGGACTGTTTTTTGAAACCGGGCAGGGCGACCGTCTCGAACAGGCGAAACCGTTCTTCCAACCTGTCGTGCTGGTACAGGAATTGCCGTCTTTCTTCGACACTCTCGTGCGTTGTCTGAAAGCCGCCAATTGCGGGATAGGAAAACCGGCAAAGGCCAATCACTTGCATCTGTAATCCATCAGCAGATATTCGACCCGACTATGCCCTTGCCGCGGTTCAGCCGCAACCGGGACAGCGGCGCGCAGGAATGGCAATCCGACAGGCTGCATTCAACGCGCGCGCCTGGGCGCCGGGATAGGGCTGTTGACACTTGGGACGACTCCCCCTATACGCGCGTCATCTCGGTACCGGGGGCCGCCCCGTAGCCGATTCCAGTAATGAACTGGTCAAGGCCCGGACAATTTTGCAGTTCGCGCCCTCTGAGAACCAACCGCGACGTTCACCTCGGAATGGGAACGCTCGTGGGTTTTGCGCTTGTGGACGCATAAGTGCAGCGAATTTAGCCGCACGCAACGCGCGTGCATGTCATGTGTGTTGCAAAACGGGGAAAGAACCGGAATGCCAACTATTCAACAGCTGATCCGCAAGCCGCGGCAGCCCAAAGTCAAACGCTCGAAGTCCATGCACCTGGAGCAGTGCCCGCAGAAGCGCGGTGTCTGCACACGTGTCTATACCACAACGCCTAAAAAGCCGAACTCGGCGATGCGTAAGGTTGCCAAGGTGCGCCTGACCAACGGGTTCGAGGTCATCTCGTACATCCCCGGTGAAAGCCACAACCTGCAGGAACACTCGGTTGTTCTGATCCGTGGCGGCCGTGTGAAAGACCTTCCCGGTGTGCGTTACCACATCCTGCGCGGTGTTCTGGATACTCAGGGCGTCAAAGACCGTAAGCAACGTCGTTCGAAATACGGCGCGAAGCGTCCCAAGTAAGAAGGAGAGGCTGATATGTCACGTCGTCACGCCGCCGAAAAACGCGAAGTCCTGCCTGACGCCAAATTCGGCGACAAGGTACTGACCAAATTCATGAACAACCTGATGATCGACGGCAAGAAGTCGGTCGCAGAGCGCATCGTCTACAACGCATTTGACCGCGTTGAGAACAAGGTAAAGCGCGCTCCGGTCGAAGTGTTCCACGAAGCGCTCGACAACATCAAACCTTCGGTCGAGGTTCGCTCGCGCCGGGTTGGTGGTGCAACCTACCAGGTTCCGGTCGAAGTGCGCCCCGAGCGCCGCGAAGCACTGGCCATCCGCTGGCTGATCACCGCTGCGCGCGGCCGCAACGAAAACACCATGGAAGAACGCCTCGCCGGCGAACTGCTGGACGCCGTACAGTCCCGCGGTACTGCCGTTAAGAAGCGCGAAGACACCCACAAGATGGCCGAGGCGAACAAAGCCTTCAGCCATTACCGCTGGTAATTCTAGAGGCTTATCCAAATGGCACGCGAATATCCGCTCGAACTATACCGTAACTTCGGTATCATGGCGCACATCGATGCAGGCAAGACGACCTGCTCGGAACGCATCCTGTATTATACTGGCAAATCCCACAACATCGGTGAGGTGCACGATGGTGCCGCCACCATGGACTGGATGGAGCAGGAGCAGGAACGCGGCATCACCATCACTTCGGCTGCGACCACCACGTTCTGGGAACGCACCGAGGACGGTAAAACCGCCGATACCCCCAAGCACCGCCTGAACATCATCGACACCCCCGGCCACGTTGACTTCACCATCGAAGTCGAACGCTCGCTGGCGGTTCTCGACGGTGCCGTCTGCGTTCTGGACGCAAACGCCGGTGTTGAGCCCCAGACCGAAACCGTGTGGCGTCAGGCTGACCGCTACAAGGTTCCGCGTATGGTTTTCGTCAACAAGATGGACAAGATCGGCGCAGATTTCTTCAACTGCGTTCGCATGATCGAAGACCGCACCGGCGCACGTGCTGTTCCGGTTGGTATCCCGATTGGCGCCGAATCCGAGCTGGAAGGTCTGATCGACCTGGTCACCATGGAAGAATGGCTGTGGCAGGGTGAAGACCTGGGCGCAAGCTGGATCAAAGCTCCGATCCGCGACAGCCTGAAAGACATGGCTGAAGAATGGCGCGGCAAGATGATCGAAGCGGCCGTCGAAATGGACGACGACGCGATGATGGAATACCTGGAAGGCAATGAGCCCGACGTTCCGACCCTGCGCAAACTGCTGCGCAAGGGCACACTGGAAATCGCGTTCGTTCCGGTGCTGGGTGGTTCTGCGTTCAAGAACAAAGGCGTTCAGCCGCTGCTCAACGCTGTGATCGACTATCTGCCCAGCCCGCTGGACGTTGTCGATTACATGGGCTTCAAACCCGGTGACGAGGACGAAGTTCGGGACATCGCCCGTCGTGCTGACGACAACATGGCGTTCTCGGGTCTGGCGTTCAAAATCATGAACGACCCCTTCGTCGGTTCGCTGACCTTCACCCGGATTTATTCGGGCGTGCTGAACAAGGGTGACTCGATCCTGAACTCGACCAAAGGCAAGAAAGAGCGCATCGGTCGTATGATGATGATGCACTCGAACAACCGGGAAGAGATCGAAGAAGCGTTTGCAGGCGACATCATCGCGCTGGCGGGTCTGAAAGACACCACCACCGGTGACACCCTGTGTGACGCGAAGGATCCGGTGGTTCTGGAAACCATGACCTTCCCCGATCCGGTGATCGAGATCGCGGTCGAGCCCAAAACCAAGGGCGACCAGGAGAAAATGTCTCAGGGTCTGGCGCGTCTGGCAGCCGAAGACCCGTCCTTCCGTGTGGAAACCGATCTGGAATCGGGTCAGACCATCATGAAGGGCATGGGCGAACTTCACCTGGACATCCTGGTTGACCGCCTCAAGCGCGAGTTCAAGGTCGAGGCCAACATCGGTGCGCCGCAGGTGGCCTATCGTGAAACCATCTCGATGCCGGTCGAGCACACCTACACCCACAAGAAACAGTCGGGTGGTTCGGGTCAGTTCGCCGAGGTCAAGCTTGAGATCACTCCGACCGAGCCGGGCGAAGGTTACTCGTTCGAAAGCCGCATCGTTGGTGGTGCTGTTCCGAAGGAATACATCCCGGGTGTCGAAAAAGGCATCCAGTCTGTCATGGACAGTGGCCCTCTGGCTGGCTTCCCCGTGATCGACTTCAAGGTTGCCCTGCTGGACGGTAAGTTCCACGACGTTGACTCGAGCGTTCTGGCGTTCGAAATCGCTGCCCGTATGTGCATGCGTGAAGGCATGCGCAAAGCCGGCGCGAAACTGCTGGAACCGATCATGAAGGTCGAAGTGATCACCCCGGAAGAATACACCGGCGGTATCATCGGCGACCTGACCTCGCGTCGTGGCCAGGTGTCTGGTCAGGAACCGCGCGGCAACGCAATCGCGATCGACGCGTTCGTTCCGCTGGCGAACATGTTCGGCTACATCAACACTCTGCGTTCGATGTCGTCGGGCCGTGCCCAGTTCACCATGCAGTTCGACCACTACGATCCGGTTCCGCAGAACATCTCGGACGAGATCCAGGCGAAATACGCATAAGCGAAGATTTGAGGGAGCGTGGGTATCACGCTCCCTTCATTACCGAAAAAGGAGGCCATCATGGCAAAGGAAAAGTTTGAGCGTACAAAACCGCACGTCAACATCGGCACGATTGGCCACGTTGACCACGGCAAGAC
>NZ_WQDQ01000015.1:0-90039 GCF_013033235.1 Ruegeria sp. HKCCA0235A | reverse complement strand
CTTCGGTCGCTTGTTTGCCATTCTCAGTCCTCCGTTTCCTAAACATAACGGTGGACCCGTTCAGTTGGGGAGGCTCACTGTCTTCTGGAAGGTTGAACCCGGCCAGTTTCTCAAACTGAACCGGGCTTGCGACAGGGTCAGAGACACTCGGCCAGAGTTTTTGCCATGTTGAGAATAACTTGCGGGTAGAGATCGGCTCCGGGTTCCAGATCAGAGCCCAGCGGATCGATTACGCCCGTTTTCGCCTCGGTCCCGTCTAGCACGGTTTTGACGATACCGGGGTTGAATTGCGGCTCGGCGAGAACGCAGTTGATACCTTCTTCGCGGATACGGGTTTGAATTTCGGCGATACGAGCCGGGCTCGGGTCCGAGGCGTCGGCGATGGAAATCGCACCTGCGGCCGGAAAGTCAAATGCATCCTCGAAATACTGGTAGGCGTCGTGGAACACGACGAAGCTTCCTCCGCGTACCGGTCCAAGCGTCTCGGCCACTTGTTCAGACAGCGCGGCCATTTCAGCGCGCGCGGCTGCGGCATTGGCAAAATATGCACCTGCATTGTCCGGGTCGGCAGACGACAGCTGCGCGGCGATCAGATTCAGCCAGGTTTCTGCATTTGCCGGTGAAAGCCACGCATGTGGGTCGTGCGCGCCATGCGCGTGATCATGATGCTCATCATGCTTGTCTTGATCGGCATGTTCTTCGTGATCGTGATCATCATCCTTGGCGTGGTCGTCGTGATCATGCTCGTGGTCATCATCCTTTGCATGGTCGTCGTGACCATGTTCATGATCATCATGATCATGTTCGTCTTCGCCGCCATGATCGTGTGCCTCGAAAACAGCGCTTTCGCGGAACTCCAGAAGAACCGTACCATCCGCGTCAAGAAGGGACGTGACCGTCGCACTGTCGGCAAGGGTTTCGATGGCACTTTCCATCCAAGGTGTCAGGTCTTCTCCTACCCAGAACACCAGATCGGCATCCTGCAATGCGGCCGCCTCGGACGGGCGCAGGTTGTATTCATGAGGCGAGGCACCTGGTGCGATGATCAAGGCCGGTGTTCCGACGCCGTCCATAACCCGGGAAACGAGCGAGTGGATCGGTGCGATATCGACCGCGACGTTCGGAACGTCCGCGATGGCCGTTCCTCCCATCAATGCAACCGTGATCGAAACTGGAAGAAGCTTTCTGGACATCAGACCCTCTGTGTGATTTTATAACGTTACGAGTGGCAATACATGATATGAAATAACATGACAAGCGATACGAACCCTGTCTCTGTCGATGAGGCGGCCCCGGTCGGGTTTCAGGAACATGACCATCAGAGTTGCGTCAAAACTGCGTTGGTATCCGCCGAGGCGCGCTGCAAGGGCGAGGGGCTGCGCCTGACGCCGGTTCGCCGCAAGGTCTTGGAAATGCTGCTGCAAGAGCATCGGGCCCTTGGTGCCTATGCAATTCTTGACCGCCTGCGAGAGGAAGGGTTCGGATCTCAACCTCCGGTCGCCTATCGGGCGCTTGATTTCCTTGTTCAAAACGGGTTCGTTCACAAGATCGAGCGGCTGAATGCATTCGTTGCCTGCTCTCATCCCGGCGCGTCGCATTCGCCGGCATTCATGATTTGCAGAAAGTGTGATGCCGTTGCCGAGGCGCAGTCCACGCCGGCCAAAGGTGTTCTGGGTGCCGCTGCGCGCGCAGCGGGTTTCGAGATCGAGCGAACGGTTGTAGAAGCCGAGGGACTTTGCCCCGACTGCACCGAAAAGGCCTGAAAATGACGCTCGTCTCTGTCGAGAATCTCAGTGTTCGCTATGGTTCAAACACTGTTCTGAGCCATGTGGACATGGCTGTCGAACCCGGCGAGATCGTCACCATCGTCGGGCCGAACGGGTCGGGCAAAACCAGCCTGTTGCGCGCCATCATCGGTGCGACCAGGCCATGTGCCGGGCATGTATCGCTGAAACCCGGATTGAAGATCGGGTACGTGCCGCAGAAACTGCACGTGGATCCCACGCTGCCAATCTCGGTCGAGCGATTCATGCGACTGACAGACCGTGTCTCCGGCCGTCAGTGCGTCGAGGCATTGGAAAAAGCGGGCGTCCCGGATCTGTTGAAACGTCAGATGTCGCAACTGTCCGGCGGGCAGTTTCAGCGTGTGTTGCTGGCGCGGGCGTTGATCAACCAGCCTGACCTTCTGCTGCTGGATGAGGCAACCCAGGGGTTGGACCAGCGCGGATCGGCGAGTTTCTATCAGCAGATTGAGGCCGTGCGCCGCGAAACCGGATGTGCAATTCTGATGATCAGTCACGAATTGCACGTGGTCATGAGCGCCTCGGACCGGGTGATTTGTCTGAACGGCCATGTATGCTGTGAAGGATCGCCGGCGGTGGTCGCTTCGGCACCGGAATACCGGGCCTTGTTCGGAACGGGAACAGGCGGAGCGCTTGCCCTGTACCGGCACGAACATGATCACCATCACGACCATGATGCAAATCCTCAGGAAGCGGCGGAATGATGCTGGACGATTTCATGATGCGTGCAACGCTTGCAGGTATAGGGGTTGCGTTTGCGGCGGCGCCTCTTGGATGTTTCGTGGTGTGGCGCCGCATGGCGTATTTCGGTGACGCAACCGCACATGCCGCGATTCTGGGCGTGGCCCTGTCACTGACCTTTCAGATGTCGATCTTCACCGGTGCGCTGGCTGTTGCGTTGATTTTGGCGCTGACGGTCACTTTGTTGGCGGGTCGTGGCTATGCGATGGACACGCTGCTGGGGGTCCTGGCGCATTCCGCCTTGGCTTTCGGTCTGGTTGCCGTTTCGTTTTTGTCCGGCGTCCGCATTGATTTGATGGCATATCTGTTCGGCGATATTCTTGCGGTATCCCGTTCGGATCTGCTTGTGATCTGGGGCGGCGCGGCGCTTGTCGTGGCGCTGATCGCCTGGCGATGGGCTCAGCTTTTGACGGCCACATTGAACGAGGAACTGGCCTATGCCAGTGGGTTCGACCCGAGGCGGGAACAGTTGATTCTGACTCTGTCTCTGGCGGTGACCGTGGCTGTTGCGATCAAGGTTGTGGGGGTATTGCTGATCGCGGCGATGCTGATCATTCCTGCGGCGGCGGCACGAAATCTGGCCCGATCGCCCGAATCAATGGCGTTGATAGCGGCAGCAATAGGCGCGATGTCCTCAGTTGCGGGGTTACGGGCAGCTTATGTGTTTGATACTCCGGCAGGGCCATCAATTGTCTGCGTCGCCGCAGTCTTGTTTGCCTGTCTCAGCGTGGTGGGGTGGCGAAGACAGGGCAGGGTGTGATGGATCTGAGCTCGATTGCGCTGACCAGGTAATCTCATTCGTTGTTCGGCACTTCAGGTGCGCACAGCACAAAAAAGGGCCCGCACACGGATTGCGGGCCCTTTCCGTTCCTTGACGATACAGCTTACTGCGGAATTTCGCCTTCCAGCCCTTCAACATAGAAGTTCATGCCTGCCAGCGTGCCATCGTCAGCGGTTTCGCCTTCAGCCAGCCAGTCACTGCCGTCCTGCTTCTTCAGCGGACCGGTGAACGCGTGATAGCTGCCATCTGCAAGGGCCGCCTTCAGGGCCAGAGCCTCTTCCTTGACATCTGCGGGAACCGCGTCCGAAATCTCGCCGATTTCAACCATTCCTGCTCCGATACCGTCCCAGGTGTTGGAAGACGTCCAGGTTCCGTCCATTACGGCTTTTGTCCGCGCGATGTAATAGGGGGCCCAGTTGTCGATGATCGATGACACACGCGGAAGCGGTGCGTACTCGCTCATGTCCGACGCCTGACCGAAGGTGATCACATTGCCGGCCTCTTGCGCTGCTGCTTGCGGCGCTGTCGAATCGGTGTGTTGCAGGATTACGTCCGCGCCCTGTTCGATCAAAACAGTGGCGGCGTCAGCTTCTTTCGCCGGGTCGAACCACGTGTAGGCCCAGACGATCTTGAACTCGACATCCGGGTTCACCTTCTTGGCGTGGATATAGGCCGAGTTGATGCCGCGGATCACCTCGGGGATCGGGTAGGAGCCGATATAACCGATGATGTTCGACTTGGTCATTTTACCGGCGATGTGTCCCTGAACCGCGCGACCTTCGTAGAAACGGGCCGAGTAGACCGAGACGTTGTCGGCGGTTTTATAGCCGGTTGCGTGCTCGAACTTCACGTCCGGGAATTTCTTGGCCACGTTGATGGTCGGGTCCATGTAGCCAAACGAGGTGGTAAAGATCAGATCCGCGCCTTCCAGCGCCATCTGAGTCATCACACGCTCGGCATCCGGGCCTTCGGGAACGGATTCAACGAATACGGTTTCAACCTTGTCGCCAAACTCTTTTTCAACGGCCTGCCGGCCCTTGTCATGTTCATAGGTCCAGCCGCCATCGCCGACCGGGCCGACATAGACGAAACCGACCTTGGTCTTGTCTTCGGCCATGGCCCCCGAGGTCAGACCCAGCGCCATGGCGGCGCTCGTCAGAAGTGTAGTGAATTTCATGTGTTACTCCCCAAGTTGGTACTGTTGGCCCCTAGTGTGAGGCATGGAAGGTCCGGCCCAGCGAGGCAGGTGCGCTGCTCTTGTCGGCCGAAAGGATCACAAGCACAAGGATCGTGATGATATAGGGCGACATTGCCAGATACTCGACGGGAATGGCAACGCCCGCTGCCTGCAAATTAAGCTGCAACACGGTAATGCCGCCGAACAAATAGGCACCCAGCAGGACACGCCACGGCTTCCAGCTTGCAAAGACAACAAGGGCCAATGCGATCCAGCCGACGCCGGCGGTCATGCCCTCGGTCCACTGCGGCACGCGGATCAGGCTGATATAGGCCCCGCCCAGACCGGCGCAGGCGCCGCCGAACATGATGGCCAGAATGCGGATCTTGATCACCTTGTAGCCAAGCGCATGCGCGGCATCGTGGTTTTCACCGACGGCCCGCAGGATCAGACCAAGACGGGTGAATTTCAGCACCGCCCAGACGGCCGCCGTGATCGCGATACCGACATACAGGATCGGGTCATGTTGAAACAGGATCGGACCGACAACCGGAATATCGCTGATCAGCGGAATATGGATGTCGCCCATACTGGGGGGTTTGATCCCCACATAGCTTTGCCCCATCAACGCGCTGAACCCCAGACCAAACAGTGTCAGTGCCAGACCACTGGCCACCTGATTGGCCAGCGCAAATTGCGTCAGCAAGACGAACAGCAGCGATAGAACGGCGCCGCCGATCGCGGCAGCAACAAAGCCCAGCCAGGGCGAGCCGGTCTCGACCGAAATCGCGAAGCCGCTGATCGCACCGACAATCATCATGCCTTCGACGCCGAGGTTCAGAACGCCTGCTTTCTCTACGACCAGCTCTCCGATCGCGGCAAGCAGCAAGGGGGTCGCGGCCACCATCAGTGAAGCGACCAGAAGTACGGGATTGATTTCACCAAGGTCCATGGGTCACGCCACCTCGTTACGGGCCGCACGGATGCGGTAGTTGGTCAATAGGTCGAAGGCCAGCAGGAAGAACAGCAGCATGCCCTGGAACACCTGAATGGCAGCGGCAGGCAGGCCCAGCTGCGACTGCGCGATTTCACCGCCGATATAGGTCAGCGCCATCAGTCCACCGGCCAGCAGAATGCCCACAGGGTGCAGACGGCCCAAAAAGGCCACGATGATGGCAGTGAAACCGTAGCCCACGTTGAAATCGATGCTGACAACGCCTGAAGGGCCGGAAACCTCGAACATGCCTGCAAGTCCTGCAAGCGCGCCGGACAGACCCAGACAGAACAGGATCAACCGGGCCGGGTTCACACCCGCAAATTTCGCGGCGCGCGGTGCTTCACCGGTCAGGCGGATGTGAAAGCCCAGCATGTGCCGGTTCAGCAGGACATAGGCAAAGATCACTGCGATCAACGCGGTTACAACACCCCAGTGCATGCCGGATCCGGCGATCAGTTCGACATTGTGCGCACTGTCATAGGATTGCAGATTGCGGGACCCCGGAAAGCCGAACCCTTCGGGGTTCTTCAGCAAACCCAGAGAAACCGAGGCCAGCATCTGCTCGGCCACATAGACCAGCATCAACGAGACGAGAATCTCGTTGGTGCCGAAACGCACCTTCAGGAAGGCGGGGATCATGGCCCACAACCAGCCGCCGAAGGCGCCGGCAATCACCATGATCGGAAAGATATAGAAGGCATCCAAAGGGTAAAAGGCCAGCCCGGCACCCGCCCCGAAGATGGCGCCCATTATATACTGTCCCTCGGCCCCGATGTTCCAGATGCCTGCACGAAAGCCCAGCGACAGACCAATGGCGATAAGCACCAGCGGAGCGCCTTTCACCAGCAGCTGCGGGCGGTAATAAAAGGCGAATTCACCAAAAAGAGGTTCCCAGAAGATGGTGCCGATGGCCTCAACCGGATTCTTGCCCAGTATGGCGAACAGTACTCCGCCAAAAAACATCGTCGCCAAAACTGCAACCAACGGTGTCGCATAAGACCAGACCCTGGAAGGCTGAGGACGTTTCTCCAGCACAATCATCAGCTCGTTCCCCTGACTTCTTCATCTTTTCTCAAATACTCTCGCCGAAGGCGGCCCAACAGATCACACATGCGCCACCTCCATTCCGTGGGCACCGCCCATCATCAGCCCGATTTCGTCCACTGTCAGTCCGGTTGTCGGACGTGGCGCGCTCAGGCGGCCCTCGTTCAGCGCAGCAAAGCTGTCCGAGATTTCCATCAACTCATCCAGATCCTGAGAGATGCAGACAACTGCCGTTCCCTTTGCCGCCAGGTCGAGGATTGCCTGCCGGATCGACGCGGCCGCCGCAGCATCCACGCCCCAGGTTGGCTGGTTCACCACCAGCACATCCGGGTTTTGCAGCACTTCGCGTCCGATCACGAATTTCTGCAGGTTCCCCCCGGACAAGGACCGCGCCGCGTTGTCCGGGCCTGGTGTCCGGACGTCAAAAATCTCGATGATCTTCTCCGCAAAGCTCTTGGTCTCGGCCCATTTCAGAAAGCCGTTGCTTTCCAGACCCTCTCGAACCGACCCGGTCAACAGGGCGTTTTCGGTCAGGCTCATGTTCGGGGCAGCGGCATGGCCCAGCCGTTCTTCGGGCGCGGTCAACACGCCAAGTTTGCGTCGCGCGGTCGGGCCCAGCTTGCCGATCGCCTGACCGTTGAACTTGATCGCGTCGGCAGATGTCAGAATTTCACCGGACAGGACGCCCAGCAATTCATCCTGCCCGTTGCCCGCAACGCCGCCAATGCCCAGAACCTCGCCCTTGCGGACGGTCAAATGCACGTTGCGCAATGCGGTGCCGAATTCTGACGGAGAAGGCACCGACAGCCCGCTGACATCCAGCGTCACTGCGCCAAATTCACGCCCCGAACGTTCCGGGGTTTGCAGGGCCGTTCCCACCATCAGTTCGGCCATGTCGCGGGCCGAGGTCTCAGACGGGACGCACTCGCCTACATTCTTGCCCAGACGTAGGATCGTGGCGTGGTCACACAGGGTCCGAATCTCTTCCAGCTTGTGCGAGATATACAAGATCGACGTGCCTTCGGACCGCAACTTGTTCAGCGTCTCGAATAGGATCTCGACCTCCTGCGGGGTCAGTACCGAGGTCGGTTCGTCCATGATCAGCAGTTTCGGGTCTTGCAGAAGGCAACGGATAATTTCAACACGCTGGCGTTCCCCGGCGGACAGATCGCCGACTGTGCGGAACGGATCCAGCGGCAGGCCGTAGGTTTCCGACACTTCGCGGATGCGCGAGGCCAGATCACCCATGGCGGGCGGGTTTTCCATCCCCAAGGCGATGTTCTCGGCCACGTTCAGCGCGTCAAACAGCGAAAAATGCTGGAACACCATCGCAATCCCGTCGGCCCGTGCGGAGCGGGGCTCGGGCGGCGCAAAAGGCTGACCGCGCAACAGCATGGTGCCACTGTCAGGTTTCACCAGCCCATAGATCATCTTGACCAGCGTGGATTTTCCGGCCCCGTTTTCCCCCAACAAGGCGTGAACTTCGCCCTCTCCGATGTCAAAGGACACCTGATCATTGGCCACGACACCGGGATAGGCTTTGGTCAACCCTTGCAGGCTCAGCAATGGAGTGGTCACGCGCTCAGGTCCTTCTTCAACTCATTCTGCCGGGCCGGGCGCAGCAGTTGCGCTGCGACGCCCACGGCGATCATCTGCGGGTGTTTGCCCAGCGACGGGTCACCAATCGGGCAGGTAATCCGGCTTATCCGGTCGGGCGGATGCCCAAGGGCCGCCAGCCGCGATCGGAACCGCGCCCATTTGGTAGCCGAGCCGATCAGTCCCGCAAAGCGGAAATCGTGCAAAAGCAGCCTGTTGCACAGTTCTAAATCCAGATTGTGTGAATAAGTCAGCACAAGGTGCTCGGCATTGGGCGGTGCATGTCGCACAAGTTCGGCCGGTTTCGTCGCTGGCAGATCGGTCACGCCTGCAGGAATCACGTCCGGAAAGCGCTCGGGGCCGGTATCGACCCAAGTGATCGCAAGATCGGGCAGGGGGGACAGAACATCCACCAGCGCCCGTCCGACGTGACCTGCGCCCCAGATCCACAGGTTTCGTGCCGGTTTATGCACCGGTTCGATCATCCAGCCGTCGATCAGGCGTGGTTCGGGTGCAATGCCCTGACTGCGTGCTGCCGCCAGCACTCGCTTGACCGAAAGAGGCGTGGCGCCACCGGATGCTGATCGTGCAATGATCGTATCATCCAGCGTTTCAACCTTCTTGAGATCATAGACTTCGCTGAACAACGAGACCGCTCCGCCGCAACATTGGCCCATGTCCGGTCCCAGCGTGTGATGCGTCAGGCGCGTGGCGACTGTTTGCGATCGTGCGGCCTCCGCGGCCTGGTATTCCAGCGTACCACCACCGATGGTTCCGCTTTGCCCGTCTTTCCAGACCAGCATCGCAGCACCCACCTCGCGCGGGGACGACCCTTTGATCCCGGCGATGACCACCCGAACCACTTTCCCGTGGGTTTTGACCGCCTCCCTCAAAGCCTCAAGGTCAAATCCCATCAGATGCCTCCCTTCATCCTCTGGACCCCGCGCCAAACCTCTTCGGCCGTGGCCGGAGCGTTCAGGGCCGGGTATCTGTCTCCGCAGGCGGCAACGGCGTTCGACAGCGCCAGCCAGGCCGAGATCCCCAGCATGAAAGGCGGCTCGCCCACAGCTTTCGAACGATAGATGGTGTCCTCGCGGTTTTCGCCATCCCAAAGCGTGACGTTGAAGATGTCCGGCCGGTCCGAGCAGGCCGGAATCTTGTAGGTCGAGGGCGCGTGCGTGCGCAGGTTGCCCGTGCCATCCCAGACCAGCTCTTCGGTCGTCAGCCACCCTGCACCCTGTACATAGCCGCCCTCAAACTGACCTATGTCCAAAGCTGGGTTCAGCGACGCGCCCGCGTCATGTAGGATATCCGTTCGCAGAATGCGGTTTTCACCGGTCAGAGTGTCCACCGCCACCTCGGTAACGGAAGCGCCGTAGGCAAAGTAGAAGAAGGGGCGACCGCGCCCGGCGATCCGGTCCCACTCGATCTTGGGCGTCTTGTAGAACCCGGTCGCCGACAGGCTGACGCGCCCCTGATAGGCCAGTGCGGCGGCTTCGGCGAAGGTGTAGCGCTCTTCTGAGACCGACACCTGCCCATCCGAGAACGTGACCGTCGATGGATCGGCCTGATGACGTTCCGCAAGATAGGCGGCCATCCGGTTGCGGATCGTGTCGCAAGCGGCCTTGACCGCCATACCGTTCAGGTCACTTCCCGAAGATGCCGCCGTCGCAGACGTGTTCGGTACTTTCGCCGTGTCGGTTGCGGTGATTTTCACCATCTCCAGCGGTATGCCAAAGCGCGACGCGGCGACCTGTGCGACCTTCTGGAACAGGCCCTGGCCCATCTCGGTGCCGCCGTGATTCAAGTGGACTGATCCGTCCTGATAGACATGCACCAGCGCACCCGCCTGATTGAGGTGGGTCAGCGTGAACGAGATACCAAACTTGACCGGGGAAAAGGCGATGCCCTTTTTGATTACACTGTTCTCGGCATTCCATTTCGCGACAGCCGCCTTGCGCGCGGCGTAGTCGCTGGATTTCAGCAACGCCTCGGTCATGTCGTGCAGTTCGAAATCGCTGACCTCCATCCCATAGGGTGTGGTGTTCCCGCCGGCGGGCAGAGGACGCACCGGTGCGTCACCCATTTCAACGGCGCCGCGGCTGGTCAGGTCTTCGTGCGGATCGGGATGCCCCAGTGGTTTTTCTGTCGGTGTGCTGTCGGTCACGGCGTGCGCGGGTGCGTAGTAATTCCGGCGGCGCAGCTCGACGGGATCCAAACCCAGCGCATGCGCGGCATGGTCCATGACCCGTTCGATGCCGACCATGCCCTGCGGGCCGCCGAACCCGCGATAGGCGGTGGCAGATTGGGTGTTGGTCTTCAAGCGGTGGCTTTCGATCCGGGCGTTCGGCAAAAGGTAGGCGTTGTCCGAGTGCAGCATCGCCCGGTCGGCCACGGGCAAGGACAGGTCCTGCGCCCAGCCGCAGATCGCATAGTGGAGGAATGAGACGCCCTGTATATGTCCATGCTCATCGAACCCGGCCTTGTACGAAATGCGGAAAGCGTGGCGTTTGCCCGTGATGATCATGTCATCGTCACGGTCATAGCGCATCTTGCAGGCCTTGCCGGTTGCGCGGGCGGCCACGGCGCAGGCCACTGCCAAAGCGTTGCCCTGACTTTCCTTGCCGCCAAACCCTCCGCCCATGCGGCGGGTCTCGACCCGGACGGCGTGCATCGGAACACCCAGAGCGTCGGCCACTTTGTGCTGAATCTCGGTCGGGTGCTGGGTCGAGCTGTGCACCAGCATATCCGCACCTTCATTCGGCACGGCCAGCGCGGCCTGACCTTCCAGATAGAAATGCTCCTGCCCGCCCAATTCAAACGAACCTTCGATCACATGCGGCGCACTGGCAATGGCCGCATCCGCATCGCCCTTGGCATAGATGCGTGGACCATCTTCAAACCGACTGTCGGCGGCCAAGGCGTCCGCGATCGTCAGGATCGGCGTTTCCTCGGCATAGTCGACCTTGCCCAATCGCGCCGCTTTGCGGGCGGCCAGATGGCTGGTGGCAACGACCAGGAACACGGGCTGACCGATATAATGCACCGTGCCGTCCGACAGCAGCGGCTCATCGTGGATCGAGGGCGAGACATCGTTGGCGAAAGGCAGATCCTCTGCCGTCATGACCAACACGACACCCTCGGCGTCTTTGACAGCCGACAGATCCATGGCGGTGATCTTGCCCTTGGCGATCTGGCTCAGGCCAAAGGCCAGGTGCAGCGTGCCCTTGGGTGTCGGGATGTCATCAACGTACCGTGCCGCGCCCGAAACGTGCAAAGGGGCGGCGTCGTGGGGCAGGGCTTGCGTCACACTCATGCTGACACCTCCAGCACATTGATGATCTCGCCCTGATCTTCCAGGAAATACCGTTGCAGCATCGCCTTGGCGGTTTCCAGTCGATACAGGGCCGAGGCGCGCATATCCGTGAGTGGCGAAAAGTCGTCGGCAAACGATGGCAGCGCGGCGTCAACGGTCTTGCGCGTCCACGGTTTGCCGATCAAAGCGGCCTCGACATGGGTTGCCCGTTTCGGAACAGCAGCCATGCCACCATAGGCGATGCGCGCCTGTGTGACGCTGCCCTCCGAAACGGTTATGTTGAAACAGCCGCAGACGGCCGAGATATCCTGATCGAACCGTTTGCTGAGCTTGTAAGCCTTCAGGCGATCTGGCTGGCGGGGGAAGCTGACGGCTTCCACAAACTCGCCCGGAACCCGATCCTGTTTGCCGTAGTCGATGAAGAACTCTTCCAGCGGGATCGACCGCCGATCGTTGCCCTTGCGCAGGTGCAGTGTCGCGTTCAATGCGATCAGCGCGGGCGGGTTGTCCCCGATGGGCGAGCCGTTGGCGATGTTGCCTCCGACCGTGGCCGCATGGCGAACCTGAACGCTGGCATAGCGTCGGATCATCTCGGCATAGGACGGATGCAGATCGACCAATGCATCTGCCATGCGATTCATGTCGACCATGGCACCAAAGCGGACTTCATCGTCGGTGATCGTGATCTCTTTCAGATCGTCACATCGGTTGAGGAAGATCACCGGGTCAAGTTCACGCAATTGTTTCGTGACCCAAAGGCCCACATCGGTCGCACCAGCGACCAGAGTCGCATTCGGGTTCTCGGCATACACGGCGGCCAATTCGTCGGATGAGGTTGGCAGCATGCGCGAAGTGGCAATCGTTGCAGGTGGGCTATCTTTGACCCAAACCGGAACGGGCTGTTCCTCGGCCGCTTTCGCCGCGCGAATGATCGGCGCATAGCCGGTGCAGCGGCAAAGGTTGCCTGCAAGCAAAGTGTCATGGTCCGTTGCACCATTCGTGTGCCCGGCGACCATCGACATGACGAACCCGGGTGTGCAGAAGCCGCATTGCGAGCCGTGCAGATCGACCATTGCCTGCTGGACCGGGTGCGCTTCGCCATTCGGGCCACTTGCGCCTTCAACTGTTCGGACGGCCTTGCCATGCAGTTGCGGCAGAAACAGAATGCACGAGTTCAGGGCCTTGGCGCCTTGGTCATCCGTCACCATCACGGTGCAAGCCCCGCAATCGCCTTCGTTGCAGCCTTCCTTGGTGCCGGTCAGACCGCGATCTTCGCGCAGCCAATCCAGCAGGGTGGCTGTCGGATCAACATCAGCCAGCTCCACTGTCTCTCCGTTCAGAAGAAACGCGATGTTCATTCGAGAAACCCGTCGCCTTACCCGGTTGCGCCCTTGTGGCCCTCCTTCGATGCGACGTAGAAAGAGTGGCGGGCGAATTGCTTGCCATGAGATGTTAGAAACAGCGCGGCTTGTCTGGCAAGAAAAACCGCCTCTGTTATACACCATTAGACGTATACGGCCTGTGACCGTCTTTTCTGATTAATGGGCAGCCACTTGTAAATAAAGCGGTTTTTGATTGCGACGCCCAGTCAATCCCGAAGCACCTTCTGAAAAAGCCGAATAATCAATGGCGATTTTTTTTGCGGCAAACGTAACGCGGTTCAGCCTTTTGCCGCGCAGCCGGCTGGGGTAGCTTGGGCGTCATGAGCAGTTCTCCACGATTCATCCACCTCCGCGTTCACACTGAATATTCCCTTCTGGAAGGCGCCGTGCGGCTGAAAAAGCTGCCGGGCCTGTGCGAGAAGATGGAAATGCCGGCGGTCGCCGTGACGGATACCAATTCGATGTTTTCGGCGCTGGAATTCTCGGTCACCGCAAGCGGCGCCGGGGTACAGCCGATCATGGGGTGCCAGGTCGATCTAACCTATGTCCAGGCCCAGCCGGGCGAGAAGCCAAAGACGCCCGCGCCTCTGGTGCTGCTGGCGCAGTCCGAGACCGGGTACGAAAACCTGATGAAACTCAGCACGTGTCTCTACGTGGACAAGGGCGGGCAACTGCCTCAGGTCACTTTGGAAGAACTGGCCGACCGATCTGAAGGGTTGATCTGCCTGTCCGGTGGACCTGACGGCCCGGTGGGAATGCTACTGCAACAGGGTCAGCGCCCGGCGGCCGAAGCGTTGGTCGATCGGCTGGCGGCAATGTTCCCCAACCGGTTTTATATCGAGCTTCAGCGCCATCCGGGTGAAGATGGCCAGCCCGAGGCCGAACGCCTGACAGAACGCGGCCATGTCGAGATGGCCTATGCCAAGAACCTGCCGCTGGTCGCCACGAATGACGTCTATTTCCCGACGCCGGACATGTACGAAGCTCATGACGCGCTGATCTGCATATCGGAAGGGGCCTATGTCGACCAGCAGGAAGGCCGCCGTCGGCTGACGGCGCAGCACTACTTCAAGTCACAACAAGAGATGGCGACCCTGTTCGCCGACTTGCCCGAGGCCATCGAAAACACCGTCGAGATCGCCAGACGCTGCGCGTTCACGGCCTATCGACGCGACCCGATCCTGCCAAAATTTGCGGATGACGAGGTGGCCGAGCTGCGGCGCATCGCCAATGACGGCTTGCAGAAACGTCTGGCCGTGATCCCGCATGCCGTGACGCCCGAGGAGTACCAGGAACGTCTGGATTTCGAACTGGGCATCATCGAAAGCATGGGTTTCCCCGGCTACTTTCTGATCGTCGCGGATTTCATTCAATGGGCCAAGGATCACGACATTCCGGTCGGGCCGGGGCGGGGCTCGGGCGCGGGCTCGCTGGTGGCCTATGCGCTGACGATCACCGACCTTGACCCGCTGCGCTACAGCCTGCTGTTCGAACGCTTCCTGAACCCCGAGCGGGTGTCGATGCCCGACTTCGACATCGACTTTTGCATGGACCGCCGCGAAGAGGTGATCCGTTACGTGCAGCAGAAATACGGCCGCGACAAAGTGGGTCAGATCATCACCTTCGGCGCGCTCTTGTCCAAGGCCGCCGTGCGCGACATCGGGCGGGTGCTTCAAATGCCATATGGGCAGGTGGACCGCCTGTCCAAGATGATCCCGGTTGAGGGGGTGAAACCTGTTTCCATCGAAAAGGCGCTGAAAGACGAACCCCGCCTGCGCGAGGCCGCACGCGAGGAAGAGGTGGTCAACCGCCTGCTGACCTATGGCCAGCAGGTCGAGGGGCTGTTGCGGAATGCTTCGACCCACGCGGCGGGGGTGGTGATCGGCGACCGGCCGCTGGATGCGCTGGTGCCGATCTATCAGGACCCGCGCTCGGATATGCCTGCGACCCAGTTTAACATGAAATGGGTGGAACAGGCCGGGCTGGTAAAGTTCGACTTTCTGGGTCTGAAGACCCTGACCGTGATTCAGAACGCAATGGACCTAATTTTCAAATCCGGGCGTCCCCTGCACATCGCCGCCGATGGCACCGAACTTTATGAGCCCGCTGAGGGGGCTGACAACCAGATCAACGCCATCCCGCTGGATGATAAGGCGACATACAAGCTTTATTCCGCGGCCAAGACCGTGGCGGTGTTCCAGGTGGAAAGCTCGGGCATGATGGACGCGCTCAAGCGCATGAAGCCCACTTGCATCGAGGATATCGTGGCGCTTGTGGCGCTCTACCGTCCCGGCCCGATGGAGAACATCCCCACCTATTGCGAGGTCAAGAACGGCCTACGCGAAATCACCTCGGTCCACCCGCTGATCGATCATATCCTGGAAGAAACGCAGGGCATCATCGTCTATCAGGAGCAGGTGATGCAGATCGCGCAGGTCATGGCGGGATACAGCCTTGGCGGCGCCGACCTGCTGCGCCGCGCGATGGGCAAGAAGATCAAAGAGGCGATGGACGCCGAACGCCCGAAATTCGAGGCCGGCGCGGCCAAGAACGGGGTGGACGCCAAGAAGGCCTCCGAGGTATTCGACCTGCTGGAGAAATTTGCCAACTACGGCTTCAACAAGTCGCACGCGGCGGCCTATGCGGTGGTCAGCTACCAGACCGGCTGGCTCAAGGCGAACCACCCGGTCGAGTTCATGGCCGGGGTCATGAACTGCGATATCCACCTGACCGACAAGCTGGCCGTGTATTTCGAAGAGGTCCGCAAGGGGCTGGGCCTGCCTTACGTGCCGCCCTGCGTGAACCGCTCGCTGGCGACCTTCGACGTGGTGGATGGTCAGCTGGTCTATGCGCTGGGCGCGCTCAAGAATGTCGGCGTCGAGGCGATGAACCTTGTGGTGAAGGGCAGGGGAGACAAGCCTTTCGTCAACCTCTTTGACTTTGCCCGCCGGGTCGATCTGAAGAAGGTCGGTAAACGTCCGCTGGAAATGCTGGCGCGTGCCGGCGCTTTTGATGAGCTCGACAAGAACCGTCGCCGCGTGTTCGAAAGCCTTGATCGACTGGTGCAGTATTCGGCGGCGATCCATGAACAGAAAAACTCCAATCAGGTGTCTCTGTTCGGTGAGGCAGGCGACGACCTGCCCGAACCGCGCCTGTCGCCGACGCCCGACTGGCTGCCGGCCGAGCGCCTCAGCGAAGAATTCAAGGCCATTGGCTTCTATCTCTCGGGGCATCCGCTGGACGATTACATGCCTGCGCTGAAGCGCAAACAGGTGCTGACGCTGGATGAGGTTACGGAAAAGGCCCGGTCTGGTCCGCTCATCGCAAAGATGGCAGGGGTTGTCGCCGGGCGGCAGGAACGGAAATCGGCCAAGGGCAACCGCTTTGCTTTCGTTCAAATGTCTGATCCCACCGGCGCCTATGAGGTCACGCTGTTTTCGGACACGCTGGAGAAGTGTCGCGAGTTTCTGGAAACCGGCGCGCAGGTCGTGCTGACTGCCGAGGCAACGATGGAAGCCGATCAGCTCAAGCTGCTGGGCCGCTCTGTTGGCCCTGCGGATTCCTTGGTGGCCGAGGCCGGAGCAACTGGGCTGCGAATCTACGTTGACGAAGCACAGGCCGTACCAACGGTAGCCAAGGTGTTGGAAGACGCCGCCTCTGCCGCGAAAGGGGCTGCACGGGGACCAGTCCAGTTCATGTTGCTGGACCCCAGCCTGCCCGGCGATGTTGAGATGGAACTGGGACGTGAATTCCCAATCAACCCGCAGATCAAGGGCGCGATCAAATCCCTTGAAGGCGTCATGACCGTCGAAGAGATATGATACCGCTTTGTTGCCAGACTGTTGGTGCCCCGCTAGGCTGACTTGACAGAGATGTCTTTAGGTCATGCCACAGGAGGGCGTTGTTATGACAATAACTGGTCTCAAGTTCAGAAAGATTGTATTCGGCGCAGCAGCGACGCTGGCTTTGGTTTCGGCCTCAGCTGGTCTGGCGGATGACAAGAAAAAAGAAAACACGATCAAAGGCGCCGTGATTGGCGCGGGTGTCGGCGCGCTGATCGGCGACGGCAAAGGTGCCGCCGCCGGAGCGGTGGCCGGTGCGCTGATCGGCGCGAATTCCAAGTAAGCGGAGGAGCATCCGGATGAGGACGAATTTGCTTAAGCCAGCCGCCACCGCCTTAATGCTTGCAGCGCCCGGATTGGCCCTTGCCGACGAGGAAGCCGAACAGATGATGCAGGACGCGCTGCCGCTGATGTATCACACCTGCACCTCTGTTATCGAAGAGGCTGATGGGAACGAAGAATACATTCTGGACGTCGTTGGGAAGATGACGGCCCTTTCGCTTTACAACCGTCAGGTTGACATCGAAGCCCACGCGACTTCGGATGAGGAAAAGGCGGCTCTGAGAGAAACATTTGTGGCCGCCTTGAAAGAGGGCTGCACCGGGGACGAAAACGCCCTGTTGGGCGGCGTTGTGGACAACGCGGTAAAATCGACGCTTGGGCTTTAAATCATCAATAGTGAGGCGGTCGTTCGTCACCAAAGACAACGCCGCCTGAACCTTCCTGCGCCCGTTCTGCTTCGCGCTGCAACAGCATTTCAACCCGTTGGGTCAGCCGGTCGATTTCCGATTGTTGTCTGGTGACGACCGTGTTCAGCTCGTCCACGGTACGGGTCAGATGTGCGATCTCTTCTTCCAGATGCTGCATGGGGGACTCCTGTCTTGCGCTGGTCATAGCGACACAGTCGGCCCAAGGCCAGAGAAAGCGCGCCTTGCCCCGATGCGGACCATGGGATAGACCGCGCGCGGAACAAGGACACTCCCAAGGACGCCCCACATGGCCAAGCCCAAGAAACAGCCCCGCCCCAAGGCCGTCACGCCGAAAGGGTTCCGCGACTATTTCGGCGAGGAAGTCACGCAGCGCACTGAGATGCTGCGGACGATTGCGGGCGTGTATCATCGTTATGGGTTCGACGCGCTTGAAAGCAGTGCGGTCGAGACCGTCGAGGCGCTGGGCAAGTTTCTGCCCGACGTGGATCGCCCGAACGAAGGCGTGTTCGCCTGGCAGGAGTTTGACGATGGCGGCAACGGCGATTGGATGGCGCTGCGCTATGATCTGACAGCACCATTGGCCCGGGTCTATGCCCAGCACCGCAACGATCTGCCCACGCCGTATCGCCGCTATGCGATGGGTCCGGTCTGGCGCAACGAAAAGCCGGGGCCGGGGCGGTACCGTCAGTTCTATCAGTGTGATGCGGATACGGTGGGGACGGCCAGCATGGCCGCCGATGCCGAAATCTGCGCGATGCTGTCGGATACGCTGGAAACCGTGGGCATTCCTCGCGGCGATTATCTGGTCCGGGTCAACAACCGCAAGGTTTTGAACGGCGTGCTCGAGGCCATGAGCCTAGGCGCGGACGCGGCAGCGCGCGACGACGTTCTGCGCACCATCGACAAGTTCGACAAGGTGGGTGAGCAGGGCGTGCGCGAGTTGCTGACCAAGGGCCGGCTGGATGTCTCGGGCGCGTTCATCGACGGTGTGGGCCTGTCCGAAGATCAGGCCGAGCCGGTGATCGCCTTCCTGACCTCCAAGGCCGATGCAGCCGCCGGAACGCTGGCCAATCTGCGTGCGGCCGTGGGTGACAGCAAGATCGGCGCCGAAGGCATTGCGGAATTGGAACAGATCGGCGAGTTGCTGGCCGCGGGCGGCTATGGCGCTGATCGCATCCAGATCGATCCCTCGGTCGTGCGCGGTCTGGGTTATTATACCGGGCCGGTCTATGAGGCCGAACTGACCTTCGAGATCTTTGATGAGAAAGGCCGCAAGCGGCAGTTCGGCTCGGTCTCGGGCGGCGGGCGCTATGACGATCTGGTCAAGCGCTTTACCGGGCAGGAAGTGCCTGCGACAGGCATCTCCATCGGCGTTGATCGCCTGCTCGCCGCGTTGCGCGAAAAGGGCCGGATCAGCGTTCAGGCCACCGGCCCTGTGGTCGTGACCGTAATGGACCGCGACCGCATGGCCGACTATCAGGCGATGGTGGCCGAGCTGCGCAATGCCGGCATCCGGGCCGAGGTCTATCTGGGCAATCCCAAGAATTTTGGTAACCAGCTGAAATATGCGGACAAGCGGAATTCTCCGATTGCGGTGATCGAGGGCGGCGACGAAAAAGCCAAAGGCATCGTGCAGATCAAGGACCTGATCCTGGGTGCCAAGATTGCCGAAAGCGCCACGCTCGAGGAATGGAAGGAACGCCCCAGCCAGTTCGAGGTGCCGCGCAGCGATCTGGTCGCCAAGGTGCGCGAGATTCTGGACAGTCAGGACTAAGCCATGCCCAACCGATCCCAGATCCAGGCCCGGGCCGCGATGATGCGCGTGCGCTTCGAGGCCGCCGGGGCGCAGGTCGTCGACCCGCCGCTGCTGCAATCGGCCGAGACGCTGCTGGACCTCTACGGCGAGGATATCCGCGCGCGCGCCTATGTTACCTCGGACGCGCTGCGTGGCGAACAGATGCTGCGCCCGGATTTCACCCTGCCGGTGGTGCAGATGCACATGCGCGACGGGGCCGAACCGGCCCGCTATACCTATTCGGGCGAGGTGTTCCGCCGTCAGGAGCATGACCCCGACCGCGCCAATGAATACATCCAGGTGGGCTATGAGGTCTTTGACCGGGAAGACCCCGCCGGGGCCGATGCTGAGGTGTTTTCGCTGATGGCGCTCCAGTTGCGCGGGTTGCCCCTGCGCGCGGCGACCGGGGATATCGGTATCCTCACCGCCGCGGTCGAAGGGCTGCGCACGACCGAGCGTCGCAAGGCCGCCCTGATGCGGCACCTGTGGAGACCGCGCCGGTTCCGCATCTTGCTGGATCGGTTTGCAGGTCGCAAGGCGCCCTCGGAAGGGCGCGCCGCGCTGCTGGACGCAGCTGACCCGATGGCCTTTGACGCCCCTATGATCGGCAAGCGCCGCAAGGCCGAAATCGCAGCGCGCATCGAAGCCCTGCGCGAAGACCGCGATACGCCGCCGATTTCCGACAATGAACTGGCCGGGCTGGAAACGTTGCTGAATGTGCGCGAAACCATGCCATTTGCGCTGGAACAGCTGCGCGACGTGGCGGTGGATCTGCCGCAGATCACGCCCGCACTGGACCGGTTGGAAGCGCGTGTGGCTGCGCTGCAGGCGCGTGGCGTCGATGTGGATCGGTTGGATTTCGAGGCCGCCTACGGCCGGACATCGATGGAATACTACGACGGGTTCGTATTTGGGTTTTACGCGGAAGGTCGGCCTGACCTGCCTCCGATCGCCACGGGCGGGCGCTATGACGCGCTGACACGGCAATTGGGCCGTGGAGACGAAATCCCGGCTGTCGGCGGCGTGTTGCGCCCCGACCTGATGCTGGAGATTGAGGAGGGTGCTGTATGAGCCTGAAACTGGGTGTGCCGTCGAAGGGCCGGTTGATGGAAAAGACCTTCTCATGGTTCGAAAAACGCGGCATCACCTTGTCACGCAGCGGGTCGGACCGGGAATATGCGGGCAAGGTCGAAGGGATCGACGGTGTCTCTCTGATCCTGTTGTCGGCGGGGGAAATTCCGCGTGAACTGGCGGCGGGGCGGATTCATCTGGGCGTCACCGGGATCGATCTGGTGCACGAGAAACTGCCGCGCTGGGAACAGCAGGTTGAAGAGGTTTCGCAGCTTGGATTCGGCAAGGCTGATCTGATCATCGCAATTCCGGCATGTTGGGTCGATGTCGATACGCTTGATGATCTGGACGCGGCAGCAGCTGCGTTTCGCAAAACCCATGGCCACCGGCTGCGGATCGCCACCAAATACCACCGTCTGGTTCGGGAATTCCTGACAGAAGCGGGCGTGGCCGATTACACGCTGGTCGACAGTCAGGGTGCGACTGAAGGCACGGTGATGAATGAAACCGCCGAAGCAATTGCCGACATCACCTCGACCGGAGAGACCCTGCGCGCGAACCACCTGAAGATCCTCTCGGACGGTCTGATCCTGCAATCGCAGGCCACGCTGTGGCGCAGTCGCGTTGCAAAATATGATCCGACAGAAAAAGCGGTTCTATCCGAATTGCTGGATCGGTTGCGGTAACTACAGCACACCTATTTCTGCCAGGGCGCGGTTCAGATCATCGGGCAGGGCATCGTCCTGCTCGCGGTTTTTGGGCAAATCGGCAGGAGTATCTTTAGGCTTGAGATAACGCCATCCCTGAAACGGGCGTTTCAGGGCGTTCTGGGTGCGGTGCAGCTTGGGGTCCAGCACAATGGCACAGCGGCGGATACCATCGTCTCCGATCACTTCATCCAGCCGCAGGATCCGTTGGCGACACTGGATTACGCCCTTGATGACCCAATAGATCGATCCGCCGTTCAGAATTTCGGCTTCGCGCTTGGGCCACATGCGGGTGACGTGGCGTGGAAGGCCATCTGCGAACCGCTGGCGATAGCTGTCCTGCCAGGCCATCAGCGTGTCGACGCTTTCCGAACCAACGGACAGTTTTATGAGGTTTACGTAATTATCCACAGCTTTCCCACAGAGTCGTCCCGAAGACCATCTTTATATTGTAGCTTGGTTCCAGTTGTCATCAAGGTGTTGTGGTGCGCATGTGATTTGAGGTAGTCTGGATACCTCTTTCAGCACAGGGAATCACCAATGAGCCGCTTTGCCGCCCCCATCGCCGAGCAGATCTGGGATATGAAGTACCGCTTTAAACAGGCGGATGGCACCCCCATCGATCAAACGGTTGAAGACAGTTGGCGGCGCATCGCCCGTGATCTGGCGCGGGCGGAAAACGACCCGGGGCACTGGGAAGAGAAATTCTATGAGGCGCTGGAAGACTTCAAATACCTGCCTGCCGGGCGGATCACAGCAGGTGCCGGCACCGCGCGTCAGGTGACCCTGTTCAATTGTTTTGTCATGGGTACGGTACCCGACAGCATGGGCGGCATTTTCGACATGCTGAAAGAGGCCGCTTTGACCATGCAGCAGGGCGGGGGGATCGGCTATGATTTCTCGACCATCCGCCCGCGTGGCGCTGACGTGAAAGGCGTCGCGGCGGATGCGTCGGGGCCGCTGAGCTTTATGGATGTCTGGGATGCCATGTGCCGCACGATTATGTCGGCGGGCTCGCGCCGTGGCGCGATGATGGCGACCATGCGCTGTGACCACCCGGATATCGAACAGTTCATCACCGCCAAATCCGACCCGGCCCGCCTGCGCATGTTCAACATGTCGGTTCTGGTGACCGATCCGTTCATGGAAGCGGTCAAGGCCAATGCCTCGTGGGATCTGATCTTTGACGGCAAGGTCTATCACACGGTTCAGGCGCGTGATCTGTGGAACAAGATCATGCAGGCCACCTATGATTATGCCGAACCGGGTGTGATCTTCATCGACCGGATCAATCAGGCCAACAACCTGAGCTATGTTGAAACCATCGCGGCCACGAACCCGTGCGGCGAACAGCCATTGCCGCCCTATGGCGCCTGCCTGTTGGGTTCGATCAATCTGGCGCGTTTGGTGGTTGAACCGTTTGAGGCAAAAGCCCGTTTGAATGAAGAGGCCCTGCAAGAACTTGTCGCCACGGCTGTCCGGATGATGGACAATGTCGTTGATGTGTCAAAATTCCCACTGGCCGAACAAGAGGCTGAAGCGCAGGACAAACGCCGCATCGGGCTGGGCGTGACCGGACTGGCGGATGCGCTGTTGATGCTGGGTCTGCGCTATGGCTCTGACGAGGCGGCGCGTCAGACCGAGCGCTGGTTGCACGCGATCGCCCGCGCCGCGTATCTGGCGTCGGTCGACTTGGCCAAGGAAAAAGGGGCGTTCCCCCTGTTCGATGCCGAGAAATACCTGGCCAGCGGCACGATGCAGCAGATGGATGACGATGTCCGCGAAGCCATCCGTGCACACGGCATCCGCAACGCGCTGCTGACCTCGATCGCGCCCACTGGGACGATCTCTTTGTACGCAGGGAACGTATCGTCGGGGATCGAGCCGGTCTTTGCCTATGCCTATACGCGCAAGGTTTTGCAGAAGGACGGCTCGCGGACCGAGGAAGAGGTGGTGGACTATGCCGTTCAGATGTGGCGCGACAAGTTCGGCGATGTCGAGCTGCCCGACTATTTCGTGAACGCCCAGACCCTGACCCCGGCCGAGCACGTCAAGATGCAGGCGGCGGCGCAGAAATGGATCGACAGCTCGATCTCGAAGACGATCAACTGCCCCGAGGACATCTCGTTCGACGCCTTCAAGGACGTGTATATGCAGGCCTGGGATCAGGGCTGCAAGGGTTGCACGACCTATCGCCCGAACGACGTGACCGGTTCGGTTCTGACCGTTTCGGAAAGCGACGACAAAGTGCCGGGCGAAAGTGCGGATGCGCCGCACGAGGTGGATGGCGGCGATGTCATCTACATGTCCGAACCGCTGGACCGGCCGCAATCGCTTGAGGGTTCGACCTACAAGCTGAAATGGCCCGACAGCGAACACGCGATCTATCTGACCATCAACGACATCGTCATCGGCGGCCGGCGGCGTCCGTTCGAGGTGTTCATCAACTCGAAAAACATGGAGCATTACGCCTGGACGCTGGCCTTGACCCGGATGATCTCGGCCGTGTTCCGGCGCGGTGGTGACGTGTCTTTCGTGGTCGAGGAGCTCAAGGCCGTGTTCGATCCGCGCGGCGGGGCCTGGGTGCAGGGTAAGTATATCCCTTCGATCCTGGCGGCGATCGGCGGCGTAATCGAGCAGCACATGATCGCGATCGGGTTCCTCGAGGGCGAAGGGATGGGGCTGAAGTCCGACCCGCAGGCGCAGGTGGTCAACATGGACGCCCCCCGCGGCAAGGCCTGCCCGTCCTGCGGCCAGTATGACATGGTGATGATCGAGGGCTGCATGACCTGCCGCAGCTGCGGGCATTCGAAATGTGGCTGAGACGGGGGGGGTCGCTGTTGATGCACCAAGCAATTGAGACCCAAATCGGCGTATTTTTCGCCCAAATACAGGGTCTTTGTCGCCCAAGCATCAAAATCCCCTTGTTTTCATAGTGGTTGGAAAGCGTCTGATTTTCTAATCGGACGCTTTCTTTGTCAGCATCAATAAATCAAAGGTATTGACGTGCACCCGGTGATAGGGCTGTCTTATTCTATGACGACATCGCAGCATATCTTTCTCATACGGTTTTTCTGATCTGCCCCTGTTAGGGCCGACCGTTGGCTGCTTCTCAATTCTCTTCTCCTTGGCACGTTATCGGTCGGTTTGTCTCACTGGATAGATGAGGGAACTGCTATGAGGACCATCAAACTCCTACTCGCCACTGATCCCAACTTGGAAAAAGGTGCTCTTACGCACCGGTTTACTGAATATCTGAAAAATTTGCGCAAAACGCGACTGTGAGCAGCCTCATCTGACTGGTCCAAATTGATTGTTAGTGCATTGTCGGCCTGCGATCCATTGGTATGATGGTTTCGGGCGCTAAGTTCACTCTATGAACAATGGCATTGCCCGTACTGCGCCGGGTTTTGGATCGCGCTGGTTCTACATGGCTTGACCGGGTTTTGGACGATACCGGCACTTGCAACGCTGCCAGGGCAACTTGGTGTTACTGCGACACCTATCGGGTGGTTCTTGGACGCCCTTGCCTCAGCGACTTTGATCTATGCAGCAATCATCGGATTGAAAGCCATCGGCCTACCGGCCATGAAAGCTCACATGATGAAAGAGGACTTCATGAAATCTGCTTTCTCAAATGACGGTGACTGAACTGTTGAAGAACATTGGTTAGGTTTGCGGGCTGGATGGATGTCCGCAAACAGCCCAAACCGGACATTTGCAACTAAACATTTACAGGTTACGAAATGCGGAGGAAAAATGCTCCCGTCGTCCAAAACAGAAACGTTTGGTTTCGAAGTTAGGCCTCCCAAATACAATTTGACGAGGCCTACAGTGTTGCGAGGTCAGGGTGGCGATAGGCCTCTGGGTACGACATTGGCTTGAAAGGCCCATTGGGCACAACATTCCAACTGCGTCCGAAATAGCCCTGGCGGCAGTGTACAAGAGAACCTGCCTCGGCAATTCCAGGCAACGCGTATACACGGCACAGCCACCGCCACAAGTACGGGTAATCTAGGATTCTCGCACCATTAAGCTTCATTCGCACATAGTAGACGGGATCGTGACGATAGAGAGTTGGGAACAGGCGAAGATCTACTTCTGAAAAGTGGTTGCCTGTCAAATAGGGCCTGCCATCTGAGAGATGTTCCTCCAAATATTCGAGTGTCTCAAAATAGGCGTCAAAGGCTGTTTTAAAGAACGTTTGATCAGAGGAAAACCCGGCCTTGTAGGCACCATTGTTAATCGCTGTATAAATCCGTTCGTTCAGGTCGTGAATTTGGTGAATCGGCACTTCGTCTGGGTAAAGCCTAACGCGTTCAGCTGCCGGGATTGTGCTGCAAGAGAATCCTCTGATGCGTCCAGCATTCGGACAATTTCAGCGCTTTCGTTGTTAACTATGCGCCCTGCAATCTTGTCATACAGGATTGGAAGGGATTACTCTTCAGAGCCTTCGGCACGATAGATCTCTTTGGCAAGGCGCAGTCCTTTGCCGGTGCCGGTCTCACTCGTGCATTCTGGCAAAGTCTCACTTGTGAGCGATGCAATCCGATCAGGCGCAAACTCCCATAGGTTTGGCGCCTCTGGATCGTCGTCGCCGGTGCGGTTTGGAAATGCAACGTCCATCGTGATGCTGTTTCGAAGGCCCAACACATTTCGCGCTAGCGTCACTCTGTGACACCACGGACAATTCAGTGCTACGAATAGGTGATAGCGAACAGGTTCTGCTGGAAACACTGGATCGCCAATAGCGTGGCGAAAGCCGCTGACACCGCGCACGAATTCACCCCGTGCGCGGCGCTTGTTGATATCAGTTTGGTCTACTTCGGTAGACGTGTCGGCCATAACTTCAGCATCATCCTCTGAGCCGGTGATGCAAGATGATTGGCACGGCCAATTCTTCTTCATCGCTGAGATGCCGTTTAAGGAACGCTTCAATCGTGTTGCTCGTCGCATGGAGCTGTCCGGCTTCGTCGTAAGCTTGCTCCTCATCAAGTGCGGATAGCTTGATCACACGGTTCGCAGTGCCGGTGAAGTCACTCAGCACCTTATCCAGATCGAAGTGATCCTGTTCTAGCAACTCAAGCCCCGCATCAAAACGAGGGTCCGCAGCAGATAGTGCAGGGAAATAGCTGCGATCTTCCCAGCCGTGATGGCCATGCAGGTTTCCAACCAGGTTGCCGCCATAGTACGACAGCCGCCCAACGTAGTCGTCCAACCCTATCTCGTTGCTCAAAACCCCTTCTGTATCCAAGCGAATACGTTCCGCAACACGGCGGAACATCTCATGCGCGCCGAGCCAATGCTCGGTTTTCTCTTTGAAACCTGGATGGGCTTCCCAACTGTCGCGGGGGTATTGGTCCAAGAGAAACCGCATTTCTTGAGGCATGTCGTCTTGGCGAATGGTATATGTATCGAGCATCGGTTGTCTCCTTTCAGGCCAAAGATGGGAGGTCGGGCAAGTGCTCGCCACTAGCGAGAACGCACAGTCACTATGCGTCAGCGAACCCCTGCGAAGTCGGTCCAACACAAACCAGCGATCTTGCGCTTCTAGGCTTCGATGCCTTGCTGGATGAAATCTTTCAGGTCGTTACGGCTAAGCACGTCTTTTGCCGTTGATCTGACCGCTAAGACTGTGTGGCCAAAAAACAAATCTTGGTGAAGCCCTTGCTAAAAAGCTCTATGATTTGGTTTTCTCGGCGAGTGATTTGATTACGCAGGCGAATGTTCCCGCGGTTTCACGCCACGTTGGTAGAGACTGTGACTTCAAGTCTGACAGTCTTCCCAAGCGTGCTCGCGTTCCTTGGTCTTTGAGAAGCAAACGCAGAGTAGCTCCAAAGGCCAGAGCGTCCTCGGGTGGCAACAGAATCCCCGCGTCACCGACTGTTTCAGGGACAGCACCCACGTCGCAGGAAACGATTGGAAGTCCGAACATCATTGCTTCGCTAAGAACCATTCCGTAGCCTTCGTACCGGGTCGCAAGCGCGAAAAGTGTCGCCGAGTTGAACAAGTCGTTCAACGGGGCTCGGTCCAACTCTCCCGTGAAGGTCACGCGCTCAGTTAGACCGAGGGCCCTGGCCTGACAGTAAAGCTCAATCGCAGTGTTATCGTCGTGCTCCTTGCCAACGATAACAGCCTGCCATTCCAAGTCCCTGATTGTCTCAAGCGCACCTAGAAGAGTGTCATGCCCTTTGCGGCGGGCCAACAGGCCAACTGACAAAATCAAAGGCGGACGCTTCGGCTGTTTACAGACAACCGGACGATCAAAACCTGGGGGTGCGACAGTTATTAGATCCGGTTTTGCAGCCAATTGGTTGACCAGCACGCGCGCAGTTTCTGGACTTGGAACGACAATATGTGCTGCGTGCCGAAGAGCTGCGGCTTCGTTTTTGAGCAGAAATTCAGCCCGTTCCGTCGGCAACCCAGTTTCTAGTCCAAGGGGGTGGTGTATCATTGCTATTATAGGGGCGCTCACCTGCGCCAAACCCTCTGGATCGATGGAGCCAAAAACCAATCCATCAAGGATAATCGGGCGTTTTCCGGGTACGGCGCGCAGGGCGTTCAGTGCCACTGCCATATCGTCCTGCGTTGGGTCGGGAAATCGACCCGGTAGTTTCAGGTGTTCGGTCTTGCAACCGATCTCGTTAAGAACCCGCAATACGGTGGCTTCGTAGATGAATCCGCCGGTGCGCCGGTCTTTGTCACCAGGGATTGCAAAAACAGCTTCTGTCATACCACTTGCTCGCTCGCATAAACGCGCAGAACCCGCTTTTCGCACCATGCAACTCCAGCGTATGCTGTGACTGCCGCAAGACACAAAAGGACAACGCAGGACCACAGCATATTGTAGTTTGATGTACTCGCGGTCAGTGCCATTAACACGCCTATGCCGCGCCCGGTTGCCAGCCACTCAGCTGTAGTGACAGCCAATAGCGCGGCTGGCACTGCCATGCGGGCAGACGCGAATAAAGCGGGCAACATGGCCGGGATTTGGGCGCATCGGAGTAGTTTCAAACGACCGGCACCATAGCTTTCAAAAAGATCCACGATTTGCTTCGGAGCCTGCCGCAATCCCTGCAGGCAGGCAACAAGAGTTGGGAAGAAAACCATCACAGCGACAATTGCAACGGTCCCGGTAAAGCCGCGCCCAAATGCCAGAACCAGCAAGGGCGCAGTTGTGATGATCGGCACGGCGCGTAATGTAATGGCGGTCGGCATAATCGCCCGCTCCACTGGTGGCCAAAGCGTTAAAATCACGGCCAGTCCCGCACCAAGCGCCAAACCGGCGAGATATCCGGGTATCGCATAAGCCAGGGTTTCGCCAAGCGCAGTTAGTAATGTGTTCAGGTTCGTTGTGTTGGAAACGAAGGTCCAAATATCTGCTGGTCGCTTCGCGAAGAACGAATTCAGGTTAAATAAATCCATGAGTCCCTGCCACAGAACCAAAACCATGGCAGACAGAAAAACGATACCAAGTATTTGAGTAGAGAGCGCGCGCTTTTGACCAACTCTGGGCGTCGATTGCAGGATTGTCGGTGCATGTGGTGTCAGTTTGTTTTTGAGCAGGCCAACGCATGCATACCCGAGCATAGCCAGTGATGCGGAAATAGCCGCCAGCGCCCAGGTCGCATCCGTTTGAAGACCGCGCATGGCCCTCAAGGTCAAAACACCTAATCCTCGCTCGGCGCCTGTGAATTCTCCAATCATCGCACCCAGAAAGGCAGCTGGCGCCGCGATCTGCAATCCCACAAACAGGTAAGGCAAACTGGCTCTGAATCGCACAACGAATAGGGTCGACATGCGGCCCCGACCGTAAACGGCCATCAAATCTGTCCAGCTTTTCGAGATCGCCCGAAGACCCACAACCAAGGCCAGGAATGTGGTGTAGTAAACAGCCAGTGCCGCCAAAGCGATCTGTGGGCCAGCTCCGGGCCCGAACAGGACCCGTAAAATCGGGCCGCTCGCGATCAGCGGAATGCAGAACACTAGAAGCGCGAGCGCCGATACTACCCATTCTGACTTCGGGACCAAGATCACGAAACAGGCCAGGGCCACCGCCGCAAGGTTTCCCCAAAAGAACCCGAGCGCGGCATTCCTTAAGGTTTCGGTCGCTGCCCTGAAAAGTAGCCCAGAATGATCATTGATATACTCCGCGATATCAAATGGTCCACTGATCAACACGCTGTTTGGCTGAACGTGCGCCAAGCCTTCCCAGATTAGAAGCATAAGCAAGACGCCCAGCATGATACGTCCCGGTTCCACCTACTCAGCCTCCTCCAACGCGGTCAGTACTTGCGTCACAAAAGCGCGAAAGTCTGGTGAAGTTGCAGTGGAAACTGTGCAGTCCCGGTTAATTTCGACCTGTATATCGGCCAAGATACGCGCAGGCCGAGGTGACAGCACGATCACGCGATCCGATAGCAAAACCGCCTCTTCCACGGAATGCGTAACGAGAAGTGTTGTCGTTTGGCGCTCACGCCACAACGGCGGGAGTTCTTGATTCAATCGACGTCGCGTGATCGCATCGACGGCCCCAAAAGGTTCGTCCAACAGCAGGACCTCTGGCTCTGAAATAAGGCTGCGCGCGATTGCGGCGCGTTGGCGCATACCACCTGACAGTTCTGCAGGCCGATGCTCGGCAAACCCGTCCAGCCCGACAAGATTTATCAGGTCATCTACGCGATCCACCGGTTTGCGAGCGAGTTCCGCACCCAATGCGATGTTGGATCTTACGGTTCGCCATGGCAGCAGCGATGCGTCTTGAAACGCCATGGCAAGCCCCCCGCGACGGGCGACCTGTTTTGGTGTTTCACTGCCAATCGTGATGTGCCCCGTGTCGGGTGTTTCCAACCCGGCTATCATTCGCAGAACGGTTGATTTCCCGCAGCCGGATGGTCCAACCAACGCCGTCGTCTTACCGGATCGAAAGTCAACCGAAAGCTCTGACACCGCCTCTGTGCGATCAAAACTCTTCCGGATGTTGGTGCAGGAGATTCCGGGCGTGGTCACGCGTCAGCCCTCGGGTCAGCCATACACCTCTTCCAGCAGCGACCTGTCCCAAAGGTCAGGAGTAACGTTTCGACCCAACAGCGCGAGCGTTTCGACATTGGCCGCCACAGTCTCGTCGGTGAACCAACCGAACCCGAACTCGGCCGTCAGGTTTGAGAACATCAGCGGCACTTGGCGCGCGGCCTGCAGCTTTTGCGCGGCGAGATCCAGACCTGCATCAGGGAACATCTCCAGCGTCAACTGGGCGGCGGCGTCGGTGTCTTTGTGATAATCATTCCACCCCATGACTTCGCCTTTCAGTAAAGACACAAGCTCTGCGCGCCTTTGAGCAAGAGAGTCTTCTGTGGCGATATAGGTTTGAGAATGAACGGCATACCCGTAGTCAGCCATGAGCATTGTGGTGTTGTCGACGCCCCGCACAGTCATGGCGACGGGCAAATCTGTTTCCCAGCAAAGCAGGCAATCCACCTGGCCACTGACTAACGGTGCCGGGTCATATTGAGTGGGGATAATTTCAATTTGGTCGATGTCTATCCCGTTCAACGTGCATAAGGCTTGCAAGACGGGCGTATTCGCGACGGCCATACCGATCTTTTTGCCGACCAGATCCGCGGGTTCGTTTACCGGGTTGGCCGCAAGCGATGCAATCGCGAACGGATTCTTTTGCATTGCAACAGCGATAATTTTGAACGGCGCGCCCTGCGCCACAGCGGCGGCGGTATAGTCCGCAGCTGATATCCCAACCATAGCAGTTCCTGAAACCACGGGCGGCTCGACAGGCGCGTTTGGACCGCCTTGGGCGAGTGAGACATCCAAACCCAGATCGGACCAATACCCTTTGTTTTTCGCAATGTAACTTCCGCCAAACTGCACTGAATGCAGCCACGACAGCTGGAAATTCAAAGGTTGTAAGTTAGCTGCTAGTGCCGGCAACCCATATGCAGAAGCGGCAAAACCGGCTGCTCCGGTTTGAAGAAAAAAACGGCGTGTAAGGTGGGCGGGCTGTTTCATAGCGAATTTCTTCTCCCTGTCGTTAGTTGCAGTTCAAGCGATCTTGGCCACAGCAGAATTGCAACTGCTGGCAGCGCGGCGATCAGGATAACGGCGCCATAAGTGACACCCGAAGCAATGCCCGCACTGGATGACTGCCCGATTATTGGAAATAAGGCGGCAGAGGCTCCTTCCCTCCAACCCCAACCACCAATCGACATAGGGATCAGCATGGCGGTCAACACCAGAGGAATAATGATAAGCAAGCCGCCTGATGGTATGACAACCCCTACAGCCCTTGCTGACGCGTAGAATCCCAGTATCAGACATGCAGAGCTGACTAAGCCGAGCAAAACAAAGGCCGTTCGACGTTGTAACCTGATCAAAAAGACAACGAACCTCCCAATTGATGGAAGGGCAAGTGACATAAGGCTCACCACGACTAGAGCGCATAGCAACACAGCAAGAACTGTCATGCTCAGTTCAGGATGATCGAAGCCTGCGGGCCACATTAGCGCAGCACAGACGCCCAGAAAAAAGACTGCCATGATCGCGATTTGCCCCAACAGCCGTTCCGCGAACACAGATTGAGCTGAGCGTTTGAGGTCTGCTTTCTTCCCCGCCCGAACCGCACGGGTCAGATCCCCCGGAACGCCGCCGGGCAGAACCATATTCACCAGCTGCGCGATATAGTATTCGCGCAGGGCAAAAGAGTAATCAAACCGAATATCCAACGTGCGCGCTGTAAGTTGCCATCGGAATGCCATGGAGAAGGTTGCGGCAGTTGTTGCAAGGATCGAAAGCCCTACCCATTCCAGGCTAAGCATCCGCAGATGATCAGCGACACGCGCCAAATCCGTCCACCAAAGCAACGCGATAATCAACGTGATCGATACGACCAACCTGACCCAATACCGGTTCATTGCGTCACCATTGCGGTTGAGGTCTTGTCAGAAAAGGCCGCGATAAAGTTGTCCCTAAAACTGTCCATTCGGCGAACAGGGACGTCGGATGCGGGGACAAGCCCTTCGGTCCAACGCCAATGCTCGATGTGATCCAAGACTTGCGGGGGTCCGATTATATGAACAGCTACATCCTTGCTGTCACTGCCTGATACAAATCCAGCGGCTTGATGGTCCCCTGCGACAATGACCAGTGGTGCATCGTCGGCCAGTTGAAGAACATGAGAAAAGACGACTTGCAAAACGTAGTCTACCGATCTGCGATACGCGTCCCGCACGGCATCCCGGTCTTTCCACAACACTTCAGGTGTCGGTCCCCGTAAGGCCATCTCATTGAAGACGGTGCCGTCGCCTACGTCCTTCCACGGGATTACATCTGCGATTGGCGTCCAAGGGGCATGTGAAGAGATCAGGGCGATCTGGACAAAATCAGGTCTCGGGTCCGGCGGCAAGAGATCGGGATACGCAGCCAAGGTGAATTGGTCGGGCATCGTGACCCAGCGAAAACTCTCGCCCGCATAGGGGATTGTGGCCTTGTCAAAAACAAGCTCAAACCCCATCGCTCGGCTCTCGGGCCAGTCCTTTGTGATTGCAGGCATGACAGCGGCTGTCCGATACCCCGCCGCTTGCGCGATATGAGATAGCCATTTGCGCCCACTGTCGATCATCGCTTGATAGCGCCCGTTATCGGCGGTCCACAAGCCGGACCCCAGGGTCCCATGTGCCAACCAGCTTTGTCCGCCTGCCGTTGGCGAGGTCAGCCAACCGCTTTTCATGGCAAGGCCCGAACCCGCGATTTCCGCCTGAGCAGACCGCAGCGTTGCAAGATGCGTTGGCGCGTACAGCGGGTTGTCGAAGCTCGCGCGACCGTAGCTTTCAATCCAGATCAAAAGCACATCCCGCCCATCAAGCTTGTTCAACAATCCGGTCTGATTGGCATAGGTATCTGAACCTGCGGCCTTACGAAACTCAGCCAAATCTCTGGTTGTTCTCTGTATTTCCTCTACGCGATTTACTGCTAAGCGAGCGGTCCAGGTGGTCCCCGGCGGGCTGTTTCCCAATTTCCAGAAACTGAGGTGATGACCCGCATCCGCGACAGCCCATCCAGTGCAGCCGACGCCGATCAAAGCTGCTGCCAATCCTGTTTTTGCATTTTGTCCAAGTGACGCCCAAGCGGCAAAGCCCTGGACTATAAAAACGTAAAGCAGGGCCAGCAACAAAATGGTCGATGACACTGCAAAAACAAATACAACCAAACCAAGGCTATCGTGGGCGAATGAGAACCCTGCAGCGATCAAGGGCATATCAACGACCGGATTAAAAGGCCTGTCAAAAGCGCTAAACATTGCATAGTCGGCGAGCTTCAAAACAGCGACAGCCAACAAAGCCAGCGCGACCGCGTGTACGATGATCAAGCGCCGACCCAGCACCATCATCAGAAATAGTATGACAGGCAGCTCGAGAGGCCAGCGCAACACCGCACCCCACCCAAAAGCGCTTGGATGGTTTGGCAGCGCGAGAACAGAAAAAACAGCCAACGCACCCAAAGCTAAGAAAAGTGCTTGCCTCATTCAGCACGCCCAAGAAGCCAATTGATGTCCACAAAGAAGGACCATGCGAGCAGTATCGCAGCCATAAAAGATATCGGCAAATACGCTGTTGTTGGCGTCAAGGGAAACAGGAGCGTGACCAACGCACCGATTTGTATAACGCAAATTGCTTTTCGACGGAACGACTCGGGGAGTTCAGCCTGCAATGCGGGCAAAAATAGACTTGCTGCGCAGAAGGTGTATCGCATGAAACCAAGAACCAGAATTTCCAGGCCTGTTGTCCCTGATACCAAAAGCCACACAGAGAGGACCGCGCCCAACAACGCGTCCGTTTCCATATCAAACCTCGCGCCAAATCGGGATGTCAGTTTTGATCGCCGCGCCAACCAGCCGTCTACGCCATCCAATGCGAATGCTACTGTTGCCACCACAAATACCAGCCAAGGGTTCACGGTTGGCGCGACCACAGTGCCAGCCAAAAACGCGACCATTGCAGCGCGGATTAGGGTTACAAGGTTACACAGACCCAACACTTCATAAGGATAGGTTCGACGCAACCCCGGGATCAGCAATCCGACGACTACCCCAAAGACGACCAAAGGGGGCAATGCGGAACCAAACGCCAGTAATGAGCATACTGCCATTGCAAGAGCAATGACCGCGCTGGCTATGCACAGGTTGGCAACAGGTGGTTCCACCTCCACAGGCCTTGTCGCGTTGTAAAAATCACCGCCAAACATAAACGTCACCCAATTGATCCTAAGAACAATTTAGCCCGCCAACGACCTTCGGGTAGCCTTGTGGGCAACCAACCGCTCACGGCCTTTTCCCAAGCTTAACAACGCCCGTCAAAGGCAAGTGATCCGAAGCCTGCACCAAAACCTCTGATTTTAGTGCGTGAACCTCTGAAATTGCGTCTGGAAAATCCGTCAAGATCCTGTCCAGGGGTAAGAAAGGCGCTCGGCTCGGGAAACTGGCTCGAGCAGGCCCTTGAAAGGCCGTTCCAGTAATCCGTTGATGGAACATCAAACCGCCCCAAGGCCGCCATTCATTGAAGTCGCCTAGCATGAGTGTTTGCATAGTTGGGCGACGATGTAAGTACTGCCCAATGGTACGCATTTGGATGATGCGCAACGGTTGCGACAAAGAGAGATGCATCGTCATTATGCGCAACGGATAACCGTCAACCAGCGTTTCGAACACTATGGCGCCCCGGTGGCAATGACCTGGTAGATCAATCACATCTGCATGGGTGCGCTGAAACCTCTCGCCCAGAAACAGGATGCTTCCCAGAAATCCATCGCTCTGACTTCCCCAACGCAATGCGGGGGCGTCTTGTGTGTATCTGAGCCCCGTAAGCTCAGAGATGTTCTGCACGTCTACGATCCGAGCGTGCGGTCGACATTCCTCATCCGCTTCTTGCAACGCCAGAATGTCCAAACCCAAAGGCGTCAGTTCCGTCCCGATTGCGTTGGCCACACGGTTTGGATCGACCTGTCCATCTGGTCCCTTTGCGCGATGAATGTTCCATGTTGCGCAGCGAATTGTGGAGTTGCTCATGTTTTTACGGCCTTTGTCCGTTTGCAACCTATATTATTAATAACCTTGGCTACCACTCGGAGGTCTTCGTACTATGGCTTTTACGCGCTTAAAAACCGATCTCGGCCGCTTTGGCACTACAACGCGAACGATTGTAACCTCGGCTGCACTAAGTGCATATGCAATGGCGGCCAACGCCGATATGGCGCGGTATGAACTCGATCCAACGCACACGGCCATCTATTTCACAATTGATCACATCGGCTACGCAAAAACACTTGGTGTGTTCACAGAAGTGTCGGGCAACTTCTTTTACGACACTGAAACGCAAGAGTTGCGCGACGTAGAGGTTATAATCCAAGCGGCGTCCGTGAACACGTTCAACGACGCGCGTGACGGTCATGTTCGAAACCGAGACTTCCTGGATGTCTCGACGTATCCCGAAATCAAGTTTGTTGCGAACGGTGGCACAGCTTCGGACGACACCAGCGGAACTGTGACCGGAGAATTGACGATCTTGGATCAAACTCTTCCCGTAACGCTGAATGTTACGCTAAACAAAGTCGCAGAATATCCGTTTGGCCATAAACGCGAGGTTTTAGGACTGTCGCTCGACACCGCCATTTTGCGCAGTGAGTTTGGGATGGACTACGGAGTCGCGAATGGGCTTGTTGGCGATGAAGTGACGATTAACATTGAGACGGAAGCAATCAAAAGCGACAAATGATTTTGGTAAACGAATGTGTTGCCAGCCAACAAATCGATCTTGCGGGCAGTAAACTGCCTGGCTTCGAAGGGCAGTCCACGTATTTTTTTTGATTTTTCCTTCGAATCCTAGTCACTAAACGACTGCCGCCCATTTTCAGTTTTGAGTCTGAATTTACCTCATGTTGATAGCGGTGAACCATAAATGACGTATTACATAGCTGAAAGCATGCGGACTAAACGCGGCCTACAGTGGTGAAGATTTCTGAGCAAATCGCAACAATAGTGCTTGGTGGTTGCGCAAGCATTGACGCTGATCAGGTTTTGTAGGGCCACGACAGCGATGAGTGCGGGATAGGCTGGGTGTAGACACGGTATTGGGATAAACCGGTTGATGTAAGAAAGGGACGTGCACCTACTGCGCAAAGTCTAGTTTCTGCTCGAAGCCGTCATTGGCGCAATCCCGACAAGTGTCTGCTCCGCGGACAAACCCGCCGTTCCCTGAGAAAACCGATAGGCATACCTTTTGAATAATCGCCTCCACACGTCTTCCGACGATTCGAGACCTTAGCTACCGATCTTTCCACCGCACGTTCACAGGTATTAGGCAAGTTGCCGGTTCTAACAATCTATGAAAGTGGTAGTGTTTTCGTGCCAACTTGCGGGAAGTAACTATGAGCCAACGTCGCCTTGCTGCAATTATGTCTCTGGATGTCGTCGGCTTCAGTCGGATGATGCAGGGCGGCTCCAAGCTACTTCTCAAAACACTGAACACCTTGTACCGCGATTTGGTTACGCCGATCGTTGAACAAAAATCTGGCAGGGTGGTCAAGCTGTTGGGCGATGGAGCATTGATTGAATTTCCGTCAGCAGGAAACGCTCTAGAAGCGGCAATTGCGATTCAAACCGAGTTAAGAGAGCCAGACCATCCCTATCTGGTTCCGGAACGTATCCAGCTTAGAGCGGGTTTGCATGTCGGCGACGTTACCGTCGATGGCGAAGATATCTTCGGAGACGGCGTTAACATCGCTGCGCGGCTCCAATCGGCAGCTGAACCCGGGGGCATTCTGGCCTCAAAGGTACTTTGTGATCTTGCCGGAGCGGATTACGCTAAACGATTGCGCCGAGAAGGGCTGCATACGTTCAAAGGCATTGAACAGCCGATCGAAGTTTTGTCGATCAACTTCACCGATGAACATGTGTCCAAATCGCGCGCTAACTTCGCCAAAACACAGGAAATTCGCTATTGTAAGACAGACGACAACATTAGTCTGGCCTGGAGCTCAGTTGGGGACGGTCCTCCGGTCGTAAAGGCGCCAAGCTGGATTGGACACTTGGAACTTGACTGGCGCAATCCGGGGAAAGCTCCAATTTACACATCCATCGCTAGTCGACATCGTTTGGTCCGTTTTGATGCACGGCTCAACGGTCTATCCGACTGGGATGCAGAAACCTGCACGTTCGAACGGTTCGTTGATGACTTGGAAACTGTTTTCGACGCAGCGGATATAAGGCGCGCGCCGATCCTTGCGATATCGCAGGGGTCCGCAGTGGCAGCCGCCTTCGCAGCGCGCCGACCTGACCGCGTGTCTGCGATCGTAATGATAGGTGGGTTCCCTGTTGGTCGGGCAAAAAGAACATCGCAAAAAGATGTGGAACGCGCCAACGCAATTAAGCAAATGATGACTGCCGGGTGGGACGATGATTATCCGTCTCTGCGTGATTTGATGGCGCAAATCATCGTGCCGGGCGCGAGCCAAGAAGAACGGCGGCAATATGCCGAAGATATGCGAAAGATGATTTCACCCGAAAACATGGGGCGGTATCGCAGCGTGATTGATAACATCGATATCTCACCGATATTGTCCAAGGTCGAGGTGCCGTGCCTTGTTTGCCATGGGACCGGCGACAGGATGCAACCGGTCGAACAAGGACGATTGTTTGCAAAGGGATTGCCCAACGCGAAGTTCATCGCCTACGAAAGCTCGAACCATACCATCCCGGACAACGACCCGGAATGGCCACGTTTTGAGAGGGATGCCCTGGCTTTCTTGGCTGAACACAGCTGAATTATTGCTCCAAGTGCCTTTGGGTCTGGCGCTATATCTCTCGAAACAAATGCTACAAGAGTACCTCGCCAGAGTAATGGAACACAGAGTTGCAATAAGTGCAGTCAGGCTATCCTACGCACAATACGCCGAAGGTGAGCCGGTGGTCTTTGTTCATGGTTCGAATGCGGATCATCGGTTTGGCGGGTTTTGCAGATATGGTATCCTCTAAGAGGGAGGCGAATTGACAGCCGAGCAGTCTTGCGGCCTGTTCGCACGAGATCCGCATTCATGGTATTCCTCGACTTGATCGCTCGCACAAGGCAGCGTTTCAGTTGGACTGGTCGAAAGCAACAATGGACAAGCTCTCTGTCATGAACGCCTTCCGCCGCATTGTCGAGCGAGGCAGCTTTGCGCGTGCAGCGGAGGATCTCGGGGTTTCTCCCGCTCTTCTAAGCCGCGAGATAAAGCTTTTGGAGGAGAGCCTTGGCACGGTATTGCTCACCCGCACAACGCGTTCAATGTCACTCACCGATGCTGGCCAACTCTTCTACGAGGAAGCATCAGGTATCCTTGATGCCGTGTCCCAGGTCGAGACGCGCATCCGTGACGGCGCCGGGGCGATACGCGGCCATCTCAAGGTGAACGCCTCCAGTTCCTTCGGTCAGACCGTCATTGCGCCGATCCTGCCGGGGTTTTTCGACGCCTATCCCGATCTGCGCCTAACGCTTTCGATGGATGACCGGGTGATCGACATGGTGGAGGGAGGCTTCGATGTGTCGATCCGGATCCGGGCGGCGATGCCGGATTCCGCGCTTGTGGCCCGCAAGCTGGGGACGATGCGGCAACAGGTCTTTGCCGCGCCGTCCTATTTGGACAGCGTCGGTGCTCCAGAAACGCCGCTGGACGTTGCCGATCACCGTGTCATCGGCTTTTTGCTGGCCGATCACCTCATCGCCTGGACCCTTCACGGTCCATCCGAAACGGTGACCGTGGACCTTGATCCGCCCATCCGCGTCGGCAACAGCCTTGTCCTGCGCGATCTGCTGATTGCCGGCCAGGGAATCGGCACCTTGCCGGATTTCGTGTCAAAGGATGCGGTCGCGCGCGGCGAGCTGGTCCGCGTACTGCCCGATTGGGAACTGCCAGCGCCTGAAATCTACGCATTGACGGCCTCGCGCCTCGGCATGGATGCGAAAGTGACGGCGTTTCTCGATCACTTGCGCGCCGCGCTGCACCCCTGACATTCTTCAATCCACGTAAAGAGTGAATTGAGAGCGGTCCGGTTATTCCGGGCCGCCTCATCGCCGATCTTCTCAGGTGACGAAACCCGAAACACTGAGAGGATCCCATGACCCGTGTTCTTGTTCTCTACTATTCCAGCTATGGCCATGTCCGCGCGCTTGCCGAGGCCGAGGCCGAAGGCGCGCGCTCGGTGCCCGGCACCCATGTCGATCTGCGGCGCGTGCCCGAAACCGTCCCCGAGGAGATCCGGCAGAAGGCCGGGTTCGCGGCCGACGAGACCCCGGTTGCGTCTCCCGCCGATCTGGAAAGCTACGACGCCATCATCTTCGGCACCCCAACGCTGTTCGGGATGATGGCCGGGCAGATGAAGTCTTTTCTCGACCAAGCGGGCGGCCTCTGGGCGCGGAACGCGCTGGTCGGCAAGGTCGCGGCCGTCTTTGCCTCTACCGGCTCGCAGCATGGCGGGCACGAGGCGACGCTGCTCTCGACCCAGATCCCGTTGCAGCATTTCGGAATGCTGATCGCGGGCATGCCCTATACCTTTGCTGGTCAGAAGGCGGGCGAGGAAATCGTGGGCGGCGCGCCCTATGGCGCGGGCACCATCGCCGGAGCCGACGGGTCGCGTGCACCATCCGGGACCGATCTTGCCGGGGCGCGCTTCCAGGGCGCGCATGTCGCCCGGATCGCCGTGCGCCTTGCCGGGGCGGATTGGCAAGAGGAGGCCGCGTGATGCCGTCCCTTACAATAGATTTCTTTCACGACGTCGTCTGCTGCTGGTGCTTCAACATCTCGTCGCGGATGCGCGGGCTTGCGGAGGAGTTCGATCTCGATATCCGGCACCGGACCTTCGTCCTGCAGGCCAGCCGCGCCGAGATGGCCGCACGCTGGGGCGCACCCGAAGACGCCCGCGAGACCATCCTTGGCCACTGGGACGCCTGCCGCCAGGTCGGCGACCGGCCGGAGCTTGTCGATATCGACGCCATGCGGGCAGCGCCCTTCGACTATCCCCACGGTATGATCGCCGCCCTCGGCTGCAAGGCCGCCGAACGCATTGGCGGGCAAGCCGCACATTGGGACATGTTCGACTGCCTGCAACGAGCTCATCTGGGCGAAGCCCGCAATATTGCCGACCCCGAAACCGTTCTGGCAGTGGCACGGGATCTCGGGTTCGAGGCGACTGTCTTTGGCGATGCGTTCGACGATCCACACACGGCCCGGGTCGTCGAAGCCGATAGGCAACTGGCCCGCGCTCTTCAGGTCCACTCCATTCCCACGCTCATCGTGCGCGAAACAGGCGCGCGCCTCGTCAACGGACCGCGGGAAGACCTTGCCGCACAGCTCCGCGCCGCCCTCCGCCTTGTCGCCTGAAAGGAGACCCTCATGACCTCTTTCGCCCGTCTTTCGCGCAGCCGGATCCACCGCCGCAGGTTGTGCGTATTGGCACAGGATCTCTCGCCGCACATGCGGCGCGATATCGGCCTTGATGCCTGCGCCAGACCACCCCGGCTGCCCCATCACCTGCTCTGGTGAGCCCCGAACAAGGAGATACGATCCATGTCACGCACCAGCGACATTCTTCTCACGGCGCTCGCCCCGGCGATCTGGGGCAGCACCTATATTGTCACCACCGAGGCGCTGCCGGTGGGCTATCCCGTGACCCTTGCCGCGCTGCGCGCGCTGCCCGCCGGCCTGCTCCTGCTTGCCCTCACGCGCTGCCTGCCGCCACGCGCATGGCTTGGCCGCGCCTTCCTGCTCGGCAGCTTCAACTTCGCCCTGTTCTGGGTGCTTCTGTTCGTGGCCGCCTATCGGCTGCCGGGCGGAGTCGCGGCGACGCTCGGATCGCTGCAGGCGATGATGGTCATTCTCATGGCGCGCGGCTGGCTCGGCACACCGATCCGGGCTGGCGCGGTCGCCGCGGCGGCAACCGGCATACTGGGCGTCGCACTGCTGTTGATCGGACCCGAGGCCGCACTCGATCCCATCGGTGTCGCCGCGGGTCTGGGCGGTGCCGCCTCCATGGCGGCGGGTACCGTGCTCAGCCGCAAGTGGCAGCCGCCCGTCTCGGCGCTGAGCTTCACCGCGTGGCAGCTGACCGCCGGGGGGCTTGTCCTTTTGCCGTTCGCACTGATCATCGAACCGCCCTTGCCGCCGCTGACGGCGACGAACCTGGCCGGGCTGGTCTGGCTTGGCCTCATCGGCGCGGCAGCCACCTATGCGCTCTGGTTCCGGGGTGTCGCCCGGATCGAGCCCGGTGCCGTCGCCATGTTGGGCATGATGAGCCCCGTTACTGCGGTTTTCCTGGGCTGGGTGGTGCTTGGGCAGTCGCTCTTACCCCTGCAGGGCTTGGGCGCGGTCATCGTCCTTGCCTCCGTCTGGGTGGGGCAGCGCGCGAACCGGACCAGCGCCCGTGCTACATTCGCGCGGCACAGGCCGGTGCTTGCAAGAAATGTCTGACCAGGTGTCAATAAGGACGGTCCCAATGCCCAAGCTTACCCTCACCCCCGATCTTGCGTGCGAGATATGGCTCGCCGGGGCTGTTTTACCTCGCGATCATCATGACGGGCTTTGGTGCCGAACTTGGCCTGCGCGCGCCCCTGATCGATCTCAGCGATGCCGCTCTGGCCATTCTGCTCTACCGGATCTTTCGCGCCATAGCGCCGGGCCTGGCGCTTTCGGCCATGGTCTTCCGGCTGATCCAGATCGTGTTGATCGCTGTCAGTCTCATGGGGCTCATGACCGGGTGGATGGTTTTGGTCCGCGCGGATATTCTGGCCGATGCGCCCGCGCTCGCCTTTCTTTTGATGATAGCCTCCAATGCCTGCCGCGGGCTGTATTTGGTTCTTCTGAAGAAATGGCGCATGCACCCTAAGCCAGATGAAGGTTTATTCGTGATATTCGTTGTTGGCATTGTCGTCCTGCTGCCGTTCATTGTGATACATGAAGCTGGTACATCTCAGCCATTGGACCACTCTTGGCAGGTCTGGGGATCGATCCTGTTCATTGGTGTTGGTATGGGTGCTATCTACCTCCACCTGATAAATTTTGGTACAAACAAAGTCGGTGTTTCGACAGCTTCTCTATTTGCCTGTCTCGTGCCGATATTCGTTGCGGTCGAAGCCGTGGCTGCAAAGGGCATGGACATTCAGACCTATCAAGGCGTTGGTGGTGCGTAGATTGTCAGTGGTGTTTTGATCGCAACCCGTTTGCACCATCGGCAAACGGCTGCGGACCATCCGCCTCATTGATACATGCGTTGCCAGAGGCACGGGGCCTGGCTTCTTATCTGGCTTAACGATTCGAAAGAAGTGCTTTTGCGGCACCTGGCAGATCGAAAAGGGCCAAGCTCAATCCGGCAACCCAGCTTCCCGAAGATCTTCAACGAACCTGTCAATATCGCGTTGTTGCAGGTTTTCGAATGCCAGACGGACGCGGGAACAGGTCATGTCGGGGCGTTTTTCTTGGCTCTGACGAATCATTCGTCTCGCGGCGCCTATGGCTTTCTGCCGAATCAGTATTGCCGCCAGTACATAGCGACCGAACGGATCAACCGATTTTCCCTCCAATGCTGTTCTCGCACAACTTTCGGCCTGGCCAAAACTGTCGAGAACATAAAGGCAAAAGGCTTTAGCCAACAATTTCACCTTGAAATAAGGACCCGATGGCCCAAACCGGGTAGCGGTCTCGAAATGCGATAACGCGAGCTTTGCCTGCCCGTTTGCGAGATGCGCATACCCAAGAACCAAATGAGCGTTTGCCGCGCTTGGATTTAGACTGACCGCGAGCTGAGCCTCTGCAATCGCGGTATCGTGTTTGTTGAACTGAGTGTAGGCACGGGCAAGACTTGCGTGCGCAAAACTACTTTGTTCATCCAATGCCACGGCCCGCTCTGCGTGATATAGCGCGCGTTCCTTCGCCTCTTCCCGATCATCGACCTGGACGAAGAACAGTTTCCGAAGCTCGGCGTTCGCAATCACCGCGTGCGCAAGTGCATAGTCTGGTGCGATGTCGATAGTTCTGGTTAGAATATCCTTTGCCTTCTGTGTATCTTCATCTGTGAATTTGAAGAGATGCCATAGCGCTTTTTGAACCCTGTCCCAAACGTTGACCTCACCACGTTTCAACCGGGCTTGTTCGCGCAAGTCGAACCGTAACTCCCAATCTATGTGCCCGACAACGGCTGACGCGATCTCCTCCTGCAAGGAAAAGACATCTTCTGTCTTGTGATCCAGGCGATCAGCCCAAAGATCATGCCCGGTCGATGTATCTACCAGATGGGCAGTCACGCGAACGCGCTGATCGTCATAACGCACGGAACCCTCTACCAAATAGTGGGCCCCGAGACGTTGTGCGATCTCTTCTCCAACCAAAGAAGCATCCTTGAGGAGCTGGGTGGAGGTTGGTGAGACGACTGACAGCCAATCCACTTTGGCAAGTTCGGTTACAAGTTCATGGTTGATGCCAGCCACAAACCCGTTGGTGTCGCTTTGCCCACTAAGGCAGTCGAATGGTAGCACTGCGATTACTGGTTTTTGCGGCGCTGGAAGCTGAGTGATCATCTGATCAAACAGACGATCTTTTTCGGGTGGAGGCTCGGTTCTTGGTGCAAGCGTTTCGGCCTTAGATTGAGAATCAGACATAGCTCCCCGTGTCGCTGGAAAACGGAACACTGGACCGTGTCTGGGCCATTCAACATTGTTGAGCGTCATGTAGTCTTTGAGATTGTGAGCTGCATACAAGAACGCGTGGCTGCGTGCGCCGACGTTGAGGTTCTTGTGTGCAAAATTCAGGCCCACGGCGACACGGGCCAGCAAGTATTGGCTTTCCATAAAGCTTAGCCGATGGCTTTCGTGGCGCTCGACCCAACTCATAGCGCCTCGCCGAAGAGTTCTGACGAACTCGACGAGGCCGACGTCATCCTGCCAAAGCCCCAATGTGTGGTGTTTCGAATGAAAGAGGCCTAAGTCATCTAGGATGGCATCCCATTGGGCAGGTATGCAGTTTCCGCGCCGCGCCAGAAGGTACGCCATCTCGAAATACGCATGATCGTAAAACAAGAATTGCTTGTCTTCATACATGGCCAAATCGATCAGAAAATAATCAGGATCGCGGGACTGGTGCGATCGAACCAGTACATTGTAGCCATGGAGGTCCCCATGCACCCGTCCCTTTGCCGCTCTTACGCTCAACCGGCCCGGCAGGTTCTTTTCAAAGGCAAAGGCCAGCGGGTTTGGGTACCAATGCCCTTCAAACATAAGACAACGCTCGTGCGGGTCATGTCCGCAAACATCCAAAAGAAAGTGATGTAGCCGGCCTGGCTCAGGATCCAATCTGTAGCCGAGCCATCCAGCAAGCAGATCCTGAGGCGAGTGCAAGCCAGGCGCCATCTCGTAATCGATATTCCAGTCATCAAGCAGGCTTCTCGACAGCCGCTCTAGAACGTTCAAGGCCGGCTCATAGCCGCAATCGTTCCAGGGAAGTGAGTATTCAAGTCCTTGCGCCACAACGGTGGACAGGATCGCAATCTTACCCTCGTGTTCCAAAGAGTGGACGACGCGCGCCAGGTGCTTTGATCCAAACGCGGGAACCGCTTCAAACGCTTCCAGATGCCTTTGGTTTTCGGCCTTTTCATTCCATTCCGGATCGGGCAGGGCGTCGAACTTAAGTATGGCCTGGCCGCTGAACGTGTCGCATGTAATGTCGACAATATAAACTAGGGCTCCGGACTTACCGGCACTTAGCTGCCGGTGAAAATAAATCTCATCCTTTACCAACCAGCGGTCAGTTATCAGCGGCAGAAGCTCAATGTACGCTTCAGGCCATCCGAGATCATCGATGGCGTGCATTAACGACACTCCGCAGAAGTTCGGCTAAGGACTGTGCAAATCTGTAAGGCGGCAACGTTTGGTGACATGATACACAAACAATTGCGTGAACCAAGGCGTTTAAGTTGACCGGTCAGAGTATTCCGCGCGGCGGCTTGATCTGCCTAAAGAAGACCCAACTGCCTGCAACAAGCATGAAGGACAGCTTTACGAGTGGAAACGAAAATGAGCTGTTGAACGCGATCATTAACGGCATCGGGCCGCGAGAGTAGACTTTGCAAAAAGTAGGGCTTTAGTACGCTTTCCTTCCTTTGAGCCGCGCCGCGAACTCAAACCCAAAGCGTTTTGGGTATAATGCTCGAAAACGGTGTTCTGTATAGTTAACCAGATAACTCTGATAATCGAAGCCGACCTTCGAAACGCCAACTGGGTGGAAGCTCTGTGGCAACTTTGTTCCCACCGATCAGACCACGCGCCGTTTTGGTGGTGCATCTGCCGATCATCATGTATCTGGTTGTAGAGACAGACGGATACCTGGCGGACGGAACCAAACTTGTGGACGGAATTGATAAGATCGACGGGGCTACCGAGGCGGTAGCGCTGTTTTTATTGTCAATTGCGTTCATCCGGCTCATTTCGCCGGAGCGCTTGGCAACCACCCCCGACTGAAAGACGTGGTGGCTAACGCTTCGAGTTGCTCGCATGCGGAACTTGGCGAAGCAGATGAATTGGACCAAGGCGATCCAATTGAGCTTGGAAAGCAGACTGCCGCGATTGCACGGAAGAATCCGTAGGTTCAAGTAGTTGGAGGGTGTTACGGAACCGATATACGCCAGCTGAAACCGATGGTCAGCGAATTGGCGCAACCAACTTGGCTCAAATTGCTCGTTTATGCTGAAATCTGAGGCAATACTATGATTTCTTCCTACAACCTGTCATATGGCGGTCCAAAGTTGCTGTCCGCGCGGATGTTTATTGCTGCATTGCGGATTCCCAGGAGCGGACTGTGATAGGCGGCTGTTGATAGTATTACTGCTCGAAACGAAGCAAAGACTCGATTTCACATCCAGAATGGTTTTCAGGGGGCCGGGTCAATGAATTGTCCTAGTCATCTTGGATTCAGAAACCAAATTCCGTTGCGCGGCTACCTACGGGTGGCCGATTGACGGTTTGTTGGGGTTATCTTTCCATTCTTTGATCTTGAGAGCTCTTCCTAAGCCTTTCGCCAACGCATCGAGGTACGGACCTGAAAACATAACTTGAACTTTCTGTTCTGTGTCCTGGTTGATACTTCCGCCTGTGTCGTCAACGAGCGGGTTCGTATCGGTAAGGCCGTTGTCTCAAGCCGCGCGGACAGACTGGAAATGCGCCTCGCCATCTAGGAAGAAGCCATCGCTGGCTTTTGTGAAGGAAACAGTTTTCCACTCATCTCGCCGGCCCCGGCGCCCTAATCCTTCATGGTCTCGAGCGGAGAAGAGTATGTGATATACTTGATAACTTCGTTGCTGACAGTCGGCAATTTATTGGAGCTCCTCCCATGTTGCGCCGTGTCCAATGGTAAGAGGTTAGCAATGAGGTTGAATGAAGGTCGAAACTCCGGCGATCCCGTGAAAATAGCGTCACAATTCAACTCGTCTTTGATAGAGGCCGGTGTCCCACTCTGGCGCGCAAATATCCGTCATCCACGCCGTGGTTCGGGCAAATTCGCTCTTGTCGCTCCGGCGCTTCCAGCGGTTATTGAGCGTCTTGGGCGGACGGTATTACTCTCACGCTGGCAGTGGACCAGCATCGCGCGTGGCGAAAAAATTTGCAACGATCAGGGCAGACTGTTTTCGGAACTTGAATTTGGAGCCAATTTACCTTTCACATCGGGATGGGCGCCCAGCTCGCTCTCAGCGTCAGCAAGCGAAATTGCTTCATCTTCACCGGCAGCAAGGACGGCAGTTTCAGGCGTAACCACCCTTGCGGGAGCGCTGACTCTAAATGCAGTCTTCTCGCCCTCGGGAACTGCGGACTTAGTGAGAATTCGCCAAATCGTAAATAGTATCATCAGGCAATGCGCTGCGACGGTTGTAAGAAACAAACCCCGCGGCCCGAGTGCTGTCATGGCGAAACCAGCGATCAACGGCCCTACAATTGAACCTAAGCCGAAGACCATCAAAAGGCCGCCTGAGACTTGGATGGACGTTCCAGGTGGCGCATGGTCGTTCGCGTGCGCAACAATGATTGGATACATCGCAAAAATTGCAGCGCCGAACATCCCGACCAAAGCAAGGTTCATGACGCGCGACTCCGGCGCAAGAAGGACAAAAGCCAGATCCGAAGCAAGAGCTACGACCGCTGTAAAAAGTAAGACTTTACGCCGGTCCATTCGATCACTTGCAAATCCAATTGGAATTTGTGCAAAAGCTCCGGCCAAAACCGGAATACTCGCGAACAAAGCTATTGCAGTAAGTGATAGCCCAACGCGATCCGCATACACCGCAGCAAGAGTCCCAAATGCTGCATTTGAAATGCCAACAAGAAAGACCGCGGCGACCGCAACTGGTGAGTTTCGCCACAACGCCGGTAGATCGAGACGCACAGATGTCAGGGGTGCTGGCGATGCCGAGGTTGACAGGGCAGTTGGTATAAGCGCCAAACAATAGACCATCGCGGCTACGGCAAAGAAAATGAAACCCGTTGCATCTCCCAGTGAGATAGCCATCTGACCGGCTGTCACCGCACCCAGGTTAACCATCGTGTAGACACCAAAGACTGTACCACGCGTATTGGGTTCAACCTTGTCGTTGAGCCAAGATTCGACGATCATTGCTGCGCCAGCAAAACAAAATCCTGATACTGCGCGCGACGGTATCCAAGCCCACGTTTCCACTACAACGGCCTGGAAAAGGATCGTTACGGCAGCGAGAGCACACATTACGCCGAAGGTTCGAATATGCCCTACTGCCCCAACAAGCCTTGGTGCAACAAGGCATCCTGCTACATAGCCAACTGCCCACCCCGTTCCTAAAAGGCCGAGAGAGCTGGCGGAAAAACCTTCGAAGGATCCACGAACGGGAAGTATCAGACCGTGGACACCACCTGCAAATAGAAGAAGCCCTGATCCAAGAAGTAGCGCTGATATCGGTAAGAGCTGTCGGAACATCGGCTCCAGCCTAATGTCAAATTGGGAAATGAGAAGCTATTTTGCTCGCAAACGCGATTTGGCGAAGGTGATCAAGGCTTTCTGTCCAGCAGTTTGGTCAACCTTTGGCAATCTGCTTTCGCTACAACCACTTCGAGAGTTTGAATACGACGTAAAGTGCAATTCCGATGCCAACCGACGCCAGTGTCAGCGCCCAAAACGCAAAGGGCGCACTCAAGCCGGGCATTCCAGCAATATTCACGCCAAACAGTCCAGTCAGAAATCCGAGTGGCAGAAAGATCGCGGCCACGACAGACAAGAGATAGCCGTTTCGAGCAAGCGCATTCGCGTGTTCGGCGTCCATTTGCTCCTGAAGGGCTGTCAAGCGGTCCCGGCTTGCATCCAGTTCCTCAAGCGTACGGCGAGTGCGGTTCGCGGTTTCATTGACCAATACGGATGCGTCGCTGTGAATTACGCTACTTTTCAATGAGGACAAAGCATCGAGCGCATCGCGTTGCGGGTTGATATAGCGCCGAAGTTTGATCACCGTTTGCCGCAAACGCGCAATGCTCTCTGGTTTGATTTCATTTCCTGAAAGCCCAACCTCTTCGAGAGAGTCTGTCTCGTCTTCAAGTTCAAGGGAAACAGCCTCAATCCGCTTTGTGAGCCCCGAAGCAAGTTCTGCCAAAAACGCACCAACACTTTCCGGCCCCGTACCGCTTTCGGCTTTTAGGCGAAGACTATCTGCTACCCAGACTTTGCGCACACGGGCAGATACGATGGTTCTTTCCGTGGCCCAGAGCCTTAGAGAAACCATATCCTCCGGAGACGCGTCAGGGTTCAGGTTAACGCCGCGCAGGTTCAGGATGATGCCATCCTCGTGCAGATCACATCGTGGTCGCGTTTCGGATTGAAGCAATGCTTGCGCGGCTATGTTTGGCAGTTGTTCGGATGCCCATTGCCTTAAGCCGCTGTCGGCGAGGTCGAAATGAATCCAGCGGTAACCGTTTTGCTGCCTTGCAAAGGGTTCTAGCCACTCTGAAGAGACGGGGACTGCTTGGCCAGCTACTATATCAAACGCGCAGATGGGAGTGACTGTTTGGGTGTTCATTGGCAATCCTTCTTTATGTGGGTTGGAAAGTTAAGACCACTGATGCTGGCCGCAACACGGATTGCCTATTAAGAGTGTGCAGCTTTACTCCTATGCAATACCTTTCCGCACTAGGGTCTGGGCAATCAATCCAGACCACCCCGGCTTCGCCGCGCAGAAATGTGGCAAGGGTCATGCTGTTGCTGCGCATCTAAATGATTGGCTTTGTGGTAGGAAAGGCAAAGCGCAATGGCGACCTCGATACTCTCGCCGGTCTCATAGTCAAAACAGTGTTCCGGTCCGCAGAGTTCCAGAATCTCCCCGAGTTGGATCAGTTTCGATACCGTGGCGCCGCAGTGATCACAGAACCCGTTTGCAAGAGCAGCCTTGAGTTCCGGTAGTTCCACAGTTTTTTGAAAGTTGCACTTTCACTTACTCACATGCTTCCAAAACCCCACGTAACGCAATCAGCGATATCTCGGCGATGTCAGACTTCAAGGCTCGGCGATGAGATTAAGGGGGCTTGTGGTCTGGGTTCAGCCCTTCCTTTGAGCTGAGATTTTGGTTTCGGAATTAATCTAACTCGTATTCAACAAACGGAGGCCGCGAGGCTGCGAAGCTGTTTTGCGGCTTGGCCCGGCAACCCATCAACGTCGCTCCCATCAAACACCGCATAGGCTGCGTATGCGAAGCGCGGCGCAGCCTCTATCAATGCGAGCCAGCCTTCTTCAAGCTCTGGCATAATCACACGCTTGGGAAAGTATCCGGCTGCAGGAACTGACTTCAGATACTGAAGGCCCAGGGTTCCGATGCCAAGCTGAAGGCGCGGCGTGTCAAGCTCCGGAAAGTTCAACAAATGGTCTGCTCGGAACTCAGGGCCCCAATCAATAAAGACATAGTTGACGCTGTGAACGGTAGGAAGGGCCAACGGGCCGCTGGTGACAAGAACAAACTCATCTTCAAAGAGTTGTAATGCAGAGAGGCTCGACACGCTTCGCGGCCGATACATGATTGCAAGGTCCAGTTTTCCTTCTTCAATCTCGCGCGTCAGTGTTTCGGAAGAAGCGGCTGATGCTCTGATTGCAACATCGGGTAGCGATGTCATTAGGTCTGGCAAGGCATTTATGAGATATCCGTCCCAAAGGCTTGGCGCCGCGCCGATTTCCAACGCTGCTGCCATGGTGGCGGGAAGACCAGCGTCCAGCTTTGCCTGTGTCCAGGTGCGCACCAGAACCTGAGCGTGTTTCAGGAAATGCCGCCCTGCAATGGTCAGTGTTGCGCCTGACTTACCACGTTTGAACACCGGCTGACCAAGCTGTTGCTCAAGCGTTCGAATTCGCATGCTGACTGTTGATTGCGTGACATGAACTTTGTTCGCAGCATCGAAAAAGGTGCCCGTTTCAACAACCGCGAGGAAAGTTCGAGCAAGTTCAATATCCATAGCCAACCTATTTGAATATCCGATATTATCGGCGAGAAAAATTCGTTATTCAACAAGATACGTGTGTGCCATACTCTCTATGTAGCGCGAAAGTGCCCCCACCAGATCGGAACGCCAATCAACAATTCTCGTTTGTAGTGGAGATCCCGAGCTGAGGAACCGTTGCAATCTGAATCCTGTGAATTTGCCACCCACACCGGAGCGCTGCACCAACCCCACAATGGGCAAGAAGCCCATTTTCTCATGGAGAAAACAAAATGAGTCGAGTTTCTGTTGTTGCTCTTCTCTCTTCGCTGTTTGCTGTTCCGGCATTCGCTATGCCCGCTGATCTTGACATGGACGGTGATGGCCTGGCGTCTCTGGCAGAGCTTCAGACCAAGTATCCTGAAGTCTCGGATGATCTCTTCCTGGAGATCGATGCGAATGCAGATGGTTTCATCAATGACGACGAATTGGTTGCCGCCGTTGACGCAGAACTTCTCCCTGGTCCCACAGGTGATCAGTAAGCAAAGGTTGTCACGGCTATGAGGAAGCCAATCCCGCCCCACAAATGGCTGCTTGCCGCGATGGGTATTTGGTTGGTTTTGTCCCCCTTTGTCCTGTTTCGGGAGGAAACACTGTTGCAGGGCATGGCTGAACTTGAAGCAATCGCCTTCATGGCAACTGGCATTGTTGTTCTGGTCATGTCCGGCGCTGACGGCCGGAGCCACCTTCTCGCACGGGTAGCTCCGGTTTCAGCTCTGGGGTTCCTATTGACCGCGGCTCCAACGTCGCTGAACTTCACCGGCAATATTGTGGCGACGGCCAATGCATGGCTAACGGGATCAGCGCTGATCGCGCTCGTCGTATGGGAGGTAATGGCGAGCCGCGGATTGCCTGCAATCTCGTAACCTGGCGCGGGGCGGGCAACTGCCCCGCGTTTTTACATTCAGACTATCTAAATGATCTCGTCTTCATCGAACATTGGATCGCCGTCGAGCTGATTGGCGATCATGTCGATCCGCATTTCAACATCCGCGCTCGTCGTTTTGGCGATATGAAACAAGGCGTCGCCCTCGTGCACAAATGGCAAATTAGTGCGTCCTACAATGATGCCGTCCGCTTCTCCAAGAACGTCCATTCTGATTTCCCCAAACGGGTCCGAGATTCGGCCAAGCAAGTCGCCGACCTCTACATATTCGCCCGCCGCCTTGAATGTTCTTAGCAATCCACCGGCCGGAGCGCGTACCCAGGAACTCATTCTTGCATGAACGGGCGCCTCACGCACAGACGCGATCCCGCGCTTGGCAACCATGCCCATCGCGTTCATTACCCGAAGAATACCGGCGAGCCCCGCCCGCGCCGAAAGCTCGTCAAATCGAAGCCCTTCGCCACCTTCAAACAGCAATACATCGACGCCGCGCTCTTGGGCTGCCTTTCGCAGCGACCCGTCGCGCAGCTTTGAAATCATGACGACCGGTGCACCGAACGCATCGGCGTATCTGATCGTTGCATCCGAGGCAGGAGAAACTCGAATTTGAGGCAGGTTGGTGCGATGAATAGCGGCAGAATGAAGATCGATACCGAGATCGGAACGCTCGACAATTTCGGTCATGAAGATATGTGCGAGGCGGCCCGCCAATGATCCGCCCTCGCTACCGGGAAAAGACCGGTTCAGGTCGCGCCTGTCCGGAAGGTATCTCGATTGGGTCATGAAGCCGAACGCGTTCACTATAGGCACAACCAGCAACGTGCCCGCGATCTTGTCGAGTTGAGGGGCCCGTAGCAATCGCCGTGCGATTTCGACGCCAATCACTTCATCGCCATGAATTGCCGCGCTGACAAACAGGACTTGCCCTGGGCGGCGGCCGTGAACCACATGCACTGACATGCTGACCGGCGTATGATCGGACATCACGCTCACCGGCAGATCCAGCGTAGCCCGCGTTCCTGCCGGGACGGTGAAGCCGCCGATTTCAAAAGGCTCGCGCATAGCCGTTATCCACGCCCGCGTGTTTTGGTGTTTCCTTTGGTGGCGTTCTTTTCCAGGAACTCGATGATCTTGCCCGCAACATCGATCCCGGTCGCCTTTTCCACCCCTTCCAATCCGGGTGAGGAATTCACCTCCATGACCACCGCCCCGTGATTAGCGCGCAGCATATCTACACCGCAGACATTCAGCCCCATCGTCTTGGCCGCTCGTACAGCTGTGGAGCGTTCCTCGGGAGAGATCTTGATGGACTTGGCGCTTCCTCCCCGATGTAGATTGGATCGAAACTCACCCTCGGCACCCGTCCTTTGCATTGTCGCAATGACTTTTCCACCAACCACAAGAGCTCGGATATCGGTGCCACCTGCTTCTTTGATGAATTCCTGCACCATGATGTTGACCTTTGCGCCGCGAAAGGCTTCGACAACAGATTTGGCTGATCGGTTTGAATCAGCAAGGACAACTCCAATGCCTTGCGTCCCTTCAAGAAGCTTGACCACCAGCGGTGCATCGCCCGCGAGCTTGAGGACTTCATCGGTCTGTTTAGGGTCATGGGCGAAGGTCGTGACCGGCAAGCCTATCCCGTCCCGTGCCATGAGCTGCATAGAGCGCAACTTGTCGCGAGATCTGCCGATAGCCACGGATTCGTTGAGCGGAAAGACCCCCATGATTTCGAATTGCCGCAGCACGGCCAATCCATAAAAAGTGACGGATGCACCGATCCGCGGTATTACCGCGTCATAGCGCCCAAGCTTTTTGCCGTCATAATAGACCTCAGGTCGCCGCGACGCGATATTCATGTAACAGCGAAGGGTGTTCACGATATCAAGCTCATGCCCGCGTTGCTCGGCGGCTTCCTTAAGACGACGATGTGAGTAGAGGTCGGGGTTTCGAGCAAGCATGATTAGTTTCATTCGCGTTGTCCCTTTATACCCTTGAGTGTCGTATCGCTCTTGATTCTGGTCGGCGTTTCTCGAACCCCCAGCAGATAGGAGTGGCCCGGATCGACAAGAATTCCGCGGCGCCGAATGGCCGTGCGACCAAGGATGAGATCGAACTCCATTTTGGCACGATTGGCCAGCGAAACATCGATATGCCAGCGGTGCTGTCCAAGCAAAAGCTGCGTTCTCACGATCAGTCGACGTTCGGGGACACCACCTGTGTTCTTGATCTCGCGCTCATCGACAACCCGCGTGCGCACTCGATTTGCCGACCGACGGTTTTGAACCGGTATCATGAACTCGACCCACCTCTCGCCGTCGACCTTAAATACGGTTTGGTCCACGGCGTGCAGTGCTGCCGTTCTTGCGCCGGTGTCAATCTTGGCCGGGATATGTTCAATTCCGAACTCGGGCAGGCTGATACGCTCACGCCAACCTATGACCTCCGGTTTTTTCGAATGCTTGGTCATGCAAGCTTTCCAGCGCAATCATCGTTAGCACGACGGTAATTCACAAATGAGTTTGCACTCATCACGACATAAAACGTGTCCATATCGATCAACACATACCCCAGTTCCAAGAGCGCGGCGGACAGCGCGCGAATATCGGACTCGTACAGGCGTTTGCGCCCTGCGATGCGGCGTACCAGCTTGTCGGAAATGCGGTAGCGGCCATTTGGCTTGCCGCCGAAATCCCGATCATACAGCGCCGCCATTTGTCCGGCCGTACCGGAGATCCAGTCTTTTTCATGCATGATTATTATCTATATAGGCAAAATTATTTTGTCTATAAGTAAAAAATATCTGATATAGCTCTTGCGCTAACCAGATTCCCCACCAATGAAACGTAGATGAACGACACAAACACTTTGCCCAAGGAGCTAGAAGTTCAGTTGCAGCAAGCGCTGTCGGAACGGGACGGGGCTGCGTTGGCAATCCTGCTTGATCCGCTGCCCTTGAGTGACGCGCTGCGCGAATTGCTCAATCTGCCGATCGAACAGCGGAGCATCGCGCTGTCGTTGCTACCACCAGAAGTTGCCGCCGACCTCGTTGAAGAAGCGCCGAATGCGCTGGCAGTCGATCTGGTCGAAAGCATGGTGACGGAGCAGGCCGCCGAAGTCATCGAAGAGCTGGATTCGGATGTTCAGGCCGATGTCATCGGTGAACTCGAAGACGCAGACGCCGAGGCGATCCTCGCGCGGATGAACCCTGAAGATGCTGCGGACGTTCGCCGATTGGTGGAGTATGAGGACGACGTTGCTGGCGGCCTCATGGTCGCAGAGGCCTTCACCTTTTCCGAAACCGATACAGTGGGAAAAGTGCTCAGACGGTTTGCCGATGAGGAATTCGATCTCGAACGTTACCGAGGTCAGCACCCTTATGTTTTGAATGCCAATGGCGTACCAATTGGTGTGGTCTCGCTGCGTGGTCTCTTGTCCACCCGTCGTAGCGCACGTCTCACGGACATCACGGTACCACCCATCACCGTTCCTGCCACCATGCCGCTGGAGGAACTGGAAGACCTCTTCGATGAACACCCGTTCCTGGGGTTGCCCGTTGTCGAGACGGACGGGCATCTGGTTGGTGTCATCTCTCGGTCCGCGGTTGATGAAGCTCTGCTGGAGCGCGCGGAATCGACCAGTCTGAAACGTCAGGGGGTCTTCGGCGACGAACTGCGGTCGATGCCTCTGCGGCTTCGAGCACGGCGGCGACTTCAGTGGCTCTCGGCCAACATTGTTCTCAACGTCATCGCGGCCAGCGTGATCTCGGCCTATGAAGAGACCCTTGCTGCCGTAATCGCGCTTGCCGTGTTTCTCCCGATGGTGTCGGACATGAGTGGTTGCTCGGGCAACCAGGCCGTCGCCGTCAGCATGCGCGAGTTGTCCCTCGGCCTTGTCCGGCCCATCGACGCCATGCGTGTCTGGTTCAAAGAAGTGTCGGTCGGGTTGATCAACGGGTTCGTTCTGGGGCTTCTGATCGGCGTCGTTGCCTGGATGTGGAAAGGCAATCCGTTTCTGGGGCTGGTGATTGGTGGAGCACTTGGGCTCAACACCGTCGTCGCCGTGTCCATTGGCGGTGTTCTACCATTGCTGTTGAAGCGCATCGGTCAGGACCCCGCCGTCGCCAGCGGCCCTTTATTGACGACTATAACCGACATGGCGGGGTTCTTCCTCGTATTGAGCCTTGCAACCGCAATGATGCCACTTCTGGTTTGACGCTTTCCCGCACCCGAACCATCAGTTCGGCCGGGTGCCTTCTCATGAGGAATAAAGAATGACGATCTCAAGCATTGTCGACACACCGAATCTGAAAAGACGCCCGTTCTGCGACGCTGACACAACCGTGTTCGAAGCGGCGGTGACCATTGCGCTATTGGAGGTGAATGCGCTTGCGGTCCTTGAGGATGGGAAGTTGGTCGGGATCATCACGGATCACGACGTGCTGTTGTGTCTCGCGGACTCAGGTTCGGCCTTCTACGAACAAACAGTGGATGACTGGATGACAGAGAAACCAATTACATGTGCAACTGGCTCGAAGCTTTCAACCGCTCTCAATCTGATGGCGAAACACGACATTCGAAACTTAGTCGTCACCCAACGCGGCGAGCCTTATTCCGTCGTTAGCAGCAAAGAGATACTGGCAAGGATTCATGAGGAAGACGAATTGGAACTGAAAGTATTGCGCGACAGAGAACGCAATAAACCCGGTCGATTTGTTGTTTGAGACGTAATGGCAACTGCATAAATGAGCAAAACCAGAAGGGCCGCCGATACGACAGGTAAGCTGTATGCGCAGGCTGCAGCGCTGCCTTTGAGACTGTCAAACGCTTCTAAGGTAGAGGTGTTGATGGTGACGTCCCGAGATACAGGACGTTGGGTTCCACCAAAGGGATGGACGAACAAGAGAAAAAGTCCTTGGTCATCCGCGAAGATCGAAGCCTGGGAGGAAGCAGGCGCAATAGGCGCTATTTCCAAAACACCGGTCGGGACATACGACTACAACAAAATCCTCAATGACGGCACCGCAATAACTTGCCGCGTGACACTCTACCCGATGGTTGTGCAGAAACTCAGCAAGAAGTGGAAGGAAAAACACGAGCGAACAAGGTGCTGGTTCTCACCCGAGCAAGCGGCAAAGAGTGTGTGTGAACCGGAGTTGGGAGCAATGATTTCGAGCATTGATGCTCGGCCAGACTGGTTGCGAAAAATGTTGAAGAAATACCCCAGTGTCTAGTGTGCACATATCTGCTCGCCCCGGAACTGTTACACCGTGTTGGACCAATCTGGAAAAGACTGACAATGGTATCATCGAAATGCCGGGCAATGGGGCCAGACGGTCAACCCTTTTTGTGCACCACGACGATAAATTGGGTCATCGAAAAGAAGAAGCGTCCGACTTTTGCAAGGCTATGCTGTTCGTCAAACCACGATTGCGCAACAGCGGGTTCAACATGGTCATTTGCGACAGCGTATTGCTTCATGAGGTGCATCATCATGATTGCGAGGCCATCAGGCTTTAGCTGGTAATCTGTCATTGTGAACGGCAAGACATCTTCCACAAAGTTGCCGCGAGCCTTTATCAGTGCGGGCAGTCTTTCCGGGAGGGAACCACTCACAAAGTGTTGGTTCCAAGAAGTTAGCATTTTTTGCATTCTGTCAGGCTCGCCGCTGAACCAGATTAAGCTACCAAAGTGGAGATCACTGATGACAAGCCGCCCGCCGGGTTTGACGCACCGCAGCGTGTCATCCAGTGCACCGTCTATATCGTCGATGTACTCAATGACCTGTACCGAGACGGCCTTGTCAGCACTCTCATCCTCAATGGGCAAGCTATTTGCGGCACCAGCACGAAACTCTAGGTTTGCGTAGTCACTGCATCGTTCTCTTGCGGCTGCTGTCATATCCTCGCTTGGGTCGATCCCGATGACATAGCCATCCGAGCCAACTGCGCGGGCCAACTCCGCTGTTAACATCCCGTTGCCACAACCGATGTCCAAAATAGTTTCACCGGGAGCCGGGCACAGCGCATCAAATGAAGCTTGTCTTCGCCGCGTCAATTCAGCTCCTTGATAGGCGATTTCAAGTAATCTCGTTGTCTCCGCGTCAAACTTAAGCAACTCTCCCCCCTTACAAAGCCCACAAGTCTCCAAACCTTATCAGAAAATGGGTTATCTACGAAAAGCAGGATGGATCATTGAGGCTTGAACATGGATCTACCAAAATAACTGAAGGTGCCGACTGGTATCGACGAATTGGTTAACCTCGGGACGTAAGGACGCTTCTGCCGCTTTATTGTCCCAGCTTTTCGCGGCGGCTCGAACTTTAGAACAACATCAATTCAAGGGATGTCGAGGCCATTCTCCCGGCCGAAATCGGTATAGAAGGTGTCGCTGCGGCATCGGTTTAAAGTGGCCTCGTCCGCTTGTCTTGGGTCGTTGCTAGGACTTTGAACACCTGTTCCTTCTATGAAGCGGTTCACGAGATTAAAGACACCGCACACTTGGATAGCATCAAACAACGCACTCTCCGACCAGCCTGCGGCGTAGACCGCTTTTGCATCGGCTTCCGTCATTCGTGATGGCGAGACGGTGAGCTTTTCAATGTATGCTAGTAACGGTTTAAGATGATCCTCGATGGGCGCCGTATCGCGGTCTTCCATCAGTGCCTCGATTGTCTCGACTTCAACGCCATAGGCTTTGGCGAAAACGATGTGTGCGCCATGGCAATAGGCACAAGCATTCAAGCCCGAGACATAGGCTGCAATCAATTCACGTTGGGCGACCGATAGGTCGCTCTCTCCCCTCATCACCAAGCTTTCGTACGCACAAAGCGGGGAAAGTTTGTCTGGAAAGGCTTGATAGACACTTCCGAGTGTCGCGTCCTCCGGCAGAGATGGAAAAAGACGTTTCATTCAGTTTTCTTTCAATCTTGCTATGGATAGGTTTGCCTCAAAGTGAGGAAGCAACGATGTGTACGCTACCTTAAAGCAATTCCGGGTTCCGCACAGAGATTCTGCTGGAATACTGCCAACGGCAGGTTTGCCTGACGACACCCCAGGGGCTCTGTCGCAAACTTTGAGCGAACCTGTTAGGCCGACGGAAGTTTTGGTAGACGCGTGCTCAAAACAGACAGGGGCAGGTCGTGACAATCTCATTCAAAGGCGCTCACTTCCCAAGGGACGTGATACTACACGCAGTGTTCTTCTATCTTCGTTATTCTGTATCCTACCGGGATCTGGAAGAAATTCTGGCTGAGCGAAGCACTTCGGTTGATCACGCGACACTGAACCGTTGGATCGTTAAATACGCCCCTCTGGTCGCCGACCGGGCGCGTCGTAAGAAGCAATGCTGCGATCGATCCTGGCGAATGGACGAAACATGCGTGCGCGTCAAAGGTGAATGGGTCTACTTGTACCGCGCTGTCGACAAACACGGTAAGACCCTTGATTTCATGCTGTCAAAACGGCGGAACAAAGCTGCAGCGACTAAATTTTTCGCTCGTGCGCTCGAAGTAAACCGATTGCCCAGCAAGACTGTTATCGACAAAAGCGGCGCCAACACGGCCGGTATCAAAGCCGTCAACAAGATGTTGAAGGGCTTTGGTTGCCCGATCCCGATCCAGATGGTGAGACGGAAATTCCTAAACAACATAATTGAACAAGACCACCGATTTATTAAACGCCGGATCCGACCAATGCTCGGCTTCAAATCTTTTGAATCTGCTTCCGCTACGCTTGATGGGATTGAAGTTTCGCAGATGATCCGAAAGGGTCAGTTCGGACTCGGATTCTGTCCGTTCAAGCAGTTTGCGGAACTAGCCATCTAAAGACAGCAAATTTCAAGCGGCACTCAGACTTCAGAAAAAAGTGCGACAAAGCCCCTTCAGGCTTCTATCATTATTAGAAACTAGATATTTTGAGCTAAGCGAGAAGTCGATCGGTGAAGATGACAAATCAGAGATTCTCACCGCAAACTTGTTGCTCCCGTAGCTGCGACACACCCTAGGTTACTCAAAGTAGCCTGGGTGCGTCTTGTGAATGAACTCGATGGTTTCGTCGAGGCGGGACAGGTGTTTTCTAACAGCGGCTTGTGCTTGGTCATGGTCTCCTGCCGCCATGGCCTGTGCAATCTCTCGGTGATCGGCGAGGATGGCGTCTGCGGCACTGCCCTTTTCAAGACTGAGCATACAAAGCCGGTCAACCTTTTGCTTGGATTCTAGCATTACTTCAAATGCCATCGGATTGCCGCTGAGCACGTAGATCAGTTTGTGAAAATCATAGTCCAGAGAGTGAAACGCCGATAGATCACCATCACTGATTGCCTGCTCTTGTAAGGCGAGATTCTCTGCAAGTTTTGCTTCACGTGTTGCGTCCCAAACTTCCATTGCCCGATGGACGATCTCTAGCTCCACCGCCATTCTAACCAACCGCGCGAGAGCCACACGCTCCATAGAAAATCCTCGAACTACGGTCGCCTTTTGTGGTCGTATTAAGAGCAGATCTTCGTTGCCGAGCCTTGTGAATGCGTTGCGAACAGGTTGGCGTGATACGCCGAATCGGCTGGCTACCTCTGTTTCAGATAGCTTTGTACCGGGAAGAATTTTTAGCGAAACGATCTCGTCGTGTAGCGCTTCATAGACCGCATCGGTTGTGGTTCGTCTGACAATTTCTTCCACGGTATGTTGCTTGCGCCCTCTGTCTTAGTCACGTTTCAAATTACAGATTCACTGTTATAGCATTGAAATAAAAAGAATATTCTATTTCACTTTGCTTGAGTGAACCAATGTATGCCCGTCACCTATCAAATGCCCTGCGCTTTCGACTGTCAAGCAATCTGACATACTAGATGCCTACTATTGACATAACTTGGATACTAGTGTCCCTTTGGGGGTAGCAGCGATTCTGGTTCTTGGGGGAAATCGAAAGCTACGTGGCTTACGATCTCTGAAAGTCCATGAAAGCCAAATCCTGTCCAAAATTAACCGGGGAGGAGAACCCATGACTTTCACGAAATCGTTCTTTGCGACTGCGACCGCCGTGGCACTCATTGCAACATCAGCTTCAGCCGAAAACTGGCGGGCCTGGAACATCCACAACGACGGCCATCCCAACACGGCTGCAATGGACAAGTTTGCCGAACTGGTTGACGCTGCTACAGACGGCGAAGTTACCGTCGATGTGTTCCACGGTGGTGTTCTGGGTTCCCAGCCGGATGCCCTTGAACAGGTTCGTATCGGCGCAATCGAGGTCGGTAACTTCAACCTCGGTCCCATTGGCCCAATGGTAAAAGAAGCTAACCTTGTATCGCTTCCTTTCATCTTTAAGGATGTGCCGCACATGTTCCGCGTGCTGGACGGCGAAGCCGGTGAGGTCGTTTCAGCTGCGATGGGTGAAGCAGGCGTTCTGCCACTGGCATGGTTTGATGCCGGTGCGCGTTCTTTCTACAGCCAAAAGCCGATCAACACGCCCGCAGATGTCGAAGGTCTGAAAATCCGTGTGATGAACAACGATCTTTATACATCGATGATTTCGGCTATGGGCGGAAACCCGTCTCCAATGGCTTTCTCCGAAGTTCAGCAAGCTCTGAAAACCGGCGTTGTTGATGGTGCGGAGAACAATTTCCCGTCGTTCAAGAATGTCGGTCACTATGAAGTGACCACAAATTATTCTTTGTCCGAGCACCTGATCATCCCCGAGTGCATCTGCGTGAACACGGCAAAATTCAACGCGCTGTCGCCTGAGTTGCAAGCCGCTGTGCGCGGTGCAGCAGAAGAAGCAGCACTGGTCCAGCGTGAGCTTTGGGCAATTGGCTCTGAACAAGCGCGTAAAGATGTTGAAGCGGCCGGCATCACCGTCAATGAAATCGCCGACAAAGGCCCATTCCAGTCTGCAATGGAATCGGTTTATGCAGACTACTTGGCTGCAAATCCTGACATGAAAGCGTTGGTAGAAATGGCGCAAGCCACTGAATAAGTTGTCTTAACAGTTCAACTTTGAGCGCCCGGCTCCGCCAATTGGATGCCGGGCGGTTTGTCTCAGAGGAAATCCAATGCAAGAGCCCGATACCCCCCCTGTCGCCATGCGCAACATGGACAGGATTCTTGATCTGCTCGCACGAGTTTGCATGTTGCTGTCCGGCGTCGCCATTGTTGTTATGACAGCGATCTTTGCCTGGCTGGTGTTCGGGCGCTACGTTCTGAACAACACACCCACTTGGGTTGAGCAGGTTTCACTGCTTTTGGTCATGGTCATCGCGTTTCTCGGTGCGGCTGCGGGCGTGCACAATCACACGCACCTCTCTGTTGTCGTGTTCCGCAATATAGTTCCGCCCTCTGTGCGAACGGTTTTCGTCGTGGTCTCTGATGTCCTGATGGCAGGTTTCGGTGGCATGATGTTTTGGTACGGAATCGAGTTGACCAAATTCAAATGGAACACGCTGATCCCGCTCATCCAATGGTCAGAGGGCTTGCGTTCCTTGCCACTGACAATCAGCGGCGCGTTGGTGTTCCTTTTTTCCACTGGCCATCTGATCCGCCTGTTTCTGGGCCGAGACGAACGCCAAGACAACATAGATCAGGGATAGTCATGGGACTCATGATTCTGTTGGGGGTTTTTGCCCTATGTGTCATCATAGGCGCGCCAGTGGCATACGCCCTTGGTATTGCTGCATTGGCTTCCTTTTGGTTTGAAGGATTGCCGCTGTTTGTTGGATTCCAGCGTATCGTGTCGGGGATCAACGTCTTTTCCCTAATGGCGATCCCGTTCTTCATCTTTGCGGGCGAGCTTATGTTTCACGGTGGTATCGCGATCCGGTTGGTTCGGTTTGCGCAGGCCGCCGTAGGCGCTGTGCGCGGTGGACTTGGCATCGTCAATGTCTTCTCGTCCATGTTGTTTGGTGGCATTTCCGGATCGGCAATTGCCGATATCTCGGCGCTTGGGTCGATCCTGATCCCGGTGATGAAAGACAAAGGTTATGATGCCGACTATGCGGTGAACGTCACAGTGACGTCATCAATTGCCGGGATCATCATTCCGCCCAGCCACAACATGATCATCTTTGCCCTTGCAACGGGCGGTGCGGTTTCTATCTCAAAACTGTTTCTGGCTGGCGTTGTGCCCGGTGTCCTTATGTGTTGCTGCCTTGCAATTGCAGCATACGTCGTAGCGGTCAAGCGCGGCTATCAGGCCGAGCAGTTTCCAGGTTGGACCGCACTTGCCATTGCTTTTGTGGGTTCGATTCCGGGTCTATTGACGGCCGTGATCATTGTCGGAGGGGTCTTGTCAGGCGTCTTTACGGTGACTGAATCCGGCGCGTTCGGGGCAATGTATGCCTTTGTGGTGACGCTTGTAGTCTATCGCAGCCTGTCCTGGGAAAACTTCAAAACCGCCGTTATCTCTTCGGTGCGCACAACGTCTATGGTGATGATCCTGATCGCCTGCGCCGGTGCCTTTGCCTATATGCTGACGTTCAACCGGGTGCCGACAAAAACAGTCGAATTCCTGTTGGGTATCACAGAAAACCCGATCCTGATCTTGTTGATGATCAACGCTGTGCTGTTGCTCTTGGGGATGATCATGGACATGGCCGCGTTGATCCTGATCTGCACGCCGATTTTCCTGCCGGTGATGAACATGCTGGGTATCGACCCGCTGCAGTTCGGTATGATCCTTTTGGTGAACCTCGGTCTTGGTCTTTGCACGCCACCTGTCGGGACCTGTCTCTTTGTGGGGTGTGCTGTAGGAAAACTACCGATGGAGAAAGCGGTCAAAACTATTTGGCCTTTCTACCTCGCCATCTTTGCCGCGCTCATGCTGATCACTTTTGTACCGGCAATATCGCTGACGCTGCCGAACCTGATCATTGGCCCCTAAATCAAAGGAGAATGTGGTGATGCTGACAATAAGACGCCTGGACATCGATGACGCGGGCAAGTTGATCGCAGGAGCGCGAGCCAAAGCGCAGGAAATCGGCGTGCCAATGTGTATTGCCGTCACCGACGAAAGCGGCAACCTCATCGCGTTTGAGCGGATGGACGGCGGCAAGATCACCAGCATCAACCTAGCCATCGACAAGAGCTTCACCGCGGCCGGCATCCAAAAAGGTACGGACGCTCTTGGTGAAGCTAATCAGCCGGGTATGGCCGCACATGGAATATCTTCATCGTTGGGGGGGCGCATGGTGACCGTTGCAGGTGGCCTCCCTGTGACGGTTGACGGACATGTTGTCGGCGGGATCGGAGTGAGCTCGGGCTCACCAGCGCAAGATCTCGACGTCGCGCATGCAGCGGTCACAGCGCTCTGCGAAGTCTAATTAGAAAGAGTTTAAGGAGTCAGATATGACAAAACCCGTCATCGGTTTCATCGGCCTCGGTCTCATGGGCGGCAACATGGCAGAATGCCTGCAAAACAACAGTTTTGATCTGGTTGTTATGGGTCGGAACAAGGAAGCCGTCGCAGCCACAGTCAACCGTGGTGCTGTAGAGGTTACAACGCCACGAGAGCTTGCTGAGAACAGCGATATCGTGATGCTTTGTGTAACAACATCGGATGTCGTCGAAAGCCTGGTCTACGGCGATGACGGCATCCTGGCGGGCATCAAGGACAGTGCCGTGGTCATTGACTTTGGCACCTCGATCCCAGCGTCCACTCGCAAAATCGGCGCAGACTTGGCCGCAAAAGGTGCTGGTATGATTGACGCGCCGCTTGGACGCACACCCGCGCACGCCAAGGATGGTTTGCTTAACATCATGGCAGCGGGCGATATGGCCACCTTTGAGAAGGTGAAACCTGTCCTGGATGTACTGGGGGAAAATGTCTTTCACCTCGGCGAACTGGGTGCGGGCCATGTGACCAAGCTCATCAACAACTTTATGGGTATGACGACGGCTTGCACCATGAGCCAAGCCTTTGCTGTGGCTGAACGCTCAGGGGTAAACAAGCAGCAGCTTTTTGACATCATGTCAGCTGGGCCGTCCAATTCCCCCTTTATGCAGTTTTGTAAGAACTACGCGGTGGATGGTGTCAGCGATTTGGGGTTTTCGATTAACAACGCCAACAAGGATCTTGGTTACTTCTTGAAGCTGGCCGAGGACGTGGGCACTCGTGCCGAGATCGCTGAAGGAACCGCGAACAACCTTCAGGCAGCTGCGGACGCAGGCATGGGCGACGGCAACGTGCCGGAAATCTTCGACTATTTTGCCAAGCTTTAGCGTCAGATCCATCAGTCACGCATAGCAGCACCAAATGAACGGGAAAGAACAACCATGAGACTTCAGGGAAAGACCGCAATTGTCACGGGTGGTGGCCGCGATATCGGACGCGCCTGCGCTGTCAAACTCGCCTCCGAAGGGGCGAATGTCGCGGTGAACTACTTCGCCAGTAGTGCCGGCGCCGAGGAAACCGTAGCCGAGATCAAAAAGATCGGTGGACAGGCGTTTGCAATGCAAGGCGACCTGAACAGACCCGAAGAGGTCGATGCGTTGATCGCCAAGACGGTCGATACCTATGGCAGCCTAGACATTCTGGTGAACAATGCCGGAGGTTTGATCGCGCGCAAGAAAATCAACGAGATGTCGCTTGAACATTGGCAGGCTGTCATGGATCTCAACCTGACCAGCACGTTTCTTATGGTCAAAGCGGCACTGCTGCATATGAAATCCGGGGCCATTGTAAACATCGCCAGTCAGGCGGGGCGCGACGGTGGTGGCCCTGGTGCATCGGCTTATGCAACGTCAAAAGGCGGGGTCATGACGCTCACCCGTAGTCTTGCAAAAGAACTCGGCCCCGATATCCGTGTCAATGCAATCTGCCCAGGCATGATCGACACGGATTTCCATAATATCCATACTCCCGATGCAGGCCGTCGCGGGCTAGAAGCTGCTGCGCCGCTCAAGCGGCAAGGCCAGTCTCAAGATGTTGCGAACCTAGTGGCGTTTCTGGCAAGCGAGGACTCGGCTTATCTGACCGGGACCAATGTCGATATCAATGGTGGGATGCTGTTCTCGTGACCACTGCAAAACAGGTTACCTAATTGTCGAACGCTACCGTTTGTCAAACTTCGAAGTAATGGAAACCGGAGTATGCGAATTCTAGCGATAGGTGAATGCATGGCCGAAATGGCCCCAACTGACGCGCCAAGCACGTATCAAATGGGGTTCGCCGGAGACACGTTCAATACAGCTTGGTATCTGGCCCAACTCACACCCGAAACGCCCTTGTCCTATTTTACCGCCGTCGGAGATGATGCCATCTCGTCCCGGATGCTGGGTGCGATGCGCGAAAGCGGAGTCAACACCCAGCAGGTGCGGATCGTGCCAAACCGTTCAGTGGGGTTGTATCTTATCACGCTAAACAACGGGGAACGTAGTTTTACCTATTGGCGCGGCCAGTCGGCCGCACGCCTATTGACCCAAGACAAGCAAGCACTTGCCCATGCCATGACGCAATCAGATCTCATCTATTTCTCGGGCGTCACTCTGGCAATCTTGAACCCTGAGCCGCCCTTTCTTCGGTTGTTTCACTGGCACGTTCAGCCCGAAGCGGACCTTCAAAATTGAGCTTCCCAAACTCGGCAACGCGGATTTTGAAACAAGTCGCCTCAAGCCGCCCGTTAAGCTGCGCCCGTCAGCTGACAGACAATTGCTTTCCAGTAGAAAATATCCGGAAAGTTCGATGGCCGGATCGGAAAAGCGGGTCGCCTTCGATCAGCCGGACAATGCTGTCTCTATCGACGGCATTAACAATCCACAGGCCACCGACGGGCTTGGCGGTCCCGTTTGGTGCAAGTGATGCACCGTCAACAAGGATGTGAGGTTGAGCTGTAAGGTAGGTGAGGTGGTCCACAAATAATTGCTCTCGAACCGCCGACATCTCCGGTTCGTCTTCAAAAAGAACAATCAAGTGATTCATATCACTAACCTGTTTCTACATTTGTGACTTGAACCTTGTTGAATCCAATCATTTTAGAGCGTGTACTCCTGTAAATCTTCGACAATCCCGAAGGCCCCTTGAAAGACACTCTTTATATTGTTCAAAGCAGCAGTGTGTGAGGGCTCGCTGTCCATATGCACGCGGAAATGAGTAAGCAGGAGTTGTTTGACGCCATCGCTGTGCGCGTTTGAAGCAATCTCAGATGGGGAGGGCGTCAGGGTAGCCATCATGGGATGAGCGGGCTCGCCATCCAAGCGGTAGCACCAGTGAAGCAAAAGGTCGGCGTTTTTTGCTAGAGCGGACAAGTCGTCACACAATCCAGCATCTCCCGAGTAGACAAATTTCTTGCCTTCACTTTGCACAGAGAATGCAAGGCAGGACAGAAAGGGTTGCGCGTGAGGTACTTCGCAAGACGTCAACAACCAGTCTTTGCGTTCGTACGAAAAACCCGGTTCAATCTCTTGCACCTGCGGCGTTGGCCAAGGCCGTGGCAAACTGCCTCCGCGTGCTTTCCAGACTTCTTGGCTCGGCACGAATTCTGTGCGTGCGCGGAGGTCGTGCGATAAGACGCCGCCTGGGCCGAAGTACCCTTCGGTGACTTGCGCGATAGGCGGCGGACCAAACACTTTGAGGGGCGCGGCACCTTCGTCCCAAGCGGCATGTACCAGGCGCGCATAATCCATCATGTGGTCGGTATGCAGATGCGTGAAGAAAAGGTGAGTGATGTCTGAAGGCGAGCGACCCGAGCGCAAAAGGTTGTCAAACACGCCACCCCCGCAATCAAACAGGATCACGTCATTCCCGACTTCTAGAAGGTAGCCGCTGGAGGCACGGCGGACGTAGGCTTCAGGAGAGCCAGAACCTAGAATAGTGAGCTTCATTACGTGACCCCCGGCGGCGGTGTTGCGCCGGGAGCACCGAGCTTCAAGGCAGCTTCGCGCCCCCCATATTGTGCGATCAAATCGGCCTGATCGTTAAATGCCAATGCGTCGACAGCTTCGATATCCACGTGGTGCGACATGGCCTCCTGCATTCGCAGCAGCTTATCTTTGTAACGAGGATCTGGGGCAAGATTTGTCAATTCTTCCGGATCTTCCAAAAGGTCAAACAGCTCTGGTTCGAAGCCGATATACTGGTTCAACTTCCAGCCTCCTTGGCGCAGCATGAATGCTCCGGACACGGCCCCGGCGGCGTGATATTGGCTTAGAATTGCACGGTGTAAGTGCGGGGGGGCAGCAGCGATTTCAAATAGTGACTGCCCTGCACAAGCAAAGTCCAAACAAAAGTGTGCAGGTATAGTGGCAGAAAGGTCCAGAAGGCTGACTGGCGTTTCACAAATACCGATGGGCACATTCGGGCCGGCCATGATCATCGGGATTGCAACGCTCTCTTCATAGAGATTGGATTTTCCCCAAAGCCCACGTGCGCCAACATTGTCGCCATGGTCGGACGTATATACAACTACTGTGTCATCAGCCATGCCGCTTGCTTGCAAAACATTCAAGATTCGACCCACATTGCTGTCCAGCCAGCTCGTAAGACCGAAATAGGCCGACATGGCTGCAAGCCGTTCTTCTTCGCTGTCGAAGCGGTTTTCGCTATCCATCATAGCATTTTGTTTTTCTACCCATGGGTGACGGACGTGGCCTTGATTTGGGTGGAGTTTCGCTGGAGGAAGGATATCGGACGGGTACATTTCGAAGAACTCTTGAGGACAGACCAAGGGGAAATGCGGTGCGACAAGACCAACGTATAGACACCATGGTTGGTCGTCGTCTTCTTCCGCTCGGTTCAAAAGCCATTCTTCGGTTCGCTTTGTGACCGCTGCATCATACTCTGTATACTTACTTTGACCTGGACCAATATACTCGCCAAGCATACGAGGTTTCACACTCACGCGCTCATCCTCGCGCCTGATCGAAGCCCAAACCATGCCAACGCCGTCTGCCACCATCATAGGCAAATGCTCAGTGTCGAAACCCGCTGGGTCCTCCGGCGCACGGTAGTGTAGCTTGCCAATACTTTCGACAGGAATGCCTCCTCTTTGTAAGGCATGACCCCAGCCCTTTATCTGACCGGTATAAGGCATTGCATTGTCCCAGAGCCGTGTGACATGGACAGGTTGGCCAGTCGCAAAACTCGCGCGCGCAGGGACACAGATCGGGCACGGGGTATAGGCGTTACTAAAGCGGGTTCCTCGAGCCGCCAGTGCATCCAGATTTGGGGTTTGCACAAATGGGTGTTCGGCACATCCCATGGCACGCGCTTGATGTTCGTCCGACATGATCACCAGAAAATTTGTCATGACGTTTCCTTTTCGAAGTCCTGCGTCGCAGCTTCGATACGTTTGAGCACTTCTATGAAGTTTCTACGTTCTTTAGCCGTAAACTGTGCATTCAAGGCGGATTGGCGGCTCCGCATTCTCGGCAGTGCTTTTTCGTAAAGTTGGCGTCCTTTCGGGGTGATATGTAGGACGGACGATCTGCTATCCGATTCGCTTTCCCGCACGGATAGCAGGCCTTCCTTTTCCATGATTTTTATTGTGCGGCTGAGTTGGCTTTTATCCATAAGAAGGCGGCGAACGATCTGATGTGGCGCCAGCGGACCAACGCTTATAAGCATTACCAATACCCGCCATTGCACCTGAGAGAGCCCCGCAGTTTCCTTAAGGATTTTGGAAGCTTGGGCATTCAATTGAGCATAAACCCGCGACAGACGCAGAGTGATCATCTGCTCTAAAGGTTCCTCATAGGGACCTAGATGGTGGTCATTGTCCATTTTCATAAATCACCCTTCACTTGCCTGATGGTAGGGGGAGTTTGGTTGACACGTCAACCGATTTTAGTTGACAGGTCAACTTATTTCCGGCGATGCTTGGTGGATCGCGTTAGGGAGGAAACGCTATGAATAAAGCACTTAAGACCATCGCTGTTACTGCTCTTGGTTTGGCGCTGGCCGTATCCGCGCAGGCCGAGGACTGGGTACCACCCGGACCCATTAAGCTGATGATCGCATTTGCGGCAGGGGGTGGAGCTGACACCCAGGCCAGATTAATCGCGGAAGATCTTGAAGCGGCTACCGGATGGGAATTCATTCCCGAGCAAGTGACTGGCAAGGGCGGGATGAACCTTGCGATGGCAATTAAGGATATGCCGAACGACGGATCCGTGATTGGCATGGTCGTGACGGAAACACTTGGGTACAACATGCGGGCGGCAGACGCGGGCGTTGGCCCATCGGATTTCACCGGCATCACCACCACGGCCGGGTTCCAAATGGGGGTTGTGTCACTTTCGTCTAAAGGCTGGAATAGTTTTGAGGACGTAGTAGCCGCGGCTAATGCCGGTGAAGAACTCCGTTTTGGTGTTATGAGCCCACGTCTAGCCGATCTGGCGTATCTGCTAGGCAAAGCGCAAGGCGTAGACTTCAACATTGTTTCGGTCAAAGGCGGTCGCGCAGTTATGAATGGCGTCAACGCGGGCGACATGGATCTAGGTTTCATGGCAGGTATCCAGGGCAAGGGTGTGGCGGCCGGTGACCTAGTCAATCTGGCATCGGCGCTGTCCGAACCGCTGAAACAGACGCCAGATGCACCGACCTTTGCGGATCTTGGCGTTGAGTTCGACTCTGACGGTGCCTTTGTTTTTGTAGGTCCAGCCGGTATGGACACAACGGTACGTGATGCATTGGCTACCGCTATTGGAACCGCGATTTCGACCGAAGGAACAAAGTCGAACGCGATGATCACTAAGGCATTTGGTGGGCCATTGATCCAGAATGGCGACGAATTGCAACAGCGTTTGCAAGCCGAATATGACAAGGCGGGTGAGTTGCTGGAAGCTGCATCTGAATAATCAATCTGCCCCGCTTTTGGGTGGGGCAGTCATACTTCGCCACCAGTCATCGTGGATCAAAGAGACAGGCGTATGTCCCCTGAGAAAGCAACAAATCGCGCCTTGGCATTTGGTGCCATTGTGGTCGCGCTGTTTATCGCTCTTGTGTGGGTTCCCATGGATACGGATACCGGGCTGATTGAAAAAGTGCGCCGTCAAGTATCCATCGGAGACGCCTTCGCGCCTACGTTGGCAGCGGTTTTTATCGGTGTTGGGGGGATGCTTTTGGCTATTCAGCGGCTATCGGAAATGGATGGACGCTTGCGCATTGCCAACTTAAGGTTTCTTGCCACGTTACTAGTGCTGCTTTTGGTGTGTTTTGCCATCATGCGCTGGACAGGTCCAGCAGCAGTAGCTCTGACTGGTGCAGGTGAAAACTATGCATCTTTGCGCACAACCGCTCCTTGGAACATAGTCGGATATTTTTTCGGTGGAACCGTGATGATTGCTGCGCTCATCGCAATGATTGAGGGGCATTCCTCCTTTCGCGCGTTTTTGATTGGTGTGGTCTCGACCACTCTTTTGATCCTACTCTATGACGTGCCATTTGACGATCTTTTACTGCCGCCCAACGGGGACGTTTGATGGAGGTTTGGACCTACATCCAACTTGGTGTCGCGGCGGTGTTTCACGGGCCAGACCTCTTTTCGATTGCTGGATTTGGTGTTCCGGTGACCCCGATGATGGTGCTGTTCGGCTTCTTATTGGGCATTGCAGTGGGAGCAACTCCGGGTTTGGCAGGGCCGATGGCGATGGCAATTTCACTGCCTATTTTGATTTCAATCTTCGGCTTTTCTCCTGATGCGCTATTGCCCGTAATGGGCTTTTTGATAGGGATCATGAAAGGGGCCACGATTGGCGGCGCAGTGCCAGCGATTCTGTTCAATACACCCGGCACACCAGATGCATTCATGACCACACTTGACGGTTATCCGATGACGCAGGCTGGCAAGGCACGCAAGGCCTTAAAAATCGCGCACGTGAGTTCGGCATCAGGGGACACTTTCTCGGATATTGTGTTGATCCTGTGCGCGCCGTTTTTAGCTGTGCTTGTAGAAGCTTATCTGGATTTGCCTGAGAAAACCGCGCTGTTGGTCTTGTCGCTTGCCTTCATTGCTTCGGTAATAGGGGACTCCGTCGGCAAAGGGCTGATTTCAATGGGGCTCGGACTGTTGGCGGTTTACATCGGCACGGGTGAAGACTTCTATCCGCGCCTTACAATGGGGACGCAGACGCTGGCGCAAGGATTTCCAGTTGCGACCGCAATTCTTGGCGTATTAATCCTTGGCGAGGTCTTTAAGTCTATTGAGGACCTTTGGTATGACCACCGCCACACCCAAAAGCGGCTGACTTACAATGAAATCGGTGACCAGCATTTGCGTCGCTCTGATCTTCGCCGCATCACACCTTATATCGCTCGTTCTGCCGTCATCGGCACAGCCATTGGGGCATTGCCCGGCGTTGGGAGCACTTTGGCCGCGACGCTCGGTTTTACAACTGGAAGTCGGCGTCACGCCAAAAAGTCACCCGACGAAACGCAGTTTGGTAAAGGCGCGCCAGAGGGCATTGCATCGACTGAGGCAGCTAACAGTTCGGTTTCCGGGGCAAACCTTATTCCGGTTCTCAGCCTCGGCATTCCTGGAAATGCCGCAGCAGTTTTTTTGATACTCGCCGCTGACAGTATTGGCGGCTTTAACCCCGGCCCTTCGGTTTTCAAGTTTACCACAGGCGGAATTAACCCAGAACTGGTCATGGCCTTTGGTCTTTTCACGATCATGATGCTCGCAAACCTCTTCAATTGGACAATCGGAGGCGGGTTTATGCGGGTCGTGGGGTACATGATCCGCATCCCAAAACACATGCTGCTGCCCGTTGTGCTGTTGCTGACGTTTACAGCGATCTATGTCCAAGAGGCACGCATGTCGGCGATCTGGTTCGCGGTTGGATTTGGAGTGCTGGGGTATCTAATGCGCCGTGTGGGTATGTCGCCCTTACCTTTCGTGATTGCTTTTATTCTTGGCGGCAACCTCGAAGAAACTGCGCGCCAGGCCTTTGCCGCAACCGGCGGTGATGCATGGTTCCTGTTCAATAATCCCATAGCCGCAGCATTTATGGCGCTGGCTGTTGTCGTTGTTTTTTTCTCTAGTCTTTCCCGCAAGGAGGCCTAACGATGAGCCGTCCCAACATCCTTTTGATTTCGGCAGACCAGCACCGTGCGGATTGTTTTGGCTTCATGGGGCGAAAGGTGAAGACGCCTCATCTGGATCAACTGGCCGCAGACGGCACACATTTCACATCTTGCATCACGCCTTCTGTGGTCTGTCAGCCAGCGCGGGCCTCAATCCTAACAGGGCAGCTCTGCCGCACACATGGGGTGCACGACAACGGTATCGACCTCGATCCTGAAGTTGGCGGTAAGGGCTGGGCTGGAGCTATGGCTGCGGCCGGCTATCAGACCAGTTTCTTCGGAAAGGCACACTTTTCTACCTACCACACTTACGAGCCCACCGGCACGCCCGAATGCCTTCAATCTGGCGCTGATTATGGTGCGGATTGGAACGGACCCTATATGGGATTTCAGCATCTTGAGTTGATGTTGGTCGGGCACAATTGGTGGGCACCAGTGAAGCCACCATTGGGTCAGCATTATGAGCGATTTTACCACGCCGATGGGCGCGGGGATGAACGCACAAATTTGATGTGGGAAAACGCAGGTGACACCAAGGATGCCGCGCAGACGTGGCATTCCAAGCTGCCCACCGCGTTTCACAATACGAGCTGGACGTCGGATCGGTTTATCGAGTGGCTGAAACATGGGCGCGATGAAGAAAAGCCATTCTGCACATGGGTGAGTTTTCCCGATCCGCACCACCCTTTTGATTGTCCCGAACCTTGGTCGTGGCTGCACAAACCGGAAGATGTGGACCTACCACCCAACCGCACCCGTAGTTTTCAGGGTAAGCCGTGGTGGCATAACGCGGCGATGGAGAATGAACCGGCAGACCCTAAATTTGCAGATGTGCGCAAGGCTTACAGCCGGATTGCGCCCCAAACAGATGAGCAACTACGCGAGATTATTGCTAATACCTATGGCCAGATCGCCTATATTGACCATGAAGTCGGACGCATGCTTATTGCCCTCCAACAAGCGGGTTTGGGTGAGAATACAATAGTGATTTACATCTCTGATCATGGTGATTGGCTAGGTGATCATGGGCTTATCCTTAAGGGCCCGATGCACTATGAGGGTTTGCTAAGAGTGCCAATGATTGTGCGCGGCCCAGGTATCCCTGCTGGTAAAGCCGTGGACGAGCCAGTCTCAACACTCGATCTGGGGCCGACCTTTTTGGACTATGGGCAGGCGAAACCGTTGCAAACACAGCATGGCACGAGTCTACGTGAGGTCTGGGAGACCGACGGTGGTCGCGACTTTGCACTTAACGAGTGGGGCCTACTGCCTGGGCGCGTAGGTGTCGCTTTGGAATTGCGTACGGTTCGTACGAAAACACACAAGATGACTTTGGAACTAAACTCTGGCGCGGGCGAAATGTACGACCTGGTTGCGGATCCGTTTGAACAAACTAATCTGTTTGACGATCCGGCGTGTCGTGAAATCAAAGATAAGCTCAAAGGCTATATTGCAACGCGGCCAAATGACACCGTCTCGGATCGACAACCAGTGGGAACCGCATAAACTGGCATAATATTCTGAATCGAGAGGTACTAGTCGAACCACTTCTCTAGGCTCAATTTTGCCGTTCTATGCGGTTAACATAGTAGGCCGTTCGCAGCCCAAACCGGACATTGGCGACGAAACTTCGCAGTCCCATGTACGCAACTTTGCAGCCGATTGTTTGTCAAGTCGAATGGCCATTTTGACAGTAAGCGTTCGATATCAACAGGCTTCCGTCATGTGCTTGACCAAAGAGGTTAATTGTTTGTCTCCATATCCATCCTCCCACGCCGCTTTTGTGCGGTCATGCATAATTCGGATAAAGTCAGCCGGTGCATTCAGAGAAACGCACGTCTTTAGAGCGTCCTCCTGGGCCAATGCGTAGACTTTCAACGAGGCTTCAGCGTCGTCATAGTCCTCGGTCGGAACAGTTCGGGCAAAGAGATCGTAATAGTCATTTACCAATTTGATCGTGGCAGGGAGTTGATCGGCATAGACCTGCATCGGAACACCTGCTTTCTGGCAAACCAGTGCGCCGTATATCATCCCAAACATGAACCCCTGCCGGACAGTGAAGAGACCGGCAAAAAGTGCTGCAAGAGCTGCGGGTTTCTCACCGATCTGAGCGGATTTTCCCCCCAGAGACCTTATCACTTCGCCGTAGCGATCCCAGGTTCCGGCACTGCCCACGGTGAGGATAGTGGTGTCGCTGCTACCGATGCCTGAAGGGTAGGCATTGATCATGCCCAACATGTAGTCTGCGTTTTTTTCGCTGAGAAATGAGACTAGTGTATCGGCATCGGACGTATCGCCGGTGCTCATGTCGCAGATTGTTTTTCCCTTCAAGGAAACACTTAGCCCGCTGACCAAATCGAAGGTTTCCTTGTGGCTTTTGATACAGACGATGATGAAATCAGACGCCGCAACAGCATCTTCTAGCGATGCGCAAATAACTGCACCTGCACTTTCAAACGATCTGGTCTTTTTAGGTGTCCGATTCCAGACGCAGACGCTGTAACCTGCTTTGAGCAGGCAATGCGCCAGCGCCGAACCCATGTTGCCCAATCCGAGTACCGCAAGCGTTGCCATGGTTCCCTCCCGTTCTGGTCATTGGTGTTTCACGTCAACATGCGTGAGAATTGAGAAATCGCGTAGTTGTAAATTTTTCTGTATTGTAAGATTTTCTGACTTATGGATTGGCACGCGTTACCCTCGTTGACGTCTCTCAGAGCCTTTGCCGCCGCCGCAGAGTTTAGAAACTTGACCCGCGCGGCAGCGGCACTGAATGTGACCCACTCCGCGGTCAGCCAACAAATCCGAGGACTGGAGCAGCATCTGGGAACCCAGCTTGTTTCTCGGACGCGACACGGTATCGCTCTGACCGCACAGGGGGAATTCTTAGCGGCGGGTTTACATGAAGCATTCGCCTCAATGGCGTCCCTGACTGAGAGCATATCAAGTGCAGAGGCGGTTCGCCCGCTGGTGGTCAGTGCCACACCGATGTTTTCAAGCGCATTCCTTATGCCGCGTCTATCGACGTTTGTTCAGGAGTTTCCGGATATCGAGCTTCGGATAGACTCAACAATCCAGGCAGTCGACCTCAAACCAGGGGGCATTGACATAGCCATTCGATACGGCACCGGGCGTTGGTCGGGACTGGTCTCGCAAATGTTGCTACCTGGCTGTCTGACTGTGGTCGCTGCAAGAGAATTGATTGGGGAGCGAGTGCTCAAAGACCCAATTGAATTGCTCGACTTTACTCTTCTTTAGGAACAGGCTTCGGTCGAATTTGACCTGTGGTTGGAAAAGGTTGGAGTACCACCCGATGACGATAGGAGAGTTGTTCGCTTGCCGGGCAACATGCTGCTTGATGGAATCCGCCGGGGTGATGGTGTCGGGGCGACCGTTCCGGCATTCATCTCTGATGAATTGAAGTCTGGAGATCTCGTGGCGCTATTCGATGATCCAATCCCGCAGATCGGATATCACCTCGTCACGCTGCCTGGACCAGTTCGCCCAGCGGCAAAAGTGTTTCAGAAGTGGCTTTCGAACTCAATTACCGAATATGAGAAAAGCCTTTTCAGATGGACGCCGGCTCACTTGATATAACCGTTGTTGGTGTTCAACTCGAATGGATAGCAACAACCCAAAGCGGCCATGAAGTTTCGCAAGATGAGGACAAAAAAGGCCGTTTGCCCACTGAGCTGATAAAGCAGACGTATCGCAGCACTTTCCAAAGCTGAAACAGCTTTCAGGCAAGATCAGACACCGCCCCTGTTCACTTTCGCATAGTCTAAACACTTAGCGACCAGTATGAAACAGAAAGGAGGACAATACGTGGAGCGAAAGCTGGCGGCCATCCTGATTGCTGACCTTGTCGGCTTTACCGCCCGGATGGAGCGGGACGAAAAAGGCACGCTCGAAGTCCTTTCAGCGTACATTGACGAAACCGCTGTTCCGCTTGTCGGTCGACATTACGGTCGCATCGTCAAACAGATGGGTGACGGTCTGCTCGCCAGTTTCGACAGCGCTGTCGATGCCGTTTCCTGCGCGGTTGAATGGCAAAATTCGCCGGTGGTGGGCTCCGACCCGCTTCGCTTTCGCATCGGCGTCACTCTTGGCGACATCATCATGCGCGACGGCGATGTTTTTGGGTCCGGTGTGAACCTTGCGTCCAGGTTGGAGCAGCTTGCCCCGCCCGGCGGTGTGTTGGTGTCGGACGCTGTTTTACCGTGTGGTCGGGAACCGTATATCGGTTGCCTGGGAGGATGCTGGTCAGCACACGGTAAAGAACGTTGCCGAACCGGTACATGCTTGGCGCATTGGCGGGTCAAGCGCAGTATGCGGTGAACCGCCTCGGCCTGAAGCCTCAGGAAAAGCCACTATTGCGGTCTTGCCTCTACACAACATGAGCGATGACCCCGAGCAGGCATTCTTTAGCGATGGGATTGCGGAAGACATTATTGTGGGCTTATCGCGTTTTCGGACGCTTAAGGTTGTTTCCAGAAACGCGTCATTCAGGTTCCGAACACAAGACACAGATCCGGCTAAAATCGCGGAGGCGCTCGGCGCAGATTACCTGGTTGAAGGCAGCGTGCGGAAGGCTGGCAGCCGCGTGAGGATCTCGGTACAGCTCGCTGACGCCCGTACAGGTACTCAACTCTGGTCGGATCGATACGACCACGAACTGGAGGACGTTCTGGCGGTACAAGACGAGGTGGCCCGAAATATCGTCGCAGTGTTGCCAGGCAGGGTCCAGCACGATGTCGTCGACCGTTCGACACAGAAACCAACGGATCAGATGAAGGCCTATGATCTGATGCTCAAGGGCAAGGCACTACGCGACGGCTTGAACGCACGAGATACGGCCAAGGCGAGAGCGTTGTTGGAACGAGCGGTCGCGCTCGATCCGACCATCGCGCGATCTTACATGTATCTTTCGGACACATATGTCATAGACTTGTGGCTTGGTCTGGCGGACGCTGACGCACCGGCCCACACGTTGAAGATCGCCCGAAAGGGCGTGGCACTGGATAACCGGGACGTCTACATTCAGGACCAGCTTGGGTTTGCTTATCTCTGCGCCGGACTGTGGAGCGAGGCCGAAGCGCAATTCAACAAGACACTTTCCATGATAGAAAGCGAGGCGGAGTCGATGGCTTGGTGCGGCTATGCTTTCCTACTGCTGGGCCAGCACGAAAAGGCGCGCGAAGTAGTTTCAGAGGCTATGGGGTTGGATCCGCTGCATCCGCCTGCCATCGACTGGATTATGGGGCAGGTTGAATTTTTCAACGGCAACTATGAAGCAGTGCTTAATTTTCTAATGGGAGCAGCGCGGCTTAACTCGCTGGCCACTGCCTTTGTCGCTGCGTCTTACGCGCGGCTCGGACGAGAGCGAGACGCCTCCGACGCGTTGCGAGAATTTGTCACCGAACGTCACGATGAGTTCACAAGTCGAGGTATTGTGGTTGAGGATGAGACGGTAGATAGCCTTGCCCGCGGGTTTCGGTCTATGTGGCGGCGACAGGATGATTTTGAACGTCTTGCCGATGGGCTACGGGCGTCAGGTTTGACCGGCTGACACCGACATTAACTCGTTTGTCCAAACAGCGCGGCCTCAATTACGCGTTTCTCTGCGCTGTGTATTTTCGGCGGCGCGAACCCAAAGCGGACATGCACAGTTAGACTTTGCAGTTTCCAAGACGCCAAAGAGCGAACTTTTGCACGAGGCTACACCCGATACCAGTTTTCAACGTCTCGGGTAGCTTCCTCGACTGTAAAAGCAGCCTCTACCTCTGCGATTACACACCGTACTTCATCCGGGCTTGCATTGAGCTCTAAAACATTCGCCCCCAGATCATGGGCTGACCCGGCATTTGAATAAATCGTATCGACCCCAATTCTGATGGCGTTTCGGTGTTGCAGTAGGTGCTCAAAAAACCGCACATAAATCATCTCCTCGTACGGAGAATGACTGTCCGCCTCAGAGATCAAACCCAATTCTGCGGCCTTGGCACAGGTCAAACGCCAGGCCAGTTCCATTGTCGATGGAGGCGCATCTCTGGCCTCATCGGGATGTTTTGGGTTCGCAAACGTAGACCTTCGGATGGCTTCGAGATTGGCACGCAAGCTCTTTGTAGGAACAGGATAGATGAATGTGGTTTCCTCGGATGCTAAGGCTGGTTCAACCTGATCCGGCTGCGCCTGGATGAACTCGGAAAACCTGTTTCCGATGATAGGGACTTCACCGACAATCATGTCTGTGGGATTGGTAGTCTCTGTCAGCCATCGCGCCAGGGCTCTCCGGCCCCACAATCCGGCTGCCTTGCGGATCAACGGATGAGTTCCATCTGAAACATCTGGATACTTTGCGAGTATGTCTTCGGTCTGAAACGCCGCGAGTCCTTTATCCCACCGCATGATATGTACGCGACGTCCCAAGGAGACCGAAATGGATAGTTGCTGGCGCAACAGAAATGACTTTCCAGACGCCGGTAATCCAGTGAAGAAAACCATGCGGCAATGGCGTGCAGCGTCGGCGAGGTGTGTTCCAATCTCGGTTTCCGCAAAACTGTCGATAGAAATTGCGTATCTCCTAATTTGGTGTCAGCCGCAGACCGGAGCGGCGAGCGTTCACCACCTCCAAGATTGTTACCCAAGAAATCCAGCGATTTCACAGATGAATTGTCAACCTAAATTGCCCTAAAGCCCAGTTTGAGAGCTTCCCATTGCAGATAGATGCTTCAGCGCTCGCAGCCCGAACCGGACATTCAAAACAAGACTTTGCAATTCTAGTTTTTAGCGGAACCGGACAGGAGTGAATGGTGTTGCAGGCGCTCGACCAGATTTTCACAACGTGCGCGAAACTTGGGATATATTCGGCTAGCGTTCACATCCTATGCCCGAAGAAACGACGGCGAGCAGCATGCGACCGCACTGGCGCAGGTATTTCAGCCCCGTTCTTTTACCGTTTTCTTAAAATCCGACGGCGACATTCCAGACCATTTTCGGAAGGCCCTCGAAAACGCGGTGGAGTCTGCGTAACCAAGCCGCAGTGCGGTCTCACCAACGGACTTCTCTGCCGGACCCAGCAGCTTCTTTGCTTCTTCCAGTTTGACGCCAGATATGACCTGAGAGGCTGATTGCCCGTAAGAGGCCAGCCGATTGTTCAATGTCTCCCGGTGGAAACCACATAGGCGTGCCAGTTCGTCTACACCAAATCCCGGCTCGCCGAGGTGAGTTCGGATCAGGCTCTGAAGCCCGGCCAGGAAATCTTGCGGTGCCGCAAAGTCAGGGTCAGTGACAGGAAGGTCTGACGGGTTCTCCAATATTTCCGGGATCAATTGATGGCTCAGCCAGGGTGAAGGAAACCGGATCGAAAAGCCCTGAGGGCTACACTTGATGGCTTGGACACCATGAAAATGCTTGGGCAGCACGTCAGGTTCGCTGACCCGTAAGATGATCTGGCTCGGGTCCCACCTAAAATCCAGAACCCGGTGCAGTAATGATATCCAGATGCTCGCCAGAAATGCGTCGGTCTGTCCCGGCGAAACTGAAAACTTGAAATTCCGCTTGGCACTGAAATAAGCGTGCTCGCCTTCCACAAGCATAGACTGTGTGACCGCGTTGGATTCTTTCGAGACGGCTTGAGTGTAGCGCGTAAAGAAGTCACCTAGCGTCAACGCCTCGGCCAATATGTCACCAAGCGGCAAAAACCTAACAAGGTCGATTGATTGACCAACTTGCGCGCAGAAGTCCGGCGATGTTGCATCAGCAGCGGCTTGATGGATTTTATAAATCGTCTCGTGTGGCAGGAAGTTTTGGCGATCCATCACCTGAGCTTCGCTCACGCCCAGAGGGTCCAGAACAACAGCCGGTTCAACACCGGCACCACGCAAAGCAGCTACGACGGGTGCAGCAACCGATGCCCGAACCAGCGGCAAGGCCTTCTTTGTGTTTTGCTCAAATACGCCCATGTCGCCCTCAAATATCATGAAGGTAACGACAGAAAGACAGAAAACACACAAAAAGGCGCCAAAAGCATGCAGAATGCCAAATCAATTTGGCGCAGCCCGCCATACTGTCAGGCAAAATCCGGCAATCACTCTAAAATCATATTCAGAAACATACATCTGTGATTCGTATTTGGAGGGCCTCAATGACACCGAAACTCAAACACCTGGTGGCCACGACAGCCTTTTCTGCAAGCCTGGTAATCGCGGGCCAAGGTTTTGCGCAGGAAGAAAGCTTTCCGATCCTATTTACCAACGTGCACGTGTTTAACGGTGTCGATGAACAGCGAATTGAGAACGCAAACGTTCTGGTCGTGGACAACCTGATCGCAGACGTATCAGCGGAACCACTGGCCGTCGCCAATGCACAGATCATTGACGGTGGTGGTCGAACCCTGATGCCGGGCCTGATCGACGCACATGTACATATGACGGTCACCGAACCGGTGGCGGACCTGCGCGATAACTTCGACTGGATGTACTGGGGTGCAGTCTCCACGATTGAGGCCGAGAAAATGCTCTTGCGTGGTTTCACAACCGTTCGGGACGCGGGCGGCCCGGCAATTGGTCTTCAAAAAGCGATTGATCGGGGTAAGGCCGTTGGCCCGCGTATCTACGCCTCTGGGCCAGTAATCTCGCAAACCTCAGGGCATGGAGAGCATCGCGTCTACACCGAGCCCCATCCCAATTTCATGGGGGCGCAACCATCTTTCTTTAACCAGCATCTGGAGTTTCTGGCCGACGGCGTGCCGGAAGCACTGCGCGCGACCCGCGAAGCCCTGCGCCTTGGCGCTGTCCAGATCAAAGTCATGGCTGGCGGTGGGGTATCCTCTCAGGTTGATCCCCTACACACCGTTCAAGGTCTGCCGGAAGAGCTTGAGGCGTCTGTCCGGGCCGCTGCCGATTGGGGAACCTATGTGATGGTTCACGCCTATACGGACGAATCTATTGTTCGCTCAATTGAGGCAGGTGTGATCAGCATTGAACATGGACAACTGATGACCGAAGTCGGTGCGCAAGCGATCAAAGACGCGGATGCCTGGATCGTTCCGTTCTATTCTCTTCTGGGGATCGACGAGCAAACCATTGTTACTGCACTTGGGCCTGGGTCCGCCGAAAAGTTCCTCAGCGTGCAAGCGGGTGCGCGAAAGCAGATGCAGTTGATCAAAGATTTCGGGATCGAGAATGTGGCTTTCTCCACCGACATTATCGGCGATCCCGTCGCGCTGACCAAGCAAAACGATGAATTCAAATACCGGCTGGAGGCGTGGACTTCGCACGAAATCCTGCAACAGGCGACGTCAAAATCGGCCGCACTTCTGGCACTGTCAGGAAAACTCAATCCCTACACAGCAGGCCCGCTGGGCGTGATCGAACAAGGCGCATATGCCGATCTACTGCTTGTTGAAGGAAACCCGGTCGAGGATGCCGGGATACTGGTCGACTACACCAACAACATCGACCTGATCATGAAAGATGGCGTGATCTACAAGAATACACTCGATTGAGTGTCGCGCGGGGTGAATTTACCTCGGCATCCCGCGCCCCCTTAGTTTGACAAATGGGAGTACTGACACGTGAAAACACTGGCCTCACTGACAGCAATCGCTGGATTTGTTTCCTTGGCAGCAAGCGGTGCGTTGGCGCAGGACGCGCTCCCGCAAACCTTGTTCACCAATGTGCATATCTTTGACGGAATTAGTGAAGAGCGGATCGAAAACGCGAATGTTCTGGTTGAAGGCAATCTCATAAAGACAGTCTCGACCGACGGTATTGATGCGCCCGACGCAACGCTTGTTGACGGGGGTGGTCGCACGCTGATGCCAGGGTTGATTGACAGTCACGTGCATCTCTACGCGACAGGGCTCGTGCAATCCTTCTCGGGTCTTCAGGCCGCCAAATGGGATCAGATCGGGGCCACCGCGGCTGAAAATGCCCGCGACTATCTCTACGACGGTTACACCACGGTGCGGGATACCGGCGGAATGGGATCAGGTCTGCGTGAACTGATCGACAAGGGGATTGTAGACGGGCCACGCATCTATGCGTCAGGTGCGGCCATCGGCCCGACATCCGGGCATGGCGACTGGCGAAACCCCGAGCAGCGAACCTTCAACATGGGATCGGACGACGTCGCCAATACGTTCAACCTGTCTTATATTGCTGATGGTCCCGAGGAAATCCGGAAGGCATCGCGGCTTAACTTCGCGCACGGGGCGAGTTTCCTGAAACTGATGGCCGGTGGCGGCGTGTCATCCGAACTCGATCCGCTTTGGTCCGTTGCCTACAACGTTGATGAGATTGCGACAGCCGTTGAGGCTGCGTCCTTCTTTGATACCTATGTGACAGTCCATGCCTATACGGACGAAACGGTCTCAATGGCTCTCGACGCAGGCGTCAAGTCACTGGAGCACGCTCAAATGGTGAGCGAGGAGACCGTCAAACGCATTGCGGATGAAGGTATCTTCTGGGCCTTGAATGTTGCAGGCATGGATCCCGCGCTGCTCGACCATCCGAATTTCTCGATGCCGACGGTGAAACCAAAACTGGAAGAATATCTGGTCGGGTCAGAAAACGTCATTGAGTACATCAAAAAATACAAGCCCAAGATCGTGCATAACGTCGACACCGTGCTGTCCACTATTGGGTTTGGCCGCGCACACCGGGACTTTGAGAAGCACTATTTCGCTGAATTGCTGGGGAACCACGCTTTCCTGGTCGCGGCCACATCAACAGGGGGTGAGTTGGCGCAACTGACAGGGCGGCGGAACCCCTATCCCAATAAGCTGGGTGTGATCGAAGAAGGGGCCTATGCAGACATCCTGATCGTCGACGGAAACCCGCTGGAGGACCTATCGGTTCTTGGAGCAAATCCGAAGTGGTTTGATGCACCTGCGCGTGATCGAGGGTTCGAGACCATTCGCGTGATCATGAAAGACGGCGTCTTCTACAAGAATACACTCGAATGAGCAGAGTATGCGGAAAATTGACCCCTGCGCCTTGCGCCGTCGATCCTGAACAGGGGAGCGATCAATGAACAAGGCAATCGCAGTAACTCTTTGCGCAGTTGGGATTGGTTTTTCCGGAGCAGCGGCGGAGGAGTCTCATAGCCGATACTACCTGGGGATCGGGGAACCAAACCCCGATGCCTGGCAAATCATGATCGACAATCCGACCGACCGGGAAAAGGACATGGGCGCTGCCCTCGCCGCAATGGGCGGTGAGATGATCAGTTATTTCTGGGGACTGGCCGATGGCAAGAACTACATCACCGTCCGCTTCCCGGACGATCCGGGCATGGTGCAGGCCATGTATATTTCGCGTCTGAGCCAGGGGGTTCTGAAAGACTACACCTTCATCGAACTGATGACGAGCGCGGACATGGTCGAAGCCCTGAAGCGCGTGCCGGAATTTTCAACGCCGGTCGAATGAAGTTGGGAAGCAAAGGAACAATCTATGAAGATCGTGTACGGAATTCTCGCAGCCTTATCAGTTGTGTTTTTCATCCTTGGAAGCAGCGATGCTTATGCCAAAGACAACAAGGGTAAGAAGCCGAACAAGGGCGGCAAGAACGACGATGTCAGCATTCAGATCGAAGATAAACCCGGCAAAGGCCCAAAGGCTGTGCCACCAGGTCAAATCAAACGCTACACGCGCGGTGCCAAGCTCCCATCTGACCTAGAGTTCGAGGAAATCGGGGATCTTTCCAAATGGAAGCTGAAGGAGCCGGGCAATGGAAACCGCTACATTCAGGTCGATGGTGAAGTCCTCGAAGTTACGAATGACCTGTCTACCGTTGTTGATGCTGTCGGCATCGTTGGTGATCTTCTCAACTAGACGAAAGTACGATGTTTCAGGGCAAGAACTACCTCGTGTGTCCTGACGCTGGCCGGGGCGATCATATTGTGAACCCCGGCCCAAGTTCAAAACCTGTATCTTAGGCGCTACGATGATAAAGGCCGTTCTTGTCCTTTTTGCGCTTGCTACCCTTTCGACAGCAGGCGTCACACTCGCGCAGGACTCCGGAGCAACAGACGCCCCGCAAACAATACGCTTTGAGGGTTATGTACAGCCAAGTCGCGAAGCAGAGCTGTCGCCACTGGTCGACAATGTGGTCACCCGAATTACGTTTCACGCGGGCCAATATGTTCAGCAGGGCGACCTTCTGTTCGAGTTTGGCAAGAAGGGCCCCTTCATCGAAATGCGGCTAAGCGAAACAGCTGTGAAGGATGCGACAGCCCAACTCAGGCTCGCCGACGCTGAATTGGCCCGAAAAAAGGAACTCTACCTGAAAGAGCTGATACCGGAAGCGGAGTTGCAGCTTTCCCAGGTGAACCGCGATCTTGCTGAAATCGCAGCTGAACGGGCGGGCCTCGCTTATGAAGGGGCACAGCTCGAGTATAGCTTCACCGAATTACATGCGCCGTTTTCGGGGATTATTAGCCAACCGCATGTCAAGCAGTACCAGTATCTGAGCACAGAACGACGGGGGGACGAAACGCTGGCGATCCTGTTAGACATCGACCCTGTCTACGTTGTCGTCAAAGTGCCCTACGAGGAATTCATCAAACGGCGTCAGATATTTGATTCAGATGTCGAGGCGTTTGAGGGGCTCAGCCTGTCCTTGCAGATGCCGGACGGACAGTTGCACCCCTACGAGGGCCGTTATTTCGGTGGGGCATTCAAGGTTAATCCCAAAACGCAGCTGATGGATGTGTGGGCCGAGTTCCCGAATCCAGAGTTGCTGCTTCGCCCAGGAGCAAAAGTCACAGTTATTTCGAGTCTGAGGAACTGAATGATGACCCGTCGAAGCCAGTGGCAACAAGCGCTGTTTTGCCGACAAGTGAGGAGCATATGACAATGCGTCTTTCCTTTGCAGTAATCGCCGCGTGCTTATTGGCATTGCCGGCTCATTCGGAAGTTGCACGTATCGAATGGGCAGACTTGGTCGATGAAACCGCTCAGGATTATGAAGATCCTTTCGTCGAGTTGACGGGCAAACAGCTTAACGCGCTTCGCAGATTGGTCCGGTTACGCGCGCAGCTAGAGAAAGGTGGATCGACGCCAGAGCTGTTGGATCAGATTAATTTGGATATCGAGGCGACTGAAACAACCCTTGCTGAGGAAGGCGTTGATGCAAATTGGCTGATTTCCCAACGCTGGGTTGTGATGGAAAGACGCGAGAAGGCGGGTATGGCCGCCAACGTCGACATCGATGGTGCAACCGTTTCGTTGGGCGGATTTGTGATCCCGGCACCCCGCGACGAAGATGGCTCCCAAATGGCATATATCGTGCCGGAACGTGGAATGTGCAGCCATGTGCCGCCTCCGCCTCCGAACCAGATGGTGCGTTTGCGCCTGAGTGATTCCTGGACGCCATCGACAGTTTACGAGCCCATCGTTGTAACCGGTCAAATCAGGATTGACCCGACGCAGAAGGAAATGCTGGTTGTTGATGGTCCTGTCCTCATGAAGGCTGCGTTCACTTTGGAGGTCGATGACGTTCAGACTTTTGAAACAATCCAGACTTCCGAAGAGGCTTCGACCAATAGGGCAAGCGTACTGATGGGAAGAATAAAAGCGACTGGCGGGGCTATCAAAGACGAATAATGACACAGCCCAACTGACCCGAATATGGTTCAGAAGGGGCGTTCAGTTAGGTGGGCCGAATATCTGCTTGTGAGAGACTGAACGGCGAAAGCGGCGATAGGGGAGCGCATGAGGGTTTGGCTATTTAGGGTAATTGGGCTTGTTGCACTTCTCGCTTTCGCAGCAGTTGCGTTTGTTTGGTTGTTGTTTGCTGCTCCGATGTTCTCGGACATGCGGCGCGACCTTGTGGAAAGAGTTCTTTCGGAACAAATTGGTCGGCCACTTTTGGTCAACGATGATGTAAGCGTCGCGCTTGGACGCATTAGTCGCATTTACGTCGGTGGGGTAGTCATCCCAAGCCAAACAATGCCGGAGTCACCTCTTGTAGAATTGAACCTACTGGAACTGGAGCTGGACATTGCCGCTTTGACCAACGGACGTCTGCATTTTGACAATCTCGTCGTGGAAGGCCTCCAAGCAAATCTTCTGACGGCCGCAGACGGCACCATAAGCTGGCAAAAAGACAGGCCAACACCCAAGCCCGTGTCCGAGGAAACAGTATCGGCGGATGATCAAAAAGACGTCGCGAGCGCTGATAGTATCGATGAGATCGACACCGGAAGCAGTGGAATTCTGAACTTCCTGAGCGACAAGAACGTCAGCTTCAGGTCAATCGGGTTAAACATCGACGACAAGGTCTCGGGCTTCTCCTTTGTGTTTGACCTTCAGGTCCTCGCGCTCGAACAAGTAGATAATGGACAAAGAACAAAGGTCTCTGGTTCCGGCTCCGTCAACGGTCAGGTTTTCGAAATCGAAGGCGACTACCCACACGCCGCACCGTTTACGACACGCGCCAGTTTTGGCGAAATGACCGTAAGCTACGATGGCGAGCCCTTCTCGGCAGACGAAGGGGGCGGCTATCGCGCAGTCTTGGAGATGGACACAGGTGAATTCGGTGATTTTCTGGACGTCATCGGGCTGGAACGCGTTCTGGAAGGCAATGGCCAGTTGCAGGCTGAGCTCGTGTCTCAGGACGCTCTGAAGATTGAGGCGTTTACAACAACTGTAAGCCTGGAAGATGGACAGAAACTCGAAGCTGAAGGTTCAATAGATGACCTCTACACCGCTCAGGGCGTCGATCTGCTTTTCAACGCGCGACTTCATCCCGAAGGACAGCCGCCACCAGCAGCAAAAAGTATCCAGGAATTGAAGTTCACGGGCTTTGAAATGCATATGGTCGGATCCCTGGCTTCCTTCGAATTCGAGAAGTTGCTGTTCCAAACCAATGCATTCGACCAAGGGCTGGACGTAATCGGTCCAGCCTCAATCGAAAGCATTCGCCGCATGCCGGACGGCCGGCTCGCCATGCTGGGCATCGCGCTGCAAGCCGGTCCAATTGAAGAGCCTGTCCTGAAAGCCGAAGGTAAAATCCTCGATCTGCTTCAGCTTCAGGACGTGACTTTCGATGGGGAGCTAAACGGGCCCGCCAAGTTGATTTTGCCCAACCTCGATGAAGACTACGTTGACCAGTTCGGCGGCATCAAAGCCGATTTCAACATATCCAACGCGGGTGGGCCGGTTTCACTCAACAGGTTTAACGCGACTGCTTACGACACCGATCTCTGGGCACTCGATCTCGCACTATCTGTCAACGAGCTAAAAGGGCTATCCGGTCTCGTTTTCGACGTTGAACTGGATGTCGACGACGGTGCCCAGTTTCTGACCGCGCTCAACTTGCAACCTGTCGAAATCGGAGCACTAGCTATCGATGCTGAAACCTCTAGGCAGGGCGAAGACTTTGATGCCGCAATCGAGTTCGAAGCCGGATCTTCGCATCTTCTTGCAGCATTGGATACAAAGTTTCCCGAAGGTGCACCCGTCGTCCGTGGTAACATCACAAGCGAAAAACTCGATCTCAACGACCTGAAGAACCTGACTGCCGTGTTGGACCAACTGAAAAGCTTGGTGGGCGAGGCCTCAAAAGAACCTGACGCCGAAGTTCAGCCCTTGGTTTTGCCGAAGGAGACAGATGTCCAGCCCCTGGTGTTGCCAAAGGAAAAAGGGAAACCTGCCGATCTTCTGGATGTGCAACGCGTGCTAACAGAAGCTGACGTCGAGGTACAAATCGAATTCAAAGAGATTTTAGGCCAACAAGGCGTAACATCTGTTTCCAGCCAAATGTCTGCCAAAGAAGGAACCGTGGATTTCGGACCTCTTCAGATGTCTTACGGCGGCGGAAACTTCAGCCTGCGGGCGGTCATGGACCTGATTGACTCACCTGATTGGCTTTCATTGTCAGGATCGACCTCAGGATGGGAATTTGGTGAAATCCTTGATGAATTGGGAATTGGAATTGGTGCCTATGGCCGTTTGAGCGGTGAGTTCAACGTTTCTGGCAATACTGCCTCGGGCAAGGCCTTCATCAACTCGATGCGCGGCAACGCGTCTTTGTCGATGTCGCAGGGCTATATCAGCACCAGCTTATTGGAACTGGCGGGGCTGGGCATTTTCCCCTGGCTGTTTTCAGAGGAGTTCAGAAAAGGCTACACCGACATAACTTGCGTCGTTGCCCCGGTTGATATCCAGGCCGGACAAGTCAGTTCAAATTCCATCGTAATAGAAACAGGATCGGTTCAATTGGTTGCAAGGGGGCAAGTGGATTGGCTGAATGATACGATAGCAATAAGAGCGGAGCCGCGGCGCGTTGGCAAACCCCTATCCCGAAGCGCCTGGCCCTTTGATGTGACTGGCCAGCTTTCGTCGCCAAAGTTCAAGCTTGATGTGGGCGGGTCCAGAAACAAGGCCCCTGAAGGCGCTGATGCTATGCCTGCCAACAGGCAACCCTGCGTGCCAGACATCGATCAATTGCAGTAATCGGACGCACCTAGTTCTTCAGTGGTTCCGGCTGTTCGGCCTGACACGCCAGAACCGCTTCAATTGCTTTTGCAGACCCGCTGAGATCTAGTTCAACCTCAGCCCCGCTTTCACCAATAATCGTGACACTTTGGCGTCTTCCAAACTCGGTTACAAAAGCCGGGTTGTCGAAAAAGGCGTAGCCACCAGGTACGCCATTCTTGAAGACACCCACCGCTTCGCCTTCAAACTTCGCATCACCAAAATCGAACTGTACGACCCCGGTCGCCCCATCCTCGACTTGAACCCAGGCCGGATTAAAAGCGGCAAAAAAGCCGCCGGCCTGATTGGGTGCTGCGCCGATTTCAACGGTCATGTCATTTTCAAAGGGCTTCCACGCGAGACAGCCGTTTCCCTTTTCGGGATCAATCAGAATTGTCCAGTCCCCGGATTCACCCCACCGCTCCATACCGGCGGCATGAAGTAAGCTTGCACAACACAAAGCCAGTATTGTCAGCACATACCTATACATTTTTGACCCCGGATTAGTTTTGAAGGTTTTCCCATCCTACCGATCAAGGAAGATCAATCAAACGATACAAAAGAAGCTTCCTCAGGACACAAGTTGTCGGGGCGCAACCGTGAAGTCTAGTTCCTGCTCATAGCCGCATACGCCGCTATTAGTAAGAATGCCCGGTTTGAGCCGTCTGCTGTGCTTTGCAAAGTCCACTTTCTGCGCATTTTAGCCATTCGCTGCACTCGGTACTGCAAAGGCAGCGAACTCCTCCCCTGGCGTTACGCTGCTCAAGCAGCGTAACAGGAGCAGTCGCGCAGTGACAGGTCGTTTTCAACGGACGGGCACGGTTACACAAAGTTGTTTGTAGTTCTTTGCCACTAAATTATTGCCCCCTTTAAGACAGAAAAACCGGGGCAGGACTCCGGCTCCTATCGTCATACTGTCCTGTAAATTAGTCGCGAGCTTGATCTATCACCCGCTTGATAGCAGGGCTAGACTGACCTGGGATGGATATGACCATGTTGCACTGAGCAGCCTCATCTGACTGGTCCAAATTGATTGTTGGTGCATTGTCGGCCTGCGATCCATTGGTATGATGGCTTCGGGCGCTGGCGGGCGATAGCCCAGTGCACTGTGGGGCCGCTTTGTGTTGTAGTGTCTCCTCCATTGTTCGATCA
>NZ_WQDQ01000014.1:0-104359 GCF_013033235.1 Ruegeria sp. HKCCA0235A | reverse complement strand
GGGCCTATTCGCTGTCTCCCAGATAGACAACCTTACGCCCGGGAAAGGCTGCGATGATGGCTGCGTTCTGCTCAGGTCCCATATCGCGCAGGAAAATTGGCTTGCCTTCGGGCAGGAACGGGTCGTTGAGATAAAGCGCTGATCCGATATTGGCATTTGTCGCAACAAAGACCAGAGCATTGCTCAGCTCTGCGGCCTGTGCCTGACGCCTGATGTCGCCGGTAAAGCCACCGTACCCATCGTATTTCGAAACCCCACGCCATGAGGTGAAACTGACGACCGAGACTGCACAAAGCAGCAGGATGATACAGTGCAGACGACCGTGATACTGGTCCGGCAGCCGGTCTTTGACCGCCTCGATCCCAGCCGCTGAAAGAACCAGAAACGGTATAAGTGCCGTATGCCAGTAACGTGGTCCCAGATAAAAAGTGCCTGTGAACCAATAGAAGAACAGCACTCCCACAAGGGCCACTAGGATCACCAGCATGGCCCGGTCGAATCCGGTCAGGCGCTTGCGCCAGATGAAGACAATCCAGATCGGGACCAGCGATCCAAAGGTCCAGCCCAGAAGTTCAAGATTGAGCGAGGCAATCCCGTTGATCAGGTTCAGCAGACCCTCAGCCGGGCTGTGGCCAACCCAGATATCCAACGCGCCCCAGCTTGTGGCGGGTGGTCCCACATTGGGGCCAAAGCCGAACGCATTTTTTGTATCGGGCCAGAGCCGGCTCAGGTAATCGGATTGCGGGGTCAGCAGTATATCGCCGGTGGTCCCATAATTGAGCAGCAAAAAGACGGACCCTGACAGGACACCGCCCACGGCGCAGGCCAGCACCTGCCCGATCCCTCCGGGCAGGCGGCGCAGCAGCCACAAACCAGTCAACCCTCCGACAATCAGTGCGTCCAGTGGTCGGGTTACAAAGCTCCATCCCAGCGCAAGCCCGGCAATAAATGCCAGCAGGATCGCCCGCCGCGCCACGCCTTCTCCGGCCCGGATCAGACACCACCAGGCCAGAAGCACCGCGACCAGCATCACGGAATGCGTCATCAGCGTGGCCCCCACGGCCAGCACCCAGGGCGAGGTTGCCATCAGCAACGCGACCATATCCGCACGTTCACGACTGATGGTCCGACGGACAATGTCATGGGCCAGCCAGACCGATATCCCAGTCAGGATCGGATTGATCACCCAAGGCACCCCGATCAGAACCCCAAGGCTTAGTACAATGGCCCAGCCTTGCGCCGGGACACTGATCCATTTGCCGTCATGCACCTCGAGAAGATAGTATTCCAACGCGGGTTGCGCCGCTTCGGGCGGGACCGGAGCCCAGAGCGTACCAGCCGCAAAGGTGCGTGCCTGAAAGAGATAGGCCAGTTCATCCTCGACATGGGGAACGCGGTCGAACGCCGTCCAGGCAAGGACAGCACTGACCACCGTCGCAAAAACGGCCAGAGCGGCCACCGGGATACGCGGGATGCGATCAGGACCTGCCACGGCAAACATGGCGACCAATGTGGCCATCTGAACAAGAGATAATGCACCGCCGACACCGATCTGCAGTCCGAAGGCCGTGTAATAGCCATAGGCCACATAAGGTGTTGCGGACAGACAGAAAACCGCAACCAGACCCATCAGAAGAAACAGGCGGATGATCCCCGCCCCGGCGAAAAGGCCCCTGACAGCCTCCCGGCCTGCAGGACGCATCAGAACAACGCCCGTAAGAACCGCCTGTGCAGCCAATATCAAAAGCATGATCAGGTTTTCAGGCGGGTCGGCGACAATCTCAAGCCGCGGAAACCAGAGCGGTTGAGTCAACCATAACCGGGCGGAACTGCCCAGCAGAACCAAAGCGGCCAGTGCCCCGAACAGAGGTAGTCCGCGCGACCAGAAGACCCCGATCAGAACCACTGCAGCCGCAGCCATAACCATAAACCACAAGCGTAGCTCGGCGAGTGTAGCGTTGGTGACAGGCGCATCCGCGGCCCAGGCAGGGCCTGCACACGCGCAGACCGCAAGAGCAAGCCAGTGCCCTTGCCACCCGTTTTTCTGTGCGATCATGCCAGATGCTCTTCTCTGGCCAGAGCCGGATCCCGAGCGGGACCTTCGATATTGATACGTTCCTGCTCGGTCACGATGGGCCCGCCACGCACCTGATTATGGATCGAGGTGATGTATTCCCCCAGCATCCCAATGAACAGCATCTGAATGCCCGACAGGAAAAACAGGGATACGATGATGGTCGTCGTCCCGCGCGGTGCCTGATCGGGATTGACGAAAAACAGGATCACGGAAATGAGCGAGAACAGGATACAGGCAATCGCGATCACCAACCCGCTGATTGTACAGAACCGCATCGGGGCCCGCGTGAAAGAGAAGATCGCATTCAACGCCTGATCGATCAGCGCCATCAGGCTATGTTTGGACAGCCCCTTTGCACGGGCCTTCCAGACATAGGGTTTGATGATCCGGCGAAAGCCACAGCTTGCGATGATGCCACGGATGTAAGGATAGTGATCCTTATGCGCCAGCACCGCCTTCAGAACCTTGCGGTCGATCAGCTGAAACTCTCCGACCGATGGCTCCAGCCAGACATCCGACAGGCCATTGACGATCCGATAGAAAAGGCCGCGTGCGTTGCGCATCACGAACCCTTCTTCGCGGGTGCTGCGGGCGCCGGCCACCACGTCATAACCGCTTTCCCACAGCTCGACGAATTCGGGGATCAGTTCGGGCGGGTCCTGCAAGTCGACCGGCAGCATGACGACGATCCCGTCGCCGGTCGCATAACGCAGCCCGTTGAAGGTTGAGCGGAACACCCCGAAATTGCGGGCATTGACCACCACCTTCACGTCCTGATCCTGTGCGGCGATCTCGCGCAGGATATCCACGGTCCGGTCAGAAGACGCATTGTCGATGAAGATATGCTCGCGCCTGTAACCCGGCAGCTCCTTGTCGAAAATGGCCTTTACGGTCTCATAGCAATTCGCCACGTTGTCTTCTTCGTTGAAACATGGCGATACAATGGAAATTGTTTTCATATCTTCATTTAACATCAATCGGCACCGCTTACCCCACCAATACTCGGGTATACTCATACCATCCCGCAAAGACCGGGATTCGCACAACACTTAACCCATAGGAATGGTGTGAAATAATGCGCGCGCGGCGCCACAGAGACAGACGAAATCATTTTTTCATGGAAACAATATCCTAAAGCCATTGTTTCCGTTAACTCTACTTCAGCCAACATTTCGTTCAATTGTAAGCAAGTAAGGCGCAGATGAACCGTAAGCTACGAAACTCACTTTTCAAACTTCACATCTGGCTGGGACTGCATCTTTCGCTCTTTTTCGCGTTCATGTTCCTGACGGGCACATTACTTGTTGCGGGGTTTGAACTTGAATCAATCGGCCGTCCGGCCATCTGGACCACGATCGACAAGGAAGAGCGCACCGCGAGTTTTGGCACGATCTACGATGGCATCAAAGAGACCCACCCCGAAAGTAGTATCTATCTGATGTTCAAACGCCCGACCCCTTGGTTTGCGGATCGCACCTTCAGCCGCACCGGATGGGGGGAAAGTGTCAGTTTCTGGACAAATCCAGTAACCGGTGATGTCGTCGGGGCGACACGACCCAATGGGTTTCGCGACATTCTGCGAGACCTGCACGATACCTTTCTGACCGAGAAACGGGTCGTGTTCATGCTGGTCAGCGCTACATCCGTGATCCTGCTGTTTCAGATCGTCAGCGGACTCATCACCTACCGGCGTTTCTGGAAAGGGTTTTTTCGCTGGCCCAGCCGCGCGGGCGGGTTGCGCGCATGGGCGGGCAGCACACACCGGCTGACGGCTCTCTGGTCAATGCCGCTTCTGATTTTGACTGCGGTTACCAGTTTCTATTTCCTACTGGGCAGCCTGGGGTTTGAGGGCACCTATCCGCAGCCCAAACCGCCTGTTCCGCGTGAAACCGTTCTGCCTGTCAATTTCGGTTCAGATCTAATCGACCAGGCCGAGGCCCGCGCCCGTGACGCCCTGCCCGGGTTCGACCCCTTCATCATGACCCTGCCCGACAAAAAAGCTGGCGCTTTCGACTTCAGCGGGCATGTCGCAGGACATTCGGGCTTTTTCGGGCCGGGCAACGTGTCAATTGATCCGGTAACACTCGAAGTTCTGGGCGCTTATACACCCAATGAGGTCGGCGGACTCGCCTATTGGAAGCCTTTAATGGATATGCTGCATTTCGGCCTCTGGGCTGGAGCATTTTCAATGGTGCTGTGGATCATCCTTGGCCTGTTTACGACTGGCCTTGCCCTCACCGGTGCTTTGATTTTTGCGGGCCGGCTTGCCCCCGAAGCCGCGCATCTCGGCCCGGTCAAACGGATCTGGCGCGGCATGGGGTGGACCCGGTGGGCGTATTTGCTCCTCGTGATGGGCATCATAGCAGTCGCTGTTCTCCGCTTCGGCCCCGGATCTAATACCAAAACCAGTGCGTTTGCAGTCGATGCCCCACCCTCGGTGGTCTGGATGCTTATGCACGCCCCCCTCAGACGTGACACACCCCTTGATGTCGAATTGCGGATCAGCGAACCCGATATCGAAACCGTATCCATCGAAATCAATGGGAAAGAGGTACAATCCCTTGAGGTCGTGCAAACAGGCGAGACCGCCATAGCGCCTTTTCAGCTACTACCCTCGGACACGGAAAACACCATCGTTGCCCATCTGCAAAAACCGGATGCAGACACAAGAACCGTCACATTCCGACTGGGGCAACCGATATGGTAAACGAAACAACACTTCCCCTGACGAATGAGAAGGCTTTTCAGGAACGGCTCAGCATCCTGCAAATGTGCTCGTTTTTCACATTCGGAGGCGGCATTCAGCGCCACATTACCGATCTGGGCGGGTCCCTGATGGCGCATGGGCACAAGGTGATCAAGGCTGGCGCGCCCGGAGAGCTTGGCGAGACCGCGGATGGCAGTGTCTTTGTACCTTTGCAGCTTGACCGGGTCAGCGACCACAGTGCGAATGGCAAACTCAACCCGGCCCTCAGAATGTACTGGCTGGTACGCTCGGCCCTGACCCTGCGGCGGGCGCTCAAGGCACATAAGGTCGATGTCATCCATGCCCATGAAACTGCCCCGCTTCTGACAGCCCGTCTGGCCAGTCTGGGGATGGGGATCCCCATTGTGATGACCTATCACGGCTCGTCGCCCGACCGTCTCAATGCGGTGGCCCGCGCTTGCCGGCAGCAAGCCGATCTGGCGATCTGCCCCAGCGAAACCGTCATGCAATCCCTGCTGGAACGCCAGGTCGACCCCGGCAAGGCGCGGGTGATGCTTTTGGGGGTACGTCCCAACCCGCCCGCCGATCCGGCCGCCGCGGCGGCCCTGCGGCGTGAACTGTTGGGCGAAGATGGCACACATCTGGTTCTGTCCTTGTCCCGTCTGGATCACCAGAAGGGCCTCGACGCGATGATCGAAGTGGCCCGGCGTGTGCGGCAAGACCTGCCTGGTCTGCGGATCGTCGTCGGGGGCGAAGGCGTGCTGCGCGGCCAGGTCGAAGCCTGGGCCGAACAGGCCGGGGTTTCAGACATCATCCGTTTCCCCGGAGTGATCTCGGATGTCGCCACCTATCTTGCGGCCTCTGATCTTTATATGCTGACCTCCCGGTGGGAGGCCCTGCCGATTTCAATTGTCGAGGCGTTCCGCGCCGGGCTGCCGGTGATCGCCACCGATTGCGGCGGTGTGCGTGAATTGGTGGATGGCGATGTCGGGCGCCTGTGTGCGGTCGATGATCTTGATGCCCTGTCTCAGGCGCTGCGCGATCTTTGCACCGACCGCGCCGAATATGACCGGCTAAGCGCCAATGCCACGGCGCGCGGTGCAGAAGACAGGTTCTCGCCAGCCCATGTGCATAGCGGGTTTGAAAAGCTGTATCGGCAACTGGCCGGGCGGGGATAACCCCCGGTCAGTCCGCCGCGCCGTTCTCGAAAGCACCAGCTTCCAAGGCATGGGCTAGATCGGCCCGCCCTGCACGATGCGCGGCCTGCGCAAAAGCCGCGCCGAACCGGCCCAATACCTGATCTTCACGCCAGAGCGTCTCAAACCCGTGCCGCGCCGCTGCGGCCATCTGATCCCGCGCGGCACCTCCGTTCTGAAAACGGCGCATGGCTGCGATCAGATCATCTTCGGTTTCGAACAGTTCCCCGCCCCCTGCCCGCTCGACGATCTCGGGGAACGGACCCAGCCGCCGGGCGATCACCGGCGTGCCCAGCCGGAAGCTTTCGATCAGGATGATGCCGAAGGTTTCATAACAGACCGAGGGCACGATCAGCCCCAGTGCGCCACGATAGTAAGCGTTCAACTCGTCCGGCGTCTTGCGGCCCAGGAATTTGATCCGGTCATTGCCTGCGGCCTGTGCCTTCAACTCATCCGCATAGTCACCATCACCCAGGATCAGCAGATCCGCGTCGGGATAGCAGTCAAAGGCCGGGAACACATCCTGCAACCCCTTGATCTTTTCCAACCGCCCGACAAACAGGAAATAGGGGCGGTCATGCGCCGCCGGTTCCGGCAAGGCGCTCTGATCCAGGTCGGGCAGGAAATAGGGCAGCACCTGCATGTCCTGCCGCAGGCCGAATTCACGATGTTTGGCGCGGCTGAATTCGCTTTTGGCAATGATCAGATCCATGTGATCCAGCGCCCGGTCCAGCGCACCGGTATACCGCCACAGCTGCGGTGGCCGCTTGTGGTGCAACACGCAGCGCAGGCACTGGCACTCATCGCACAGCTCCCGCCCATGCCGCCACAGAACATGGGTGGGGCAGACCAGCCAGTGTTCATGCGCTTCATAGATTTTCAACCCCTCGCCCATCGGCAACAGGCCGGGGCCGCCGATCAGGGATGTGTTGTTGTGCCAGATGATATCCGGCTTCCGCTCGGCCAGTAACTCGCGGATGCGGGCAGCATGGACAACCGGACGGCCCAGTTGCTGGGTCAGCAGGTTCGACATCACGCCATTGCGGCTGCGCAGGCCGATCCGCCGCACCCCGTCGGGGTCGCCCTCGGGCTGGGGCTTGCCGCCCAGGATCAGATAGCTGTCTTCGTCATGCACCACCGTCACGTCATGCCCGCGCGCCACAAGCGCCCGCGCCATGCGCTGAATGCCGATGGCGTCACCGCCAAAGGAATAGGGGGGATAAAATGTGGTGAACATCAAAATGCGTAACGATTTCATCTATCTCTCAATTCCTTGAGTGTCAGCCGCAGGCAGGTGCCCGCCTTGCGGCCCAAGCATCGAAACCAGCAGGCGCAGCCTGTCCCGCTGGAGCAGAAAAGCCAGCAAACCATAGGCCAGAACACCCGTCACCGTACCGGCAAGTAAAAGCAAAGCCGGGGACAAGCCGTCCAGTTGCCACATGACCCCCTGAACTGCCGCCACCATCCCCCCTGACAGCAGAAGCGGCGCAAGATGCTGCCGTATCAAAGCCGGGCCGGACAGCCCCGCAATATGCCCCAGATTGGCAAATTTGAGCGGCCAGACCAGCAGAAAGACAGCCACAAAACCGGCTGTGACGACCGGCAACCCATACGGGGCCAGCACCACAATCACCCCCGCCGCCAGCGCCACCTCGACCCAGGACAGAACCGCCAGACGACCGGGCTGACCGGCCGCCAGACAAAAGGTCTGCTGCACCTTTTCGGCGCACAGATACATGCCAAACACCGACATCAGGCTCAGGACCGGAGCCGCCGGAGCCCATTTCTGACCGAACAGCAGCACCAGCGCCGGTTCCGACAGAACCGCCAGCCCGGCAAAGGCCGGAAAGGCCAGAAACCCGGTCAGGCGCATGACGTCGATCAGCAAATCCGTCGCCGGACCACCATCGCGCGCCGCCGCACCAAAGGCAGGCTGCGCCACGGTGCGCAGCGGTGTGATAACCAGGAACGAGGCGGTCTCGATCACGCGCCAGGCGATTGCGTAATACCCCGCCGGAACCGGCCCCAGCATCGCGCCGATGATCACCGCAGGCGATTGCACCGCAGCCAGTTCCGCCGCGCGCAGGCCCAGAATCCGGTGACTGAAATGCAAGACCCTGCGCATATGATCCCGCGACGCATGGAATGCCGGGCGCCAGGAGACCGCCCCCCAGGCCATCACGATATTGGTGGCCGTCATCGCCAGCCGCTGGCCGACCAGGCTCCAGACGCCGTATCCCGCCAGCGCCATGCCAATGCCCACGACCCCTCCGACCGCCGCGCCGAGCGCTGCACGGATGGCCAGAACACGGAACCGCATTTCCCGGCGCAGGATCGCAACCGGCACCGCCGTCAGGGAAATCATCAGCACCGTTGGGGACAATCCGATCAACAATTCACGCGCAACCGGCTCATTGTAGAAATATGAGACCGGCCCCGCCCCCAGATACAGCGCAACCGTCAACATACCCCCCAGCAGCGCCAACAACCAGAAAACCGAGTTCAACCGCTCTGGTGACAGCGCCTCATGGGTCAGCAGAATGTCGGAAATCGTTTCGCGCACCAGGAATTCGGAAAACAGCACAAAGGCTGCAACCATCGCCAGAAGACCAAAGGCCTCGACCCCTAAAATACGGGCAAGAATGGCAAAAATGATGAAATTGAACGCCTGCTCGACCCAGATACCGGCCGACATCCAGGCAACTCCGCTGCTGAAACTCTGCCGCCCTGACACCCGTTTCCTTCCTGTTGCCCGAACCCCGCCAAGTGCCGATGGACACATGGCTCAAACACTCACACCTGTTGCGCACAGTATGCGCAATTGCAAACTTGACGCCTTAACGGTCGAATTTGGTCAAATTTATTGTCTATGTTCAGTCTGTACGTGTTCGAATACTATACGCAATACAGGGAATTATGCCCGTCATGTTCCAGGCGCCACGCAATTCTTGCAGCGGGGGCTGGGGCAGGGAATATTGAGTGAATAAAAGGTTTTCATTTTCATGAACAAAGTCGCAGAGCCGATGGAGACGAACAGCACCACACCCGAAGAGCTGATCGCATCGGAAACCGCCGGCATGAGCCTGAGCGTGGTCATCCCCGCCTATAACGAGGAAAACGCCGTCCGCCACACGGTCGAGGATGTACGCACCCATCTCGAACCGCTGGGCATTCCCTACGAAATCATCGTGGTGGACGATGCCAGCCAGGACAACACCCGCGCCGAGGCCGAGGCCAGCGGTGCCACCGTCACCTTCAACGATGTCAATTCCGGCTATGGCGCCAGCCTCAAGCGCGGGGTGCGGATGGCGCAACATGAATATGTGGCCATTCTGGACGCCGACAGCACCTATCCCGCGCGCTATCTGCCCGGAATGCTGGCCATGTGCCGCGATCAGGACATGGTCGTGGGCGACCGGGGCGCGGCGATGAAGAACGTGCCGCTGCTGCGCCGTCCCGCCAAGAAATTCCTGTTCGCCTTTGCCTCGTTCCTGGCCGAACGCAAGATCAATGACCTCAATTCCGGGCTGCGGGTGTTTCGCAAATCCGAGCTGGTCCCGTTCCTGCCGCTCTTGCCGCAGAATTTCTCGTTCACCACCACGATCACGCTGTGCATGACCTCGAACGGCAAGCGGATGATCTATACGCCGATCGAATACGGCAAGCGGGTGGGCAAATCGAAGATCCGGCCGATAGATTTTCTGAACTTCATCATCCTGATCCTGCGCATCAGCACGCTGTTCAATCCGCTGCGGGTGTTCATCCCGCTGGGGCTGGCGTTTTTCACGCTGGGAACGGTGAAGTTCATTATCGACATGTTCTACTGGAACCTCAGCGAAACGGCGGTGTTCTCGTTTCTGGCGGCGATCATGATCTGGTCGCTGGGGCTGATCGCCGACATGATCTCGCGGCTGCATCTCAGACCGTGACATGAGCGGCAAGCTGCTTTCCGACCCAAATCAACGGCGCTGGCTGATCCGGCTGGCCGGATCGGTTCTGGTGCTGGCGATCCTGTTCTGGATCCTTCCAACTGATGCAATCGTGGCAGCGCTGAGGGCGATCCCGATCTGGGTTTTCCTGTCCGTGTTTGTTCTGTTCCTGTTGGCCCATGTTGGCGCGGCCCTGAAATGGTGGCTGCTGCTGAACCGGGGGCTTTCGCCCCTGCTGGCCATCCGGGCGCATTTTGCCGGTCTCGCCGCCAACCTGTGCCTGCCCGGTGCAATCGGCGGCGACACGGTGCGCGCCGGTCTGGCGCAGGCCGCGATGAAGGACGGCGCGCAGGTTGTTGCGGGCGCAACCGTTGACCGGCTGATCGACATGGTGGCGCTGCTGACCCTGTCCTGTCTGGGCCTGGTGCTGACATGGGAGAGTGCTGAGGGCGGGCATATGATCTGGCCAGTGGCGCTGATCCTGCTGGCCGCACTGGCGGGTATGGTTGCATTACCGCGCCTGCTGCCCCTGCCCTGGCGCTATGTCCCGTCGCTGCCCGGCAAGGGCTTTGCCCATCGTCTGGCCGATGCGCTGGCCGGGATGGGCCGCAAACCCGGCACGCTGGCGGTGGCCTTCATCGCATCTGTGCTGATCCAGCTGTTGCTGGTCCTGCTGGCCTGGTGGCTGGCCATCGCGGCGGGTGTCGATGTGGCCGCCGGGCCATGGATTTTTGCCTGGCCGCTGGCCAAGATCATCGCCGTGCTGCCCGTGTCTTTGAACGGGCTGGGCCTGCGCGAGGCCACATTGGCCGGTTTCCTGGCCCCCTTCGGCGCCAGCGCCCCGGCTGTCGTGGCCGCCGGGCTGGTCTGGCAGGTTGTGTTGTTTACAGCGGGCGGGTTTGGCGCGCTGGTTCTGACCATGTCCGGAATGCGGTTCAGCGCCCCGGCAAATTCCCAAAAGGAAGAGTGCAAGTGACGGATGTTTCCCGACCAACAGGCGGCGACACGCCTGAAATCATTATCCTCGGTGCCGGGCCCGCCGGTCTGGCCGCGGCCCATGCCCTGACCGGGCAGGCCAAAGTGACCGTGATCGAACGCGCGCCCAGTGCGGGTGGCAATTCGGCCTCGTTCCCGATTGAGGGCGTGATCTGCGATTATGGCTCGCACCGGTTTCATCCGGCGGCAGAGCCCGAGGTTCTGGCCGATGTGAAAGCCCTGCTGGGCGACGATCTGCTGCTGCGTCCGCGCCACGGGCGTATCCGGCTGGGCGGCAAGTGGATTCACTTTCCGCTGAAACTGACCGACGCGCTGATGCGCCTGCCCAAACCCTTTGCCGCGTCGCTGATCGGCGACATGGTGCTGAAACCCTTCCGCAAGAAAAGCGAAGGCCCCGAGACATTCTCGACCGTGCTGTATGACGGGCTGGGCCCGACGATTTCGGACAATTTCTATTTCCCATACGTGCGCAAGCTTTGGGGGCTGGATCCGGACAAGCTGGCGGTGAAACTGGCGGAACGACGGGTCGGCAGCGGCTCGGTCGGCAAGATCCTGATGAAGATGCTGCGCCTGCTGCCGGGGCTGCGCAGCGAAACGGCGGGCCGGTTCTTTTATCCGCGCAAGGGGTTCGGGCAGATCTCGGACGCGATGCGCAACAGTGCCGAGGCCAATGGCGCCACCTTCCTGTTCAACACCGAAATCACCGCCATCGAACGGGACGGCAATCGCATCACCGGGTTGACGATCCGCGCCGAAGAAGGCGAGCGGCACCTGACCGGCGATCTGATCCTGTCGACCATCCCGCTGACCGGGCTGACGCGCCTGATCGGCGATGCTCCGGCCGAGGTGGTCGAAGCCGCCCGCGCCATCCGCTTCCGCGGCATGATCCTGCTGTACCTGGTGCTTGAGACCGACCAGTTCACCGAGTTCGATGCGCATTACTTCCCGGAACTGTCGATCCCGATCAGCCGCATGTCCGAGCCCAAGAACTATAACGCCAGTGGCGAGCCGAAGGGCGTCACCGTTCTGTGCGCCGAACTGCCCTGCGACCCGCATGAGAAATGGTGGTCCATGTCCGACGAGGAACTGGGGCAGGAATTCACCAAATGGCTGGGTCAGCTGGGCCTGCCCGTCACGGTACCGGTGCGCCGCTGCGAAACCCGCCGGCTGAGCCATGCCTATCCGGTCTACGATGTAGGCTATGAAGACCGGTTCGATACGGTCGATCAGTGGCTCTCGGATCTGGACGGATTTCTCGTATTTGGACGGCAGGGCCTGTTCGCCCACGATAATACGCACCACGCCTTTGCCATGGCCTATGGCGCGGCGGATTGCATCAACGACAAGGGCAATGTCGACCGCGCGAAATGGAACAGCTATCGCGAGGTCTTTGCCACCCATGTGGTGGAAGACTGACCCATGCCCGCCTGGCAGGCCGATATCCTGATGTATCATTCGATCTCGGACGCACCGGGGCCAACCTCGATTGCACCCGACATCTTTGCGGCGCAGATGCAGGCGCTGGCGGCATCCGGCCTGCCGGTGGTCACGCCGGACGCGCTGGCCAACCCGCCTGCCCCCCGTGTGGTCATCATCAGTTTCGATGACGGGTTCCAGGATTTCGCCGATACCGCCTGGCCGATCCTGCGCGAACATGGCTTCTGCCCGATCGTCTATCTGCCCTCGGGCCTGATGGGCGGCACCGACAGCTGGGCCGGGGGCAATATCCCGCCCCGCCCGCTGATGGATTGGGACAGGGTCAAGGCGCTGGCAGGTGAAGGCGTCTGTTTTGGCGCACATAGTGTCAGCCATCCCGATCTGTCGACGCTGGATGCAGAGGCCCTGGAGGAAGAAGTCACCGGATCCGGTCAGGATATTGCCGCCCGGCTTGGTCAACCCGCCCGGCATTTCGCCCCGCCCTATGGCGCGTCGAACCCGAATGTACGCGCACAGATTGCCCGGCACTACGACACCTCGGTCGGCACAAGGCTGGGCGTGGCCGGGCCAGGGGATGATATCCACGACCTGCCCCGGCTCGAGATGTTCTATTTCACCGACATCGCCCGCTGGCAGGCGCATCTGGCCGGGCGCGGCGGGTCCTATCTGGCGGCCCGCAAACTGATGCGCGGCGTGCGAAGCGGGCTGAGCAGGGTGCTGCCCATCAACTGAATGTCAGGCTTCGGGTGCAAGCGTTCCGATCCGGTGGGCATTCGCCATCACACTGAATGTAATTGTCGTGGCCGGGATGGTCGGCAGGACAGAGGCATCAACGACGTGAATGCGCGTCGCGCCATGCGGGCGCCCCAGCACATCGCTTTCACCCGGGCCCGGGGCATCTGACATCGGCAGATCACCTCCGACATGAAAACTGGCCCCCGGCGCCCCGAACCGCGCTGCAAAAGACAGGCTGGTCAGACCAAGCCCCCGCAAGGTCCGGCCATAGCGCGCAAGCGCTGCCCGCATTGTCTCGGCGGTTGCGGGATTTTCGTTCAGTTCCGGGCGTAACCGCCCATCCTCTGCCAGACGCAAGGCTATTTCATGCGAATGATCGGAATGCAGGAAAACCTGCGCCACGATCAGACGTCGGGCCAGCGCCTCAAGCAGCGGCCCGCTGCCGGGTATCCGGTTTCCATAGTTCTGTTTCAGATCGCGGGCATAGTATTCATTCCAGGTATAGATCTGCGCGTGAACCAGTTGCCGCGACACGGTCGGGTCATCCAGTTCGGCAAAAAGCTGCGGCAGCGTCTGATAGGGCAAAACATCGGGCCGCCTTGACGCCCGCCAGCGGTGCAGCATCGGCAGAAAGGCCTGCTGGCTGTCTTTCAACACCAGCTCCATGCCCCGCAAGCCGGGTGACGCCAACAGGATACGCGCGCTTTCCAGCACCCCGGCGGCCAGAAACACCCGGTTTCCGCGGACATCGCTGCCATCTGCCAAAGTGACGGCAACCTCGTCGCCTTCCTCGCGGACCTGCCGCACCACGTGATCCGCGCGGTAGGCAAAGCCTGGCTCTGCCTGCAACGCCATGCGGGTTTGTCTTGCAGACCAGATCAGCGACCACGGGCACCCGTGCAGACACAGCCCGCAGGTCTGACAGCCCGGCCCAACCGCCTGCCGCGCCAGACCGACATGCATCCCAGCCCCCTGCAATGCCTTCGCCTTCTGCCTGGAACGGGCCAGCAGCATCTTGGCCTGCGCGGTTGGTGGAACGGGTGTTCGGCCTGTCATATCGCAGGCGGGAAAGAGGTCTTGCAGCCCGTCCTGTTGCCCGGACACGGGCATTATATCCGCCACCGCCCTGTAATGTGGGGCAAGATCGTCGGTCGTTATGGGCCAGTCGTCGATATCCGCTTGCCGATACGGCAAGACCGCAGCGCCCCAGACATTGGACAGCCCGCCCGCCGCCCGCGACGCGCGCAAAGCAAACCAATCCGCCCCTTCCGCCAGTGTGCGCGCAGATGAGGCCAGCGCATAACCTGTTCCATAGCGCCACACCTCGCCTTCCGGGGCCTGAAACTGAGGCTCCATCCAGGCTGTACGCGCCTCGGCGCTCCAGTCTTCGGCGCGGGTTCGGGACATCTGCTGCACCCGGTCCGTGACCCCGGGCCCCGGTTCCACCCCGGCATCCAGCATCGTGACGTTTCGCCCCCGCGCCAGTAAGGCCCGGGCGACGGAAACCCCGGCAGGCCCGGACCCTATCACAAGATCGCTCACTGCGCCTTTACTGCCCGGACCAGAACCAGCATTTCATAGTTGGGATCATGGGTGGACAGTTCTTCGGGCGCAATTTCACTGGCCCCAAGGCCGTGCAGGTTGCAGATGCAGGTAAAGACATTGCCAACGGTCGACACCTCGACATTCTCTGCCGGGAAGACCGCCCGGAACAGGCGGCGCTTGGACTGGCTGGTGAAATGCCAGTATTCGCCCCAGTCATCCACGCCTTCGCGCCGCGCCACACGGGTCATCCCATGCGAGGTGCACAGCACCACGCCACCGGGTTTCAGAATGCGTTCCAGCGTTGCGATCGCCTTGTCGACCTCAAAGATCATCTGAAGGGTTTGGGTGATGATGATGCAGTCGAAACTGTTGTCGGGAATATGCGGCGCATCGGTGATATCCGCCACGATGGTCGCTTGTGGATTGCCCTCGACATAGCTCAGCACATCCGCCTGCGTGACCCGGTCACCGCCGAATTTCTTCGTATAGGCCGGATCGCCGAATTCCAGAACCCGGCCACGGATGTCGTCGCTGTGGTTTTGCAGGAACTCTTCCATGTAATAGCGCTCGATGGTCAGCAGATCGCGGTCCTGGCCGAACACGGCACTGATCGGCGACAGCCGCCGCAGCCCGCCGAAATCCACCGACCCCACGGGGGTCGATTGCAGGTTGTGCAGCCGCTGCTGTTTGCGGATCCATTTCCGCAGCCTTTCGGGCAGCAGCACGGTTGCGGTGTCGCGCACCAGCTTTTCAACTCTTTGTCCCGGTGTCATCGTGATCAGCCCTTCATGCGTAGGCTTTGGCGCGTTTCTCGGCCATGATATCGGCGATGATATCATCCAGCGTGCGCGCCGGGCTGAACCCGGTATAGCGCCGCAGCTTGGACACATCCGGCAGACGGCGGGCCATGTCTTCGAACCCTTCGGGATAGACCTCTTCGTAAGGCACCAGCCGGATTTCCGAGGTTGAGCCCGTTGCGGCAATCACCTTTTCGGCCAGCCCCCGGATCGTCACTTCCTGTTCACCACCGATATTGAAGACCTGCCCCCGGGCTTCGGGGACATCGAGCAGACGCACAAGCGCCTCGATCACATCGGCCACATGGCTGAAACAGCGCGATTGCTCGCCGGTGCCATGAACCTGAATCGGCTGACCGGCCAGGGCCGCTTCGATGAAGTTCGGCACCACCATGCCATAGCGCCCGGTCTGGCGCGGGCCAGTCGTGTTGAAAAAGCGCAGCACGACCACCGGCAGATCCACCTCGCGCGCATAGGCCAGTGCCATGAACTCATCCAGCGTTTTGGCGCAGGCATAGGACCAGCGCAGCACGCTGGTTGCGCCGATCGTCAGGTCGTCATCTTCGTTGAACGGGAATTTCGAGGCCTTGCCGTAAACCTCGGAACTGGAGGCGATGAAGACCAGCGGCTTGTGGCGCAGGGCCGCGCGCAACACGTTCTGCGTGCCGTCGACATTGGTCGCAATCGACTGGCTGGGCTGATCCATGATCAGCTTGACCCCGACCGCGGCGGCCAGGTGAAACACCGCGTCAGCAGCCCCGACCAGTTCCTCGACCAATGTGGCATCCAGAACGCTGCCTTCGACAAAACGAAAGGCGGAATGATCCTGAACGGAAGACAGGTTTTGCAGCGATCCGGTGGACAGGTCATCCAGCACCGTCACCTCATGCCCATTGCCAATCAGACGCTCGGCCAGATGCGATCCGATAAAACCGGCCCCGCCCGTGATCAAAATTTGCATGAATAACCCTCGTACCAACAGAATCCACTCTAATGCCACAGGCTTAGCATAGGGATCGGTGGCCACCAAATGGTAGATACCGCTATGGTGCGCTGACAGGCCGGGCCTGCACAGTTTTGGAAAAAGGGCTGAATTGTTGCACAACGCATTAAGAATGTTGAACCTGCGGACATGACCGAAAAACACGTGGACCCCCGCCCCGGCGACGGCCTTGCAGGCCAGCGCGTGGTCGTGACCGGCGCCACCGGTTTCATCGGCCGGCGCCTGATCGATGCGCTGCTGAAACTGGGATGTGACGTGACCGCCTTGCTGCGCACGCGCCACGGGGCTGCCGCATTGGAACAGGCCGGAGCAAAGGCACTGGTTTGCCGGCTGCACCCCGGCCCGGCTCTGACGCAGGCGCTGGACGGTGCGGCGGCTCTGTTTCATCTGGCTTACGATTTCCGGGCCCCCGGCGCGGACAACCTTGCAGCCTTCGACGCGCTTGCCAAAGCCGCCGAAGACGGGTCTTGCAACCGTATCGTGCATCTGAGTTCCGCCGTGGTCTATGACAGCTGGCCCAACGGGCCGATCACCGAACGCAACCCGATCACGCCGGAAGATGTGCAAAGCTATCGCGGTGCCAAAATTGCGATGGAACAGAGACTGTTACAGGGGAAATGCGATGCCGCCATCTTGCAGCCGACCATCGTCTATGGGCCCGGCAGTGCGCTTTGGACCAACGGGCCATTGGCGATGATGCGCAGGGGCGGCATCATCCTGCCCGACCCGCCCGGACAATGCCCGGCCGTGCATGTCGATGACGTGGTGCAGGCCGCCCTGCGCGCGGCCTCATCACCCCGGACCGGGGTCGAGCGATACCTGATCAGCGGGCCGGACATGTTGGGATGGAAGACGTTTTTCGAAGGCTATGCCCACCTTGCCGGATGCGGAGAGGTTCGGATTGATCCGGCTGCGAACCCGACCCCGCCGCCGTCGCCCAATGGCAATGCGCCCTCAGGCCCCTCTCTGGCGGGGCAGCTCAGCGCGCATCTGCGCCGCCTTGTCGGGCGCCGCCGGGTCGAGGCCGCCGCAAACTGGGCACGGTCCGTTCAGGCCCGGCTGGCAAAACCCCGGCCCGTGATGCCTGACATGGCGGGACGCAGGCTTTTTGCCGGTCAGCCAGAGGTTTCAACCCGATATGCACAGGATCAGATCGGGTATGTGCCTCGTGTTTCCTTCGACGAATGGATCGAGCATATGCGAAAACAATCGGCACGCTGATTCAAGACTGCCTTGTTTTTGGAAACACCCATTCCGGGTCTTTGCCGGGAACGACAAATTAGTTGGCTTCGTTCCCGATCTGTCCTATCCGATGAAGAGAGAAGGTTTCCAATCTGCTAAGCTAATTTTAATTCAGTGTGACTTTGTACGATCAGGATAGATTATGAACTACGAAACCTCGCACCATCAGTCCCTCAAGCAGCTTATCGCGGCGCGCGATGCGCGGGTTGCCGTGGTCGGGCTGGGCTATGTTGGCCTGCCGCTGGCGCTGACGGCTTATGATGAAGGGTTTGATACCACCGGCGTTGATCTCAACCCCGACCGGGTGGCGCGGATCAATCAGGGCGATCAGGTCATCTCCTATCTGGCATCCGACCGGATCGCACACGCGGTAGAGAGTGGGCGCTTTCGCGCAACGCAGGACGCCGCAGCACTGGCCGAGGCCGATATCATCCTGATCTGTGTGCCGACCCCGCTGACCGACGCACAAGATCCCGACATGCGCTTTGTCGCCGCCGCCGCGCAGACCATCGCACAGCATCTGCGCCCCGGTCAGATGGTGGTGCTGGAAAGCAGCGTCTGGCCCGGAGCCACGACCACGCTGGTTCAGCCGATCCTCGAAGCGGGCGGGTTGCGGGCAGGTTCCGATTTCTTCCTGGCCTTCTCGCCCGAGCGCGAAGACCCCGGCAATGACAAGTTCGACACGCACAGCATCCCGAAAGTGGTCGGTGCCGACGATCCGCAATCGCGGCAACTGGTCGAAGATTTCTATCGCGCCATCGTCACCAGCGCCGTGCCGGTCAGCTCGGCCGCCACCGCCGAAGCGGTGAAGCTGGTCGAAAACAGCTTTCGCACCGTCAATATCGCGCTGGTCAACGAATTGAAGACCGCGCTTGAAGCAATGGACGTGGATGTCTGGGAAGTGATCGAGGCCGCGGCGACCAAGCCGTTTGGCTTCATGCCCTTCTATCCCGGTCCTGGAATTGGTGGGGCCTGCATCCCGGTGTCTCCGGCCTATCTGGCCTGGCGCGCCGCGGATGCAGGATCTGATACGCCGCTGATCAATCTGGCCCGCTCCAGCAATGACGCGGTCCCTTCGATGCTGGCGGCACGGATGGCGGCGGAACTGGCCGCGCGCAACGGCTCGGCGCTGGCGGAAACCGGACAGCCCCTGACCGGACAGCGCATTCTGCTGATGGGCATCGCCTATAAGCGCGATGTCGAGGATACCCGCCGCAGCCCGGCGCTGGTGCTGCTGGACGAGCTGGAGAAGCTGGGGGCCGAGGTTGACTATCACGATCCGTATTTCCCCCGCCTGCCCGAAGGTAGCGAATACCCGCAGCTTGCGGGCCGGACCTCCCAGCCGCTGACGGCGGACAACCTGAAACGCTATGCGGCGGTGGCCGTAATCACCGATCACAGCGCCCCGGATTATGGTCTTGTCGCGCGCGAGGCCGCGCTGGTCTTCGATACGCGCAACGTCTTTGAAAAGCAGGGGATCAGGGTGGCAGACGGACGGCTGGTCAAGATGTGACCCCCCAAAACCTCTGATCATTCAATGGCCAAAGCGCGCGAGTCTGCCATTCCATCCAAATGATCGCGGATTGACAAAACTGTGTCATAGGCGGGCCTTTGCACATTTTCTGGGGTCGTCGGCATTCTATATTGCTGTCACAAAAGTTTTAAGGAACTATCTGTTCAGACATATTCATGTCTCAATAAATTATAAGCAGTGTCGCACGAGTAGTGGAGCAATGCTCCTTCCGGTAAAAATAACCAAATTTTAACCTCTGGTGGTTCAAAGTTTTGCCATGATTTCATCGCGGAATCATTTTGGGCATCTGCTCAATGGCATGACGGCGCCCACCTGGGTTTGACCAGACCAAGACCATAGCCGGAGGACTTGGAGAAGATGATTGGAATTATCGGGATAGCCATTCTAGTTGGCCTGTGCGCCGGCGGGTTTGCTTTGATTTCCGGTGCGTCCATCCTGATGGCTCTGGGCAGCTACATCCTCTTCGGCTGGCTGTTCATCATTGCCGCCCTCATTGTTATCGGCGCTGTCAAAATCGTGAAGACACGCGTGCAGAAACAAAACCCCGCCTATTCCAGCTAAGCGCCTAGTCCCGTCCGGCGACCCTTTTGGCCACATAGCCCAGAAACGCCCGCTGCGGGTTTCTGATCTGTGGGCGACCCGATGCAGCCCAATAGGCCAGCCAATCCGCTTCCAGCGCATAGACATCGCGGCCCGGCGCCATCGCCCTGGCCTCCTCCAGCGCCTGCGGCGGCAGGATCGGCTTGTCCGGCCCCTCGACCACCTGACCCCGGCGCGAGAACCGGATCAGGTCGTCCGGCTCTTCGGTCATCTCATAATCGGGTAGGTGATCGGCTGCGATCATGTCACGGATCATCTTGCGGAACACCCGCCGGGGTGAGGCCGAGCCGGACTTTTTCAACAGCACCTCGACCGAGATCCGCCACTCGGGCTGACGCCCGCAATGTTTGCGTGCCAGCTCATAAATCCGCCGCTCGAGCGGTTTGCGCAGGCGGAAGTAATCGCGGCTGAGGGTCAGCACCGATTTCGCCAGCACCGCGCGGAACAGCCAGTCCGACAGTTTCACGCTGACGCTGGCCATCCGCCCCGCCCTTGTGTGACGCACGATTTCCCAGCTCTCGATCAGGCCGAACCCCGTGGTGGTTTCCGTTTCACCCGTCACAATGTTAGTGGTGATCCTTGTGCCGGCCAGCCGCTCGAACGCTTCGCGCAGACGCTTGTAACCGTCACCGCTGGTTTCGCGGTTGGTAGCCACCAGCAGATCATGCGCCTTCAGATGCAACACCCGGCTGACCGTCCGGCCCGCATTGATCGCCGCCATCAGCTGGCTGATGCAAAAGATCAGGATGTCCTTGTCGTGGATCGTCGCCAGACCGCGCACCGAAGGCGTCACCGTGATCTGGACCCCGTTATGTTCGTAATTGAGGATGCGCCGGTCCGGCCGGGTCGAGAGCGAAAACATAGGATGCTCCATCGAACCCATATCTGTCTTGGGCAGCGCATCGAAGATATCGCATACAAAAAAATCGCCCGTTGGGTGCCGGTCAGGCAACAACGCCCCTGACCCGCTCATACTGCCCTGCCCATATGTCCTGCCCGAATCTTTGTTCGTGGTTTTATTGACGCTCACCGTAGAGTTATCCACAGGAGGCGTAAAGCCGCCGGAACGTGGGTTCAGAGTCACTGCAACGTGGGATCAGAGTCACCCTATCGTGGGATCAGATTCACTGTGATCTGCGAGAAATACAAAAACCTCTTTTTTTTCTTATACTTAATAGAACTCAAATTCAGCCGTAACTGATAAGATAACAGGATTCTAACTGAACATTTTTTTGCTATACGCCCAAAAGCAGCGTCTCGAAGGCTTTCTACCCTTTAATTTTGCTTAGAAAATCCGGTTTTGTGCTCATAATGCTTTCACATGCCTCCTTTTGTGATATATTGACGAAAACATAGCACATAGGCAGCATTTCAATGCGAGCAGCAACGTCCGAGGGGCTTCCCCCGTATTTCAATATCGACCCGGATCTGGCCTATGCTGAACTGGGCGACCCAACTGGAACACATGAGTTCTCGCAAATCGCGGATGCCTGTGCGCGGGGGCGTAGCGACCTGGCGAACCGGGGGCTGGAAGAAAACGGTCAGAAAAAGCTGCGCCTGTTTTCGACCTGGGAAATCACCAAATATCTGATCCCTGTCGCGCCCGCTCATTTTCGCCGGGTCCTGAAAGGCAATCCGGATTTGCCCCAAGGGCAGTCCGAAACCGAAGGCGGTGCCAAGTGGTTTACGCTGGATGAGGTTCTGCGGCTGCGAGCACATTTCGCCTCGGAAGGATCCAAGGCAAAAGAATACCGCCCCTACCGCCCCGAGGGTCTGCCCGCCAAGATCGTGTCCGTGGCCAATTTCAAGGGCGGTGTTGGCAAAACCTCGACCTGCGCGCATCTGGCCATGTCGGCGGCTCTGGACGGTTACAAGGTACTGGTCATCGACCTGGACAGCCAGGGTTCGATGACGTCGATCTTTGGCGGCAAAGTCAGCGATGAATGGCAGACGGTGTTCCCCTTGCTCGCCCGCCACTACGCCACCCATCTGCGCCGCGACAATCAGGGGCGTCTTGACCGGGGTGAGGCCCCGCATCCGATCGATGATACCCTGTCCGAGGCGCTGAAGACCCGCAGCCGCGATCTGATCCAAACCACTCACTGGCCGAATATCGATCTGATCGGAGCGCAGCTGAACCTCTACTGGGCGGAATTCCAGATCCCGGTCTGGCGGATGCAGGGCCGCAGCTGGAAGCTGTGGGATGCGCTGACGGATACGCTGGACGAGGATGGGGTGCTGGACGATTACGATATCATTTTCATCGATACCCCCCCTGCCCTTGGCTATCTGACGATCAACGGGCTGGCGGCTTCGGATATCCTTCTGGTGCCCATGGGGGCCTCGTTCCTGGAGTTCGACTCCACGGGGCGCTTCTTTGACATGCTGCATTCCACCTTCCAGTCCATCGAGGATGGCGAGAACATGGCCGCCCGCGCCCTGGGGCGGCCCGAGATGGCGTTTCAGTGGGATGCGGTGCGCACGATCATCACCCGCTATGATGGCAGCCAGCAGGCGGAGCTGGCCGGGCTGATGCAGGCCTATCTGGGCCGGACCCTGTCGCCGCACTGGCAGGGCTACACGGCGCTGATCGGTCAGGCGGGGGAACAGGTCAACGGTATCTACGAGGCCGATTACCGCGATTTCAACCGCGAGACCTATGTGCGCGGGCGGGAAACCTTTGATGCCACCTATGCTTCGTTCAAGAAGCTGCTGATCGGCGTCTGGCGGGGCGAAGAACGGGCCCGGCAGGCCGAAGAGGCGGGAACACCGGAATTGTCGCTCTGAGCGCGATGTTTCGCGCGCGAAACACGCCTGTCACGTCCCGAAACCGAGTCTGATCCGCGCAGGAAAAGGAGAAACCAATGGCAAAACGCAAACGACTGACCCCTGCCCGGCCGGATTATCTGGAAGACAACCGCCCTGCCCCCGGGGTGAACCCGATGTTCCCCACAGACGCCCCCCGGACCACGCCGCCGGTTGCGCAGGTGGCCGGGGCCACGGCGGCTCAGGCGGCGCTGGAAGAGCTGTCCGGAGAATTGCGTGCCGCGCGGGCCGAAGGGCGCTTGGTGCAGGATCTGCCATTGGACGCCATCGAGGAAACCTATTTGGTGCGTGATCGCATGGCGGCAGATGACGCGGATATGGAGGCGCTGAAGGAAAGCCTGAAGACCCGCGGGCAGCAAACCCCGATCGAGGTCGTGGAACTGGAGGGCGGGCGTTACGGGTTGATCTCGGGCTGGCGGCGTCTGACAGCGCTGCGGGCTTTGGCGCAGCAGACGGGCGAGGCCCGCTTTGAGACCGTGCGTGCGTTCCTCAGGCAGCCGCAGAGCGCATCTGATGCCTATGTGGCCATGGTCGAGGAAAATGAAATCCGCGTCGGGCTGAGCTATTACGAGCGCGCCCGGATCGTGGCGCGCGCGGCAGAGCAGGGCGTTTACCCGGATGAAGCCGCTGCCCTGCGTGGTTTGTTCGCATCGGCCAGCCGGGCGAAGCGATCCAAGATCGGCTCGTTCATCGCGATCTATCACGCCCTGGATGACCATCTGCGCTTTGCGTCATCTATTCCTGAACGGTTGGGGCTGTCGATTGCGAAAGTTTTGAAAGAGGAGGCAAAAGCAGCTTCCTTGATCACCACCGCTCTGCGGAAGGCCGCGCCTCAGAGCGGGGAAGCCGAGATTTCCGCTCTGACCCGTGCAGTGAGCGGCCTGGGGTCGAATGGGGAAAACCCACCTGCTGCAAAGGCCCCCCTGAAAGAGACATTCGGCGGCATTCAGTTGAAACAGAGTCGAAACGGTGCACAGGTCACCCTGTCCGGCGAGGGAATGTCCGAGACATTTCTTGCGGAGCTGAAAGCCTGGCTGCACGCGCGCGGTACATGATGTTTCGCGCGCGAAACAGCGTGAACGGCTTGCAAGCTTTGCGCCGGGCCGACTTGAAATCTGGAGCATGCAAGCCGACGGAGTTGTGCCCGCCTCAGGCAGTTCCGTGCCACGCCTGTCATTCAAGATACCAAACTGAGTAACGCTGGCCGGCATGCAGAAGCTCAGCGCCGCGGCTGTCCATCCAAGACAGCAATGCAGGCTGATGAACATTGTCCGACAAAACCGTAAACGGTTCGCCCAGCTCGCTACGGATCAGACTGTAAGCCTGTTCCCGGTCCTGTGATACTTCGCTGTTGAAAAATGCGTCCAGACGGTTTTGCCTGGACGTCAGCAAAGCCGGATCAAATCCTTTGACATCTTGCAGCAGATAGCCAGTCTTCATTCCCAGGCCTGTCAAGTAGGTGTCGTCATCGTATAGGATGTAAACCGGACGGCGCGTGAACGGCGTGATGTGCAGGGGTGTGGCAGCGACCAATGTAGGTATGCCCGGTTCGGTTCGGTCACGTATGACGGCCAAAGCATCCCCCAGGCCCTCTGCATCTGTCAGCCTTTGATCTTCACCGGAAAAGGTTACCTGAAACGGCGGTTCATACATTTTGGTTCTGGGATAGGCGGTCGCAAAACCCCCGGCCACTATCAGAAGAAGAAGTGCGCCTAGCGCCCAGGGTCGTTTCGATTTCCGCCAAAGATACTCTGACCACAAGGCGACAAAAGGCAGGCCGCATAGGGAGGCGACCATCACATATTTGTATTCGTTGCGAAAGTTGGGAACATGCAGAAGCACCGCCATGGAACCTGCTGCGAATGCCGCGAGAGTCAGGAAAGTAAGCTGTTCACGCGGCATGATGCCCCGGTTCATCAGTGCGAACACCCATGCAGCAACAGGAATCAAAAGCCCGGTTGCCGCGGCCACGCCATGGCGCCAGATCTGACCGGGAACATGAAGCTCAATCCCGGCTCCTGCCACGCGATCGCTTGTCTGGGCCGTCACCAGGAAATAGGTGCAGGCCGTTCCCAGCAAGACGGAAGCGTATAAGAGCGAGACGTTTTTCAGGCGCGATTTCATAGTCTGTGTTTGATCCAGAACCCACATAATGCCAGCGGCCCCAAGAAATGTCGCTGCTGCCGGAAGATAAAGGGGGTAAACCAACCCGATACCCACCAGGAACAAAATCCAAAGCGGAATAGCCGTCTTGGGGCTGGAATTGGTTGCCGAGCGCAGGATAGTCAGCAGCATTGCCAGCATCAGGATCAACCCAAGCTGGTTTGTGTTCAGAAACAGGAATTTCAGGCCTGTAGCATCGTAGCGCGCGTCGCCGATGAAATGATGGTAACGCTCGGCCCCGTTCCAGAGAGACGAAGAAATTGCTCTGCCAAGCACGCCGATCGGGTTTGTGGATAAGGCTGCGAGGATCGGGGCGAGCAGCATTGCCACAGGGCCACCGCCGACAGACCTAACGACGAGAATGGACAAAACGCCAAAGCCAAATGCCATTGCCGGGTTTATCCACAAATATGCATTTATCGGCGATTGATCGAGAACCTGCCCAAGCAAGACCCTTTGCAGATGGCCAAACCATGGATATCCCGTGCCCAGCCCGGCCAATTGCCATTCTTCTGGTGCTGTTGGATTTTCTATCAGGGCATAGATTAAATCTGCGTGTAAAAATGTATGTGACCACTGATAAACGTAGGGCGCATTTGCATGTACGACGAGTACAATAAGCGGCAACACCAATGTCGATGGAATAATCAGGCGATAGTTCTGGAGCGGTACCCACTGCCAGGATCGCATGATGAACCAAATGGATCCCAAGTTTATTGTCAGGATGGCCCAGGGGATCGTGCCCGTTCCCATACCTGCATAGGCCAGCGCCAGGTATTGGGCGCAAGACATTGGGATCGAAAGAGCAAACGAAACACCAAAACGATCCCAGATGTCCACATTTCGAAGCAATCGGGAGAACGCAATCCAGGCACCTGGCAGAAAGAGCAGCAAGACAACTGAAATACCGCGCAACAAAATCTCAAACATAAACAGAACACCTGTACTTACCTGTGATCAGGGTTCCATTTGGCAGGGGTGTGATGCAATAAAAAAATCTTGTAGAATCTCACGGTGCCAGCAGGGGATTGTGATAATCCGGGCTTGAAGCGGGCTCACCCCAACAGATCGGTTGCCGGGTTCTCAGAGATATCGACGTCGTCATAGTATTTCTGTGCCTGCGCCATGGAGCGGTGCAGGGACAGGCGCATTGCGGCCTGGATCGGTGCGCCGTCCAAGGCGGCTTGTGTCAGAAACCCTGATCGCAACCCGTGAGGCGAGGCGAAATCTTCGGGCAGCCCGGCCATTTTCAGCCGGTGTTTGACGATCTGCGCAATCGCATCTGGCGACAGGCGGCGGTTCAGCACCCGGTCCGCCTTGGAGATGGGGCGGAACAATGGCCCGTCCGATATCTCTCCTACCTCGATCCAGTGGATCAGCGCCTGCGCGGCCCGTCCCTTCAGGACCAGCCGGGGTGTCTCGCCCTTTGCCGTTGTTTTGGTTTCCAGCAATGAGATCCAGATCAGCCCTTTGTCTTCGAACTCTTTGCAGGACACATCCTCGCGTCGCAGGGCGGTGATCTCGGACCGGCGCCGACCGCCGCTGGCCCAGCCCAGCATCAGGATGGCGCGGTCGCGGCAGTCCCGACGGGTGCCGCGGCAGGTGGCGAGCAGCTGTTCCAGCACGCCCCGGGTGATGGGGTGGGCGGATTTTGGAGCCGGGGGGCGTGCCGCCGCGCGCCGCGCCTTGGACCGGGCCTGTTTCACCTGCGGCGCCTCAAACGGGCTGGCGAGGTTCTTCATCCGGTGAAACGCCAGCCAGGAGGCGATGCGCCGATCCAGCGTGGACGGGGCAGGGCAGGCCAGCGACTTGCGCACCCCTTGCGCAATGAGCGCCTCAGCTGTTTGACGCGCCGGATCGTCGGTGGGTGCATCCCCCAGGCTACGGGCATGATCGAGAATGAAGGCCAGCGCGGTGGCCTCGGATTCCGGCCAGTCCAGTGCAGTGCCAAAGCGGGCGGTTTTCCAGGCGGTCACATAGAGCAGGTCGCGCTCATAGGCGCGCAGGGTATTGGCGGGTGTGCCGCGCACATAAAGGTCTGTCAACGCGTCCTGATCCGCCTGCGACAGGGCAGGGGAGGTGGCCGGGAGATAGGGGGCAGGGGTGGTCATGGCCTCTAATCTGGGCCGGTTTTGCGCGGAAATCAAGTATACATGATAAGGGGTACTTATCGAGTTTAATAATGAAAAACCAAAATAGGCAATATAGAATGCATAACACCAGGAAAATGAGTATTGTCCAAAACTCAGCTTGAAATCACTCCCTTAAAAATGACCTCGATCAGTGTTCTCTTGGGGCTCAGACCCCACTGTTTCCCGCTTCAAGAACGCGCGGTCGCATGTCTGTGCTTTGCGGTGAACGGATGCGCAAGAAGATGCCACCCGATACAATCTGCGTCGCGCCAAGCCAGCCCACCGTGCAGCGTGGCAGAACAAGTTTTCTGTCCCTGTTCGAAAGTATCCAAACCATGTAAAGGATTCGAAACGGAAAACGTCCTCAAAACACTAGCAACAGACAGGCGGACTCAGTGACATGACAGAGATCATATCGTCCCATTCGCACGGCGCGGAAGACATCCTTTTGCATCGTACCCTGCAAGGAGTGGAGGCGGGATTCTACATCGACATTGGTGCCTTTGACCCCGTCGAAGAGTCCATAACGAAGATCTTCTATGATGCGGGTTGGAACGGTATCAACCTGGAACCCAACCCCGATGCTTTTGCGCGCCTGCAGGAACTGCGCCCCCGCGACATAAATCTCGATATCGCCGTGAGTGATACAGAAGGCACGCTGACGCTCAACCTGCTCCGCGATACGGGGCTGACGACGCTTGTCAAAGACATTGCCGAGACCCATGCCGACAAGGGTTGGGATGTCGAAGCGCTGGAGGTTCAGACCCGGCGACTGGCGGATATCTGGCATGCACATGTTCCCGCAGGGCAAGAGGTGCACTTCCTGAAGATCGATGTCGAAGGCGCTGAAGAGGCCGTGATCCGGAGTGCGGACTGGACTCGCCACCGCCCCTGGATCGTTGTGGCAGAGGCCGTTGTGCCGTTGAGCACGGAGCAGAACCACCATGCATGGGATCCTCTGCTTTTGGAGGCGGGATACCAATTCGCCTATTTCGACGGATTGAACCGCTACTATGTCGCGGAGGAAAAATCAGAGCTTGCGGAACGCTTCTTCCCGCCCCTGAATGTTGCCATCGACCAATACACGCCGAACAGCACGCGTCAGGCCTTGGCAGAAGTGGAACGGCACCGTCAGGTGCTGAACGACCTTTCGGCGCATTGCCGCGCTGTTGAGCAGCGCTATGAGGTCGTGTCCGACCTGATGAAACGGCGTCCGCGCCCTTGGTGGGAAATGCTGGTTTTTGACCGAACAGGCACACCGAAGAAGATCTTTCGGCGTATTCTGTTTCACACCAGTGGTGCGCCACGTCGCATGTTCCGCAACTGGGTCATGCAGGACGACGCAGTCCCACATTTGGTTTTCTACACATGGATGTGCAGCGAGGCTTATCAGGCGTTGCCAAAAGCCGTGCGCATCAAGGGCGCCCTGAACGGGGGCGCGGAATAGTGAACGGCAGTTGTGCCGGGTAGACGACCCTAAGCCCTGCGGCTGACAGATGGATGGCATGCGCAGACATCGTCATGGCGGCCGGGCTTTTATGGGGTGCAGAGTTGGGGTCAGGATTACGCAATCAATGCATCCTGACCCTGGTACTGCCCGCAGACACTCATGCGATGCCTGCGGGCCACAAGTTCAGGGCTATGCCTTCTTCTGTACGGCAAAGCCGAAGCAGGTTGACGGGAAACCATCAACGCTCGTTTTCAGGTGACCTTCGCGGTAACTGGAATCGTCGGGCTGGTAGTTCATGAATTTATCGAACTCGAAAGGCGGCAGGTCCACAAAGCAATCCAGCGGATCGTGACCTACGTCGAAGTTCAAAGGAGCAACCGTGTGCCCGGCTTCGTTCAGCCGTTTTGCCAGCGCTTCGAAGTCACGGCGGAGGAACAGGACGGTCTGCCAGTTATCCGTGGTGAGATCGATTTCGGTATAGTTGAATTCCGTCGTGTGCAGCGCGATCCCGCCCGGTTTGAGCGTGTTGAGCGATGCTTCGATGAAGTCGAGGCCGTTCTTGATCGAACCGAGGTGTTCCAGCGCGCAAATGGACCAGCAGAAATCGAACTGCCCGTCGTATTTTGCCGGGATGTCGTTCATGTCGACGTAATCAAGCGATACGTGACGGTCGAAGGCCTCGCGCGGGGCCAGTTTTGCCTCATAGATGGCATCCAGGCTCGCGGTGTGCTGGCCGGTTTCGGCCCAGCCGCGACCATGGACTTCCTCGGGGGCGAGATCGGTCGCAACAACGTCGATCCCCAGGTTGGCAAAGTAGGATGGAAATGGCTCTGTGCCACATCCGAACCCTAATGCGCGCTGTCCCGCAGTCAGTTTCCCGTGGCCGTGCAGATTCTGGAGAATCCAGGCGAATTCCCAAAGTTTGCGATGCGGCAGCGGGGCGGATTGCAACTGGTCCATCCAATAGAGGAACCAGGGTGATTGAACATCCGCCTGTGTGGAAGGCTTGCAGTCCAGCGTGAATGCCTCTGGCTTGTCGGGAACGGGCAGTGTCTTGGTATGCTCGAAAACCTGCCGTCCGATCGCGTAACCCTGCTGCTTGACCGACCACTTGATCGCGTTGAGCTCTTTGAGTTCGTGCCACAAGGCGTTGATGTTGGGCTGGCCGTCGGGCTTGACCATGGCCACCAGATCGTGAAGCACGGCATTCACCCTGTCCGGCTGTATGGCTTCGCTTGCAGCTTGTGTCGCCGCCTGCGAGGCCGCCGCGTCGATGGTCTTGTTGAAAGCAGCCTCAATGGCTGCGCGTTTTTTCTTCCGTGATTTAAACATGTCGATCTGCCTTTTTGAGGATTACTGTTGAGAGGGTTGCTGTTGAGGCAGGCGGGCTACCTGCACCTTGTCCGCTTCGACAAACCGCAGCAAGTCATCCGCAACATCGCTCCAACTGCGCAACGTTGCCTCAGAAATCCGCGCTTCGAGCGCTGCCCTATGATCGGCGTCCAGCAGGCGTCTGGCTGCATCGGCGATACTGTCTATGTCTTCGGTGTCGCAATATTCCACGAGATCCCCGCCGACCTCTGGCAAGGAAGAGGCACGCCCCACCAGCGCAGTGCGGCCATAGGCCAGGGATTCGCCCACAGGCAGCCCCCAGCCTTCGGCAAGGCTGACCTGAACGCTGAACAGGCAGTGCTGATACAGCAATTCGAGAAAATCGTCCGACGGTCCGGAAACAATGCGGATGTAGCCGTGGCACCCCCCGGTGCCTTCCATGAATTGCTTGAAATCCTTCGGCATGTGCGAGGTGTTTCCGACGAACACGAGAGTGGGTATTTCCCGTTTGCCGTCGCGCTCTCCTTCCTCGACCAATTGCTTCCAGGCCATGGCGATGCGCCAGATGTTCTTGCGCGCCTCGATGGTGCCGACGCAGATCACAAAGGGTCGGCAGAACAGCTCGGTTTCCTCGTGCCCCTTTCCGTGAAGCCGGCTGGCCAGAGGATACAATTCCGCCATCTGGCGAGAGACAGGATCGTCGTCTTCGTCTTTCGATGTGTTGGGCAAAGGCAGGCGGTCTTGCGCCAGGGGCAGGGTCGTGATGCGCCCGGGGCGTCCGGTCTTCTCCAGATATTCTTTCAACTTCGTATGCGAAAACTCGGAGATGACTAGGAAAGCGTCGACATGGTTCACCGCCTCGTCCAGCCAGGACAGGAAGTTGCGCGCCGCGTCCCCGCTGACCACTTGAGGGACGTCGAGCGGGATCAGATCGTAGATCAGCAGATGTTTCATCACCTCAAGCTGCCCCAGTTCGGCCAGGATTCGCATTTGCCAGTCCTGCACGGCCAGATCCAGTTGCAGCACATGATCGCGGGGGGCGTAGATATCGGCGAAAGGCTGACCCGATTTGCGCAGATCCGCCGCCTGTTTCATTTTGGCGCGCAATTCTGCCCATTCCTTGAGGGTTGTGCCGCGCTTTTTAAAACTCCGTTCGTCCCCCCTGCGTGCAAGCAGGTCGAGACGCGCGATGTGATACCGCCGCTTGAGAGGGCGCTTGCTGTATTTTCCCAGCAGGGAGTCGAGGTCTTGGACCGCCAATTCCGGAAAGAAGTGCCTGCGCAGGATCGGGGCCGTCAGGATGCCGGTATCCTTCGACAGCGCATCATAACGGAGACAGTGGTACGTTTTCGTCTCTTTGTCGCACCAGGACAGATACAACTGCTCCGGAGGAAGCTTGGTTGCAAGCTGCGCTGCCACCGTCACCACCACTCGTTGAATGCCTGTCAGAAAATCGCTTCGTTTCGAATGTTCAAGGGTGCCGGAAATGTCCACAAAGTACTTTGGGCGCTGGACATTGACCACTTGGCTGTGGTGGGACGAAAGATGTTCCATGCAGCGGCTTCCATAACTTAAAAAACAAGATCGCTTCTACTCATTTGTGCCGGAGTTTGCCAGATGCGTTGAAGGAGGTTGTGTTGCAAACTTTTGACCATTGACGCTCGCGCCGCCAGCGGGTGACTGATCTTCTGTTTTTTCAAGTCGAAAGCCAGTTCATGACCTCATTCAAAGGTGCACAATATCCGAGCGGCGTGATCCTGTTCGCAGTCGTCTTCTATGTCCGGTACCAAGCAAGGCAAGCACACCGACATAATCACTGACCTGTCCGGCGGTGATGATGTGGGTTCAGCGGACGCCCTTGGCTGTTGCAGATGGCGTGCAGTTTCGTGTTCATGCCACCCTTGGTGCGGCCTATCAGGCGCGCCATCTTCTCGTTGTGCGGCCAGACATGTTCACCGCTTGTTTTGGACGTGATGAATCATAGACAGCGGCTGAAATCAATGGGTCCTGATCCTAGGACGGCGCAGCACTTTCCCGGATTCTCGGACACTTTGTTACAGTTGATAAGGGAGACGTATGCGCCGCACGTGGCGCGCTGTCCAAAAACCAGGCGTGAAATCGAGCGCGCTGAAACGCGCAGAAATTTCCATTATGAACTTTAGCGGGGCATGTGACGAACGCTATTCGGGCAACCCATGCGGCGCGTGATTGCCTTGCGCCGGTCCATCGGCACTTACGCCTGCTGGCTAAAAAAGGCGCGAGACCCTTTTTTCGGCCTCCTAGAGCAAAACTGTTCCGAGGACAATTTTAGAAAATACGGATTTCTAAAATCATCCCCGGCGTCCTATTGGAGAGTATGACAGGATAAGGTGGTTGTGTTACAAATTCGATCTACCGTGGGATGTTATAAATCCGTCAATGAGCCGCACCATCGAAACACCACTTTTTCCTTTCGCTCGCAAGTAGATGCGTTGGTGCATCTGGAGGTTGCTGCGACTCTGTTCGAGGCCTGTCGATGTTGCCGCGGATGATGCGAAGGCATTGACACCCAGCATCTGCGCAAGGAATTTCGTAACGGCAGGCTTGTTGCGGCACGCTCATAGCCGGCAGGTCCTGCAAGCGAAATGCCAAAGGGCCTGCGTGATATTATCAGGGCTCGCATTTCGCCATTTGTCAGTATGACCTAAGTGGGGCTATCAGAACATCTTGGACTCCTTGAATATCCGCGATGTCTTCAAGACGTAGATTCGCCTTATTCGGGTGACTCCGGTTCACGATTGAGAAACAAACTGAATTTCAGCCATTTATTGTGCCCCCGAAAGTGGTCTTTCGCCCAGAAAAAGCCACAATCCAGCGAAAAATCCTTCGCAATCAAATAGAAATGAATTATTAATGATTGCAGTAGGTGCCCTGCCGAGATTTCGAGCGGGTTGTGTGTATAAAAATCAAAGGTGGGACTTTGTATGTTTAGAACTTTTAAAATGATGGCGGCGGGGCTTGCTACTGCTGTGATGATGGCCGGATCGGCCAGCGCTCTGACCTCGGTGTCAGCGGGTGGTGGTCCTCTGCCGGGGGGTGGATATGACATCACCTCCGACACGCTCTTCTCCGGTACCGTTTCCACGATGGGTGGACCCGGGGCTTACATGATCAACTTCCAGTCGCCGATTGATCCTCTTTTTGGTGTTGCGAACGCTTCGATCACCATCAATCTGCTGAGCACGTTCACAGGTCTGACGGTGAGCTGGGTCGACGCCTTGAATCCGGCCAACGTGCTGGCATCGACGTCGGTTCTGGGTGGTGTTCAGACGACACTCAGCACGCTGTTCAGCAGCGTCAGCCCGAACACCTTGAGCCAGAATTTGGTGTTTAGCTGGGCCAACTCTACAGGGGCAACCGATGCCAGTGGCAAGCCGGTGCCGGTTACATTTGATTTCGATGTGGCTCCGGTTCCGCTGCCAGCCGGTGGTCTGCTGCTTCTGACCGCACTTGGCGGTTTGGCCCTGACGCGCCGTCGTAGGGCGGCTGCCTGAGCTACACACAAACCTGACAGACAAGGGGCCGTTTCACGGTCCCTTTTCTTTTGCTCCGATCAGATGTTGCCACCCACAGCTTGGCGCAGCATCCAGATCATCCTCTGACATCTGAGCCGGAACAACGTGGCAATCGCGCGCCAGGTTTCGCCTGCCGAGGCCAGTTTGCCGCTGGAGATAACCTTTGGTGTATGCACGATCGCACTGGCGGGCATGGCCAACCCACGGATTGCCCACCGTAGACGTGCGCCAGGATTGGTGCCGTGCAACAGATACGCCTCTTGTGTCGTGCGCCGCCACTTGGCCTTGAGCGCGGGCCAATTCTGCCGGGATGGATGGCTGACACGAAAGTTGTCCCGGTAGATCAGGCTATAACCGCGCGCGACCGCGCGCATGGTCCATTCCCGATCTTCCGAGACACCGTTGATGAACCCGCCGATTGCATCGAACACATCGCGTCGGGTCAGCAGGTTGCCGGCGCCGGAAAACCCCTGAACCTCGATATACCTGCGGAAGTTGAATGCAAAAACAGCCTCGAACGCTTCTGCGCCGCTGCGCGGGGGTGGGGTTTCGTCAAAGACATCTACCCGGCCACCAATCAGATCGGCCTGATCCGCGACCTGACGCCCGACGCTCAACCAGTCCGGCGCGGGTACGCAATCGGCGTCAATGAAAAACAGTCGGGGCGCCCTGGTTTCTGCAACTCCGCGATTGCGGGCATGGGCCGCGCCCTTTTGGGTTTCCACCACGAAATGCACCTCGGGAAAGGCCTGGCGCATCGTATCCAGCGAAACCGGAGAGTTGTTGTCAACGACAACGATTTCAGTTGCCGTCAGATCGTTCTCTCTCAGGGCAAGAAGACATCGTTCCAGCCGGGGCAAATCGTTGTAATGGGGAATGATCACCGCATCGGCCGGGGCCGTATCAGTAGGATCCGTACTCATTGCCAAACGTCCCGCTGATGTATCGGCATTTGTTCAGCACGATCCCCATGACGCTGGTCAGTTCCGCCAGTTGCTGTTCGGCAACGTCAATATGGTCAATGCTGGTTTCTTCGGCGGCCGCCAGAAGCAGGGCACAATCGACGTTCCTGAGAAAGCCGTGGCTGTCATCGCTCATCATCAGGGGGGGCGTGTCGAACAGAATGACGTCGGGTTTGTAATCCGCCTCAAGCTGTTCGAGAAATTCGATTGCCCGTCGGCTTTGCAAGATCTCCGCCGGATTGCGCGTGGGCGTGTAATTCAGCCCGAAGATCACGTTCTTGCCATACCGCAGCGCATGTTCGTGAAACGGCACCGACCCCTGAATGACGTCGGCCATGCTGTGGTTGCCGGTTTGCTTCAGAATCTCGGCCAGCCCCCTGCGCCGCATGTCGAAATCGATCACGATCGTCCGCAGATCTTCCTGCCGCCCCAGGCTGAACGCCAGGTTGGCCGTCGTCGTGCTTTTGCCGCACCCGCTGTACGGGGAGGTCAATGCCACCCTGCGCCATTTGTTGGACAAGATCTGTTGCAGCATCTTGGTCCGCAACATGTCATAGGGGGTGGCGTCTCCGCCGCCAGCAAGCGATGCAAGCCGGTTGCGCACTGCGAGCTTTGGGTCGATCTGTATCTCGGGCACGCTTTGCCACCGGGCGTCACAAGCGTCTTCTGACGGGGCGTGACGGGGCGGTTGTTCCATGACCGGCGGCGGGCTTTCGCGGCTCTGCCGTTCCTCGCGCGCCTTTTGAATCGCTTTCTGAAGACGGTCCATCACACATTCACCAAATCAATCGAAACAATACTCACCAGTATGTCTCCAGTTTATCCATCACTCTCTCGGTAATAAGATCGAGGGGTAGGTAATAGGTATGCACCGCCCAGACCCCGGCTGGCACTCCGATTAGAATAGCCAGTATGATCCCACCCCATACCGCGCGCTGCATCAACACTTCACCGCGTGATGGAGCATAGGGAATAGTGGCGATCGGCCAGACCTCAAGCTTGTTGATCAGGTCTTCGGGCCGACGCACGGACCGATTCAGGACCTCCAGCAAAACCACCAGCCCCAGCCCCAGCAGGATACCAAAGGCCGATCCCCCTCCGGCAATCATCAGGCGGTTGGGTTTCGAAGGTTCGCTTGGCGTAGAGGGATGCTCAATGACGGAAATACGTTGCCCTTGGGACGTGACCTCAATCCGTTCCCCGGTCGAGGCTGCGGCCAGACGGCTGACTGCGGCATTGTACTGGGTTTGGATGTTGTCATGTTCGCGCTGCAGTTCAGACAGTGTGATGGCATTGGCCGGCGTCTGATCGATGGTCAACGTCAGAGCGTTAAGACGGTCTTCCATAACCCGTTTCTGATCCTCTAACGCCGAAATCTGCGAGTCGACCTGGGCCAGTTGCAGATCAAGGGCCGAGTTGCCTGTTTGTACATCAACCGGGGCTGGGTTTGTTGCCTGTTCGGCGGCAACCACTTCCTCAAGCTTTTCGATCCGGGCTTGCAACAGCTTAATCTGAGGGTTGTTTTCGGAATAAATCACACGCTGATTATCCAGTTGATTCCGCAACTGGCTCAGCTGTTGTTGCGCAGGGGACAGGTTCTGCTGGGATACCCCGACAACCTGACCGGTTGAACTGAAGATATTGACCAGCTTTTCGCGCTGCGCTTTGAGCGAAAATATCTGCTGATCCGTCTGTTCAAGATTGGTCTGCAATGCCCCCTGCTGCGCCAGCCGAAATTGCAGGCTGTCGGGCAAGGCGCTGGAGTTTTCATTCTTGAACTCAAGGATACGGGCACTGCGCCGGCTCAACTCGTCGCTCAGCCGTTCTACTTCGAGCTCGAAGAAAGCCAGGGTATCTGTGGCCCGTTCCTTGCGATAGGTGACATCCAGCTTCTGGATTTCCGTCAGGTATCTGTTCAACACACCTGCCGCAATCTGGCCACTGCGCGCCTCGAAGGTGATTGTCATCAGATTGGCCTGATTGAGACCCCCGGTGATCCAGATCGAGGTGCTCTTGCGCATGGCGTTGACGATCTGATCGGGGGTTGCCTCGTCCTGATCAGGCAGAACCTCAAATTCATGGGCGATATCAAGAAGGACCGGCCGGGTCAGCAGGCGCTGTTCGATGATCTGCAGTTGCTCTGCTGCAGGTGTGGTCACAGTACTCGCGGCCAGGCTGCCTGGAATCTGGGGCGATTCCACGATCAGGCGCATCTGAGACAGGTAGGTCGGGGGCAGCGCCCGTGCTATGATGATCGATGCCACAGAGACAATGAGCGCGACGATCAGAAAATACGGAAACCGCCTCAGGAAAATGGAAAAGTAATAGCGAACCGGGCCCATATCAGACTGTCAGCTCCTTCTCGAGTGAGTTTCCGCCAAAGAACACGCCATCTTTGACCACTTGCTCCACAACCTCTTCATCCACTTTCTCGGCCTCATTCGTCCAGGCATAAAGCAGGGCAAAGTCGCAGAACTGATTTACAAGTCGCGGAACACCGCGCGTTTGTGTGAAAATCTGCTTGCAGGCCTCTTCGGTGAACTCATCGCCTGAACCGCCAGCCGTTTTCATCCTATGTCTGATATAGGCTTTGACCGAAGACTCATCCATCCGTTCAAGATGAAAACTTGCGGCAACGCGCTGTGTCAGCTGGCGCATCTTGGGATCAAGAACCATGTCGCGCAATTCAGGCTGACCAACCAGAACAAGCTGAATCAGCTCATCCGTATTCGAGTTGATATTGGTCAGCATCCGGATTTCTTCCAACCCTTCGACGGTCAGGTTCTGCGCTTCGTCAAAGATCAGAACCACCCGCCGGCCCTCGGCATATTCCGCGACCAGGAAATCCTGCAGCGCCCGGAATATCTGTACATAGCTTGCATCCGCCTCGATCGGCAGACCCAGCGCGTGCAGGACCCATTGCAGCAGCTCTCCGCGACCGCCCTGCGCATTCGAAATCAGCCCAACCGTGATCGACTGCTCCATCTCGCTGAGGAGATGCTGTATCAGGGTGGTTTTCCCGGCCCCGATTTCCCCGGTCAGCACGGTGATGGGCGCACAGCTCATGATGCCGAATTGCAGGACCGAGTAACCGCGCTTGTGCAGCGGCGACCAGTACATGAATCCGGGATCCGGAAGCAGCGTGAAGGGCCGTCGGTCAAGCCCGAAATAATCTAGATAAAACCCGTCGCTGGACGCCATTGCACCTCGGTTGCCTTCTGCCTTGTCAAACCTCGTACTGGCCCCCTGGAGATTATCCAAACTCATACTCTGAACCACCAGAAATCCCTTACACAACGAACACATCACATAAACAAAAAGTACTTGGGTACTAGTTTGTCACAAAATCAAGATAGCAGGCACCACTAAACTGCACACGCGGTGAATTGACCTTCCCGCTTTCTCAATCTGAAGTGATCGGTGCGATTGTTTCCGTTGTGTCCTTATTAGGTTGACCAAAAAAGAGGCGACCAGAACCTGATGTGATCACACATTAAAAAAGATTCTAAGGGCGGAAATCAAACCTAAAGGGTGAAATTTTCGCCCATTGTGTCCCACAGGGAAACGAAAGTTCATGAATTTGCGGCCAATCAGCTGATCGCATCTTCACGATACTGTAAAAAAGCACCTGTATTCAGCGACCAGAGAACACGTTCGCCAGCATTAATGTTTTGCAAGGCAGGTGGAATTTGTTAACAGTTGGATACGGGAAAGCGGCCTCGCAAGTGAGTAAGTGCAGGGTCGAAGTGGTATAAAAATATAAGATTTTAAATATATGTGGTTGAGGTCGAGCGTGTTCGGTTCGTAAGTTTGGTGAGTGGTTCGTGAGTAATTGTGTGTGTTGGGGGTTTAAATAGTGACAAGTCATTCGAAAGAAGTGGCCAACGCTGGCGCGGGCTACTCCGGTATTTCTGTTGTACCCACTCCGTTGCCGTGTCGAGGGGTGTACAGAAGTGTGGGCAAGCGTCTTTTTGACATTGCGTTCGCTTTGCTAGCAGCACCTTTCGTTGTGCCTTTTGTTCTTATGCTGGCCGCATTTTTGGCATTCCAGGGCGTGACTCCGTTTTATCGGCAGGAACGGCTGGGCAAGAACGGCAAGGCGTTCAAGATGATCAAGCTACGCACAATGGTGCATGACGCCGAAAATGTGCTGCAAGAACATCTGAAAGAAAACCCTGAAGCCCGTGAGGAATGGAATCGCGACCAGAAACTGCGGAATGATCCGCGCATCATCAAGTTCGGGACATTCCTGCGCAAATCCTCGATGGATGAGTTGCCGCAATTCTGGAATGTTTTCGTTGGCGAAATGTCCGTGGTTGGCCCCCGCCCCATGATGGTTTGCCAGAAAGAGCTTTATCCAAACAACATGTACTACAGAATGCGCCCTGGGATTACCGGCTCATGGCAGGTCTCCAACCGGAATAACTCGACATTCGCCGAGCGCGCGCAGCATGATGTGGAATACTGGAAGGATATGTCGCTCAAGACGGACATGCATATCCTGTTTCGGACAATTTTTGCGGTTCTGCGCGGGACCGGTTGCTGAAACGGTCATTTTGTAGCCTTTTGGGATGGCTGTATCCTTGTTGCGCCCAGATCGTGTGGAAACCTACCCATGAACCAGTCCGTCTTTTCTCGTCTCCCACGTCTTGCATCGCTTCTGTGTGCTGCGTTCCTGTTCCTGAGTGCCTGTGACACCGCTGAAGAGCGGGCCGAGAAACATTATCAGGCCGGGCTGGCCTTGCTGGAAGAGGGCGACGTCGAGCGCGCTCTGGTCGAATTCCGCAACGTCTTCAAACTGAACGGCCAGCACAAGGAGGCGCGCCTGACCTATGCCCGGCTTGAGCGTGATCGAGAGAACATCCCAGTCGCATTCGGCCAGTACCTGTTGTTGGTCGAACAATACCCGGACAATTTCGAAAGCCACTTCGCACTGGCCGAGATGGCGTTTGACTTGGGCAACTGGGACGCTGTCGGACGCCATGGTGCGATAGCCGCCGAACTGGAACCCGACAATATAGAGGTCGAGTCCATCAATAACAGCCTGGCCTATACCGACTCGATCCGTAACGGGGATGTGGCCAGAACGGATTCCATCATTCGGACCGCACGCGAAATGATCGACCAAAAACCCGATCTGATGAGCGCGCGGAAAATCGTGATCGACTGGCTTGTCCGCAACGAACTCTGGGATGATGCGGTCAACGAGATTGATGCCGCACTGGCCGTAGTGCCGAAGCAGGACAATTTGTACGCGATCCGACTGCGTGCCCTACAGGCTCAGAACAAACACGAAGAGATAGCGTTGCAGCTCAAAGGCATGCTTCAGCTTTACCCCGAGGATGAGGGCGTCGAGGCGATGCTGGTTCAGCATTACATCGACTGGAACGAGCTGGATGCGGCTGAGGATATTCTGCGCGGGAAGATCGACCCTCAGGCCGAAGATCACATGCCAACTCAACGCCTTATTGCATTCCTGAACGACCATCGCGGTCCCCAAGCCGCTATCAACGAAATTGATGCAATCATCGCGCAGGATAGTACAAACGCCGCAAAGCTCCGCGCATGGCGGGCCACTTTGAAATTTCACAGCGGGGACACGCAAACCGCGCTTTCTGAAATGCGCAATCTTCTGGCAGATGCAGAGCGAACCGCACAAACCCGGGAAAACGAAGTAGAATTTGCCCGGATGCTGTTCAGCGAGGGGGAATCTGAAGAAGCTCGCGCTTTGGTCGAAAAGATTCTTGAAGAAGATCCGAAACAGGTGGGGGCGCTCAAGTTCAAGGCTGCCTGGTTGATTGAGGATAATCAGACCGGTGATGCGATTATCCTGCTGCGCGAAGCCCTGAGCCAGACCCCCCGCGATCCGCAATTGATGACCCTTATGGCCAATGCTCACGAGCGCAACGGCGATCGCGAACTGATGGGCGAAATGCTTGCCCTGGCTGCGGAGATGTCCCAGAACGCAGGAACCGAGGCTGCGCGCTATGGTCAATATCTGCTGTCAAAAAATGACTTGGAAATTGCCCAGAGCGTGTTGCTGGATGCCTTGCGCAAAAGCCCGCAAAATCCGGACCTGCTGTCTCTGCTTGCCCAAACCTATATGCGTCAGCAGGATTGGGACCGCCTTGAAGCTGTTCTGAAGTCGCTCGAAGCGCTGACAGACCCCAACGCGCAACGCCTTTCGAACGAGCTCAGGGCATACATGCTGGCCTCCCAGAACCGCTCTGACGACCTGATGGAATTTCTCAACGAATTGGCCGCAGATCCCCAATTCGGCTTGCCCGCTGATATCGCGGTTATCCGACTGATGCTGGCTCAGGACAAACACGAAGAAGCCTTTGCCCGGATCGATCAGAAACTTACGGAAACCCCGGATTCCCTGCCATTGCGCTTTGTAAAGGCACGTGCGCTGGCGGAAGAAGGGGAACTTGACAAGGCCGAACAGATTTATCGCGCGATCATCGATGAGCGCCCTGACATAACACGGGCATGGGTCGCGCTTCACATGCTGGAAGCCGAGCGTGGCAATATCGAAAAAGCCCAGGATGTCCTGGCCGAGGCACTGATTGCCCTGCCCGAAAATCCCGATCTGCTATTTGTGCAGGCAGCGCTTCACGAACAGGCCGGCGATATGGAGCAGGCCATTGCCGTTTACGAAAAGCTCTACCCCCTCAGTGGCCAGTCGATTTTGGTTGCCAACAACCTTGCCAGCCTGCTGACAACCCAGCGCAACGATGCCGAAAGCCTGCAACGAGCGCATGTTTTGGCGCAGCGTCTGCGGGGCACGCAAGAGCCCGCCTTTCAAGATACCTATGGCTGGGTGGCGTATCAGGTCGGCAATTATGAAGAGGCCGTCCAGTACCTGGAATCTGCGGCACAGGTTTTCTCTGGGCATCCTCTGGTCTTGTACCATCTGGGCAAAACATACGCCGCTCTGGACCGGCACGAAGAAGCTTTGCGCAGTTTTCGTGCAGCTGAAGCGACCGGGGCAGCCTCGGCTGAGATTGCCTCATCCATAGAGGCCGAGATCGAACGGCTGGTCACGATGAGCAACGCAGGTCAGTAAGCGCACAGAGTGCACGCGCGCCGCCGCTGCATTTCTGCCGCATCTTGTATGTATCAGACTCCCTGCTGATTGTTTTGCAGCTTGTGAGAAGGCATAAGTAGGAAAAAGTGAGAGATTTGAATATGCGTACAGTCATCGGGTCCTTGACCGCACTTGTCATTACCATGATCGTGGCCACCGCATCATGGGCGCAATCCTATCAAATCCAACCGGGTGATGCGCTGCAGGTTGAAGTTCTCGAAGATCCCACCCTGAATCGGACCATTCTGGTTCTGCCGGACGGGTCCATCAACTTTCCGCTTGCCGGTTCGATCCGTGCGGCCGGTCAGTCGACCAGCGGATTAAGCGCGTCGCTCTCATCGGCGTTGGCCTCGAATTTCAATACGCCGCCGACAGTCTTTATTTCAGTGGCGTCGCTGGCTCCGCCGCCGCTTCTGGGCGGACAGGCCGCATCCGGACCAACCATCGATGTTTTCATCATGGGTGAGGTCAATGTGCCCGGCAAGCATCTGGCAACCGAAGGCACAACAATTCTCCAGGTTTTGGCTCAGGCCGGTGGCCTGACCAATTTCGCGGCTCGCAAGCGCATCGAATTGCGCCGGGCTGACAGTAAAACAGGCGTGATGAGAAAATACACCTATAACTACAAAGGCTCGGGCGGTGGCATCCAAGGCAATACAGTGCTTAGACCCGGAGACGTTGTTGTCGTACCAGCACGCCGCTTGTTCGAATAGGGGCTGATACAGGTGGGGAAATCCAGGAGCAGGCTGTCCACCATTCTGGGGGGCGGGATCGCTGTCATAAGTTCGTTTACACCAGCTGTCGGGCAGCAGGCCTCGACACAGCAAACGACTGCGCAGCAAACACAAACCTCGACACAGCAAACATCCGTGCAGCAGACAACCGTCGCACCGACGGTTGTGCAGCAGACACCCAGCCAGCAACTGATCGCACAACGGGCACAACGAAACCCGGCCCGAAGGGTCGGCCTGCCGACCGGTCAGCAGATTGGGACCGGGACCGGCCTGAGTGTGACCCTAGATTATCTCTCGTCGCTCAGACATGACAGCAATCTTCGCCTGACCGATCCTTCGCTTGGGTCCACGACCTGGTGGGAGAATACGCTGGCATTGGGTATTCTGAAGCAGACCTCGGATTCGAGATTGGCTCTTGACCTTTCCGGACTGTACCGGATCGCCAATGAGCCGATTATCGGGACGGATTCCAGCTTTGCGGACCCGTCTGCCCGCCTGTCGTATCAGCGGTCGCGCCAGAACAGCCAGCTTGACCTGCTATTGGATTACCGCGAACAGGATCTGGCTTTTAATCGTTCACTGACCGACACCAATCTGGATGGCAGAATTGATGCCGCCGATGTGATCGGAACCATCGGGGATCAGGTCAACTCCTTGGGCAACCTGAATTGGCAAACCGGCCTGAATGATCCAATCGGGTTCCAATTCATCTACAGCTATAGCGAACGCACTTATACAAACACAATCGATCCGAACCTGTTCGACAACAAGTCAAGCAATTACACGGCGATCACGACATTGCGGGTGTCACCGGTTTTTCAGGCCAACTTGCGTCTCGGCTACACTGATTTCTCGGCAGAGGACAACGTGCGAACCGATGAGCAAACGACGGTTGTGACAGTTGGCGGGACCTATGACGTATCCCCTGTCACTACCGTCAGTGCGAATATCGGTTACAGTCAGGTGGATGACACGCAGCGCACAACCAATACAAACACCGTAACCGAGGATTTCGTCTGGGATTTCGCATGGAGCAAAACCCTGCCAGACGGCTCGGCGGATTTTCAGATTGACCAGACATTCGGGGTCAATGGGTCACGGATAAACGCAACGGCCGGCCGCAGTTTTCAGCGCGCCAACGGCGTGTTGAGCTTCAACGTGGGCCTGACCAGAGGACCATTCGACGAAGTCACACCGATCGGGCAGCTCGACTACAGCTATCAGCTGGCCAGTTCCCGGATCGGGGCAACGGTGCAACGCCGGGTCGGCACCAGTACGCAGAGCATAGAAACACGCGAAACACTGGTGTTTCTGACATATGACTATTTCATCAACCCGGTATCGGGGCTGTCTTTCAGTATCGATTACATCGACCAGGAAGACGAGGGAACCGGTCAACCCAACCCGCGCCAGCGCGGTACGTTCAGTGCGTCCTATACACGGGCGGTCACGAAAGACTGGGCCGTAAACGTGGGGTACCAATATGAAATGGACGATCAGAACGGCTTTAAGGCAACTTCAAACTCGGTCTTTCTGACTTTGGGCCGGCGCTTTTCTCTCAAACCCTGACGTTCATTCACGCGGTTCATGATATCGACAATCAGGACATCCCGCGCCCAATGTCCCGAAAACGGATCAAAATAGCGGGAGCTTGAGCCGTCATAATTTCAGGCCGCACCTTATTGTGCATGATGGACCGTGATGCATCACCTCGATTCGAAAAACAGCCGCAGTAGTATCCTTGAAGCGGCCAGAAGAGGCTTGCCGGTCATGAACACCGTCGGGCTGTTCTGGTTTGTCCTGCTGCTGCTTGGATCGGTACCCGTCTTCTGGATCGGGATCGTGTCTCTGGGCGCCGCCTGGAGCACCCCCGAATACAGCCATGGCCCGCTGATCCCGATCATCTCGCTGTATCTGTTCCTGCGTGAATTGCGGGATATGCCGCCCCCCAACCCGGTTGTGCATGATCGCTGGCCGGGCGTGCTTGTGATTGCCGCGGCCCTGCTCATTGCCATTCTGGGCAACCTGGCCCGTATTCCCGATATCGTCACCTATGCCATGATCATCTGGGTGGGCGGCGTCATGCTGACCGTGTTCGGCTGGCAGCGGGGCAAATACCACCAGCTTCCCGTGCTGCATCTGGTGTTTATGCTGCCACTGCCGCAGTTCGTCTATTGGAAGCTCACGATCTTCCTGCAATGGATTTCGTCCGAGCTGGGCGTCTGGTTCGTGCAGATGGCCGGTGTTTCGGTTTTCATCGAAGGCAACATCATCGATCTGGGGGTCTACAAACTGCAGGTGGCCGAGGCCTGTTCCGGGCTGCGCTATCTGTTCCCGATCCTGAGCTTCTCGTATCTCTTTGCCCTGCTTTACCGTGGCCCGATCTGGCACAAGGTGGTTTTGCTGGTTTCGGCCGCCCCTCTGACCGTGCTGATGAACTCGATCCGCATTGGCGTGATCGGCGTGCTGGTCAATCAGCACGGCATAGAGCAGGCTGAAGGCTTCATGCATTTCTTTGAAGGCTGGATCATCTTCCTGCTCTGCGTCGCCATTCTGTTCCTGATGGCCATCGGCTTGCAGCGCCTGGCGCCGAATCCGCAACCCTTTGCCGAGACCATTGATCTGGATACCCAGGGGCTGGGTTCTGTTGCCTTGCGTATCTTTGGCATTCGCGCATCGGTGGCGCTGGCGGTTGCGGCCCTTCTGACGCTTGCGGTTTCAACCGCCTGGACCCTGCGGCCCGCTTCCGAAGTGCGGCCTGTGGAACGTGACCCGTTTGTTCTCTATCCACGGCAGCTTGGCCCCTGGTCCGGGTCGCCCACCACGTTGGATCCACAGGTTGAACAGGTTCTGGGGGCCAGCGATTACCTCAATGCCACCTATATCAATACCGGATCGGGCGACTTCGTGAACATGTTCGTGGCCTTTTACGACAAGCAGACCGACGGCGACGGCATCCATTCGCCCGAAGTGTGCCTGCCGGTGGGCGGCTGGGAAATCTTCAGCCTTGAACCTTATGAGATCAACCCGGGCAACACGCCTTATGGCAGCTTTACGGTCAACCGCGCCGTGATCCAGAAAGAGCTGTCAAAACAGCTGGTCTATTACTGGTTCGAGCAGCGCGGCAAGCGTATGGTCAATGATTTCCGCGCCAAGATGAGCGTCATTCAGGACGGCTTCACCATGGGGCGCACCGATGGCGCTCTGGTCCGGTTTGTGACCCCCATCCTGCCCGGTGAAACCGAAGCGGATGCGGATGCAAGGTTGCAGAGGTTCATGGAACCAAGCCTGAACCGTCTGCCGCGTTTTGTACCATTTTAAGAAGGGAGGTCAGTGTTTGGGCTTCCAAGCCTTTGACGCCAGATCGTCGTGGACGGGTTTCGAGGGACTGCGGCAAGAAAAATAGATTGCATAATGATGTGTTATTGATACCTGATGAAACAGTTTTTTAGTTTTTAGTGTGTGGTTGGAAAAGTGCCTGCGGCAGAAATGATTACGACATCCCAAAGCCGTTCTCTGCGACCAGTTCTGGCACTGACTCTGCTTGCCAGCCTCATTCCTCTATGCGTGACACCCGTTCTGCCATTGACGGATTTCTACGCCCATATCGCCCGCTATTACATTCTGGCCAATCTTCCGGACTCGGCCATACTGCAACAGAACTATGAGGCCGCCTGGCAATTGCTGCCCAATCTCGGGCTGGATGTTCTGGGTACAGGTGTCATGAAAGTGCTGCCCCCGCTTTTGGGTGCTAAGCTGATCGCCGGTCTGATCATTGCGGCCCCGTTTGCGGGTATCCTGTATTTGTCACGTGTTCTGCATGGGCATCTCTCGGTGCTGACCGTGTTTCTGGCCGGTCTGGTCGCGTATAACCACATCCTGATCTGGGGGTTTTCGAATTTTCTGCTTGGATTGGGGGTTCTGCTGGGCGCAACCGGCTATTGGATTGCGGCACAGGACCGGCCCGTCCGGCAACTGACCATTACAGCCTGTCTGGGGCTGCTTCTTTTCTTTATTCACGGTCTGGCCTTTGCGCTGTGGGGGCTGCTGCTGGGCATGGTCGAACTGTCGCTTGCGCTCAGATCAGGCTATCCGGGGCTGTCGGTTTTGATGCGCAAAGCCGCAAGGCTTGCATTGATCGCCGTCGCACCGGCCGTGATCTTCCTGCAAACGAAAACCGCAAGTGGAGGCGTCGCCACGCCTGTCTCGAACCTACTGGCTCATGCCGAGCAAGGAACATTATGGGCGCGTCTGAGCACCGAGGCCTATCTGCGCGTCGACGGGTTCCTGCGCGTGGCTGAATCCACATGGCGCACATTCGACTGGGGTTTTGGCCTCCTGTTATGGGGTGTGCTGATCGGTGGCCTTATCACCGGGATATGGCGGATCGACCGGCGTATGAAGCTTGCCGTGGCGCTGTGCGGTTTGCTGATCTTGATAATCCCTCCGAACTTGTTCGGCGTCGGACATCTGAGTGAACGGATCCCGCTTCTGATGCTGGCCCTTCTGGCCGCCAGCTTGTCGCTGAATCCCAGTGCCAGGCTGCGATCACAACAAACAGCTGTTGCGGTGATCGCCGGACTGTTTCTGTTGCGCAATCTAATGTTGACCGTCGGGTGGTATCAGGATGGCAAAATTTACGCCTCTTATCTTGAGGCGTTGAATCTCCACGACACGCGCAGCCTGGGCGCCGGGGCTTATGTGGAAGATGCCAAGGACTCGTGGGTTTTCAAGCCCAGTTGCAGACCCTTGTCCTTTCTTATGATCTTCAACGGTACGGCAGTTCCGACCTTTGCCAACCCCACACAGCAACCGCTGCGCATAGTTGGTTCGTTAGCCGGCGTGCAAGGCGCAGTTCAACAGATTGCACTGGAAACCAATCATACATTACCATCCGCTGCGGCCGTGCTATCAAAGGCCAAAGCCGATACAATCGTCGTTTGTTCGAAGGAATCGTTTCCACCCGAAATTCAAGGTTTCAATATACTTGCGTCAACTGCGCCGTGGGCCTTGTATCAAAGATCAGCCTCTAAATAATTGCGTGTAGTATGAATATGCCATCAGCCCAAGGACCCGCAGATGAAAGAACATGATGCGCGTGCAACCTCGGGGAAGCCTGCGCCGCTTATCGCGGACCGGTCAGACGGGCGCGACAACAATTTCAACCTGATCCGCATCCTGGCTGCTGGTGGGGTGCTGGTATCACATGCCTATCCGCTGAGCTGGGGCGGCGCGGTCGGCCAGCCATTCGAATCCACGCTGCACGGATTGTCGCTTGGCATGGTCTGCGTCTGGATATTCTTTGCGATCTCGGGCTTTTTCATCACGCGCAGCTTCGATCGGAAACGATCCGCGACCTCGTTTTTGACCGCACGCGCGCTGCGCCTGTTTCCCGCCCTTGCGATGGTGACCGTGATTACCCTTCTGGTTGCCGGTTTTCTGCTGACACAGGCGCCACCTGCCGTTTTCTGGTCGCAGGCGGGGGAGTTCTTCGTTCGCAACATGCTGCTGTTCAGAATCCAGTACGTGCTGCCTGGTGTTTTTGAATCCAACCCCTACGGACCCGCAGTCAACGGTTCACTCTGGTCGCTGTCTTACGAGGTCACCTGCTATACCGGCGTCCTGATCTGCGGGGTTCTTGGCCTGCTGGGCCGGAAGAAGATATTCGCCACAATGGCGCTGCTGTTCCTGGCTGTCTATGCGGTGGCGATGGTTGTCGAGCTGAACCCGCGCATCGAGCAGCTCACACGGCTTGGACTGCCGTTCCTGACAGGGATGGTGTTCTATATCTGGCGCCAGTACATCCCGCTGTCCTGGACCCTGCTGGCCGCCTCTGCAGCGCTGGCCGTTATGGCCTGGTTCACGCCGCTGTTTCTGCCGGTCTTCGCCGTCAGCTTGTCTTATGCAACGTTCTTTGCAGGCTACGCCGAAACCCCGCTGCTTTTGCGCTATAACAAACTGGGCGACTATTCCTATGGCGTCTACATCTACGCCTTTCCGATCCAGCAGCTGGTGGCGCAGGCGGGGGTCACGACACCTGTTGTCAACATGGCGATATCGCTTCCTTTCACGCTGATTTGCGCTGTGCTGTCATGGCATTTCATTGAAGCTCCGGCCATGCGCTTGCGTCGCCGGACCAAAGTGCCAAAACCCATCGAAACCAAGCAAGCTGCCGAATAACGAACCTCAGCCCTTCCAGATCCGCTTATAAGCCGCGATCAGTGCAGGCACCTGATGGGGCCAGGCCATTTCCGCCTCGACCCGGGCGCGGCCATAGCGGCCCATGGCGGCACGACGTTCGTCATCGACCAGCAAGTCGGTGATCTTGTCGGCCATATCCACCGGATCGTTGGCCTTGGCGTAAAGCGAGGCCTCCTGCGCCGAGAACCGCCCTTCGGTCACGTCGAACTGAACGATGGGTTTTTCGAAGGCCATGTATTCAAGGATCTTGTTCATGGTGGATTTGTCGTTCATCTCGTTAACCCGATCCGGGTTCACGCAGACATCGGCGGTTGACAGGATCTCGAACAGATCCCGATCCGGGGCACGGCCGGTGAAGGTGACATAGTCCGACAGGCCCATTTCAGCAGATTGTTCGCGCAGCTTGTCCAGGCTGGGACCCCCGCCCACAAGGCAGAACTGGATATCGTCGCGGCCCTGAACCTTGACCAGATGCGCCACGGATTCCAGCAGCAGGTCGATCCCTTCCTGATCACCCATGACGCCGACATAACCCACCATGTATTTCCGCCCGTTGCGCCAGGCCGGGTTCGGCGGCAGGTGCTGCAGCCGACTCAGATCAGGGCCGGACCGGACGATAAACACATCCTCGGGCGCCATGCCGCCGCGTTCGATGGCGATCTTGCGATAGCTTTCATTGGTGGCAATCGACACCCGGGCCGAGGCGAAGGTCAGCCGCTCGAACGTCTTCATCAGCTTCCAGAAAAAGCCGCGCTTGTCGAACTTGGCCTCGTAAAGCTCGGGGTTGATGTCGTGGTGATCGAACAGATAGCGCACGCCAAACAGCTTGAAGGGCAGCGCCACCAGAAAGATCAGATCGGGCGGGTTGCAGCCATGGATGACGTGAAAGCCACGGGTGAATTTGATCTTCAGCGACAGCCAGCTTTCCCAGAACAGCGCCGCGCCATATTCCAGCAGATACCCCAGCGCCCCGCTGGCATCCAGCGGCAGCGGGTGGCGATAGACCTTGATGCCTTCATCTTCCCACACGCGTTCCTCATGGCCCTTGCCGGTGGGGCAGATGACCGAGACCAACGCGCCGGCTGCGGCCAGCGTGCGCGCCTCCATCCAGACGCGGCGGTCAAAGGGGACGGGCAGGTTTTCCACCACGATCAGAACCTTGAGGCCCTTCAGGGGCTGGCTCTGGCGCAGCTCTTCGAACGAAATCGGCTGAACGGCGGGCACAGGGCTAGTCATATTCATAGGTTCTTACCACCTCTGCATCACCCAGGTTCAGATCATTCACGATCCGGTTTGAACCGACCACCAGATCCCAGGGCCCGGCCTCGGCCGTGGCGCGGTCCACCAGCAGGCTGCCCACGTTGGGCAGGTGGGTAAAGGCATAACCAAGGTTCTGCCCCCGCAGATCGGCCGGTTTGATCGCAGGATCATAGACCGACAGCTGATAGCCCGCCTGCAACAGCCGCCGGGCGATATCGACATTGGGGCTTTCCCGCAGATCATCGGTTCCGGCCTTGAAGGCCAGCCCGGCCATCAGCACCCGGCCCCCTTCGGGCAGCCGCGCCATGATGTCCTGCGCCTGATAGGTTTTATGCGCCTGATTGGTCTGCAGCAGGCTGTCGATCAGATGGGTATGCGCACCCACCTCACCGGCAATATGCTGCAATGCGCGCACATCCTTGGGCAGGCAGGACCCCCCGAACGCGCCCCCCGGGCGGGTGTAATAGGCCGAGATGTTCAGCTTGGTGTCCGAGACGAAAATCTCGTGCATGGTTTTGGCCGACACGCCCATGCTGTGACAGATGCGGCCTACCTCATTGGCAAAGGCCACCTTGGTCGCGTGCCAGGTGTTGTCGACGAATTTGGTGATCTCGGCCTCTTCAAAGGCGGTATAGAACACCGGCGCGTCCAGGCCTTCGTGCATTTCGTCCATCACCGCCGAGCGGTTGCCATCGGCCGTGCCGACAACGATTTTGGGCGGGTTGAAGAAATCATCCACCGCCGAAGCCTCGCGCAGGAATTCGGGGTTATAGACAATCTCGATCGCCTGACCCATCCGATCGCCCAGATAGCTGTGAAAGATCGGCTCAATCAGCTGGCGCACCGTGCCCGGCCGGAAGGTGGACCGATAGGCCACGGTCAGCGGTCGCGCGCGGTCGGGCGAGACGGCTTTGGCAATCTGCCGCGTCACCTCGGCCACGAAATTCATGTTGTGCGAGCCGTCAGTGGAACTGGGCGTGCCGACGCAAACGATGGCCAGATCCACATCCGACAGGTCGGGGATTTCAACCGTGGCGCGGATCAGGTTCTTGCCCAATGCCTCGGTCAGCAGCTCGGCCACCTTGGGTTCCTTGATCGGAGGCTGCCCGGCATTGATTTCCGAGACCTTGTCGGCATTCACATCGACGCCGATCACCTCATGCCCCTCACGGGTCAGACAGCATGCTGCCGTGAACCCCACATAACCCAGACCAAAAATCGCAATCTTCATACCATTACACCGTTTTGAACCCCGGCTTCCGGGCACTGGCCGCCACCGGACACATATCAGGCATCACATACTTGACGCGCTTGCCCATGAGGAGCCTGATCTGAGACACTGGGCCAGAAATTCTCCTTGAAACAGCAGATAACTTTCGGACACTAGACCCGCAGGTATCACCGAGTATGAAACAACCTTCTGACATTGAAAGAAAATCATGTGATTTCGACATAAAAAAGCGCGGTTTTCCTTGAGTAACAGCGACCCCGCCCAATTGCCAGAACGGCACTTCTCTATCCGGTTGGAATACTTGGGAGAGGAGATAAAAAGGAAACACTAACCCGTTATTCTGTTGTTTGTTTTGAATGTGGAAAGACAAAGCTGTTGAAGCCTTCGCCTAAATCCGAACCGACCGGTGCCGCAGTCCCGCGCGGCTCACCCCTTGTCGTCGGGGCCGCAGCACTGTTTGCGTCGGGTGTTTTCAGCCAGATTCTTGGCCTGCTGACACTTATCGTCACTGCCCGCCTGCTGACCCCGACGGATTTCGGTGTAATCGCCTATTTCGTCATCGCAGTGGCCTTGCTTGAAATCGCGCAGCGGGCGATTTCCATGACCCTGATCCGGCAACCCGAGGTAACCGAAGCGCACCTCAATACAGTTTTCACGATGCAGCTGCTGCTGGGTACTTCCGCCGCTGGTCTGATCTGGATCAGTGCACCCCTGATGGGGTTTCTGGGCTTGCCTGCCCTGACCGAGCTGATACCCGCCTTATGTCTGATCGCCATCGTCAGTTCACTCAAAAGCACACGGTTTCCCTTGCTGGAAAGGGATCTCAGGTTTGGATTCGTGGCTGGTGAAGAAGCCATCAGCCGCATCACATATACGTTGTTCGCAGTATGCCTTGCCTGGTTCTGGCGCGATTTCTGGGCCATTGTGGCAGCCAATTTCCTGACCCAGGTCGCACGCGTCATCTGGTCCTTTTCCGTCGCGCCGATGCGGCCCCGGCTGACGCTCAGATGCTGGCATGACTGTATCGACGTATCATCATGGTCACTGGGCGCACAGATCACGCAATTCCTGACGACCAACATGCCGCAAATCATTATCGGAGCCACGTTGGGGCTGGCGGATGCGGGTATTTTCAGAATCGGCTTTCGCCTTGTGTCACTGTTCACCAGCCAGGTCATCGGGCCACTTGAGCGGGTGATCTATCCCGGGCTCGCCAGCATCTCCAGAACTCAGGGCAACGACCGCGAAGCCTTTGAACAGGCCAATGCCATTCTGCTGGGAATCATCATTCCCGTCAGTGTCGGAATGGCGCTGGTTGCAAATCACCTGATCGTCGTGGTGGCCGGATATGAATGGCTGGCAGCCTCTCAGGTCATCTGGGTGCTCGCCCCGCTCAAGGCCATTGAAACGCTACAGGCCAATGTCCGTTCGGCAAGCTATGTGCAGGGCGACACGAAACGGCTGTTCCTGCGCAACAGTATCCTGCTGGTCGTAACAACCATACTGGTGCTGCTGGGATCCAACTATGGATTTGTGGGCGCGATCCTCGGATCCGGCGCAGCCAGCCTGTTCGCGATTGGGCTGGCGCTGGTCATGGCCAAGGATTTTGGAACCGGGGGGCTTCTTACACCCATTCTCATGGCCTGGCGCACATTCGCCGCGGCCATCGCAATGGTCACTGCGGTTCTCATCGTCAGCAGCGCCTATGGCAGTGGCGACGCAATCGGCTGGGCTTACGATTCAGCCGAAGACCTGCCCCTGCTGCGCATCCGCTTTGCCGTCAAGGTCATCGTCGGCGTGTTCACCTATATCGCGATCCACCTGTTGCTTTGGCAGCTGTCAGGGCGCCCAAAGGGATTTGAAAGCCTGACGCTCGAACTCGCATCGAAACTGCGCAACAGGATTGTCGCCAGGGTGTCCTGAGTCACACTCACCCCTGCAATGCCCGCTTCAGTTCCGAGACGATGTAATCGACATGCGCCTCGGAAAGATACTGGTGCAGCGGCAGTGACACGGCGTCATTCTTAAGCGCCATCGCTTCGGCCTGTCCGGTCCAGTCGAGATTACGGTTGAATCCCGCCCACCAAGGTGTTGCCCCGATCCCGCCGTGTTGCAAAGCCTGCACGACACGGTCGCGCTCCTCCACCAACACCGGCATGTTCAGCGGGCAGGTGTCGACCGTCAGCTCGGGCACAAGCATGCGCACACCCGCGACATCAGCCAGAAGTTCACGGTACCTTTCCCAGTTTGCCCGGCGCGTTGCGATGGCCTCGGATACGGAAAACGCCCGCAAGGGGCGGGCCGCAAACGCGCTCATGCGGGTGCTGCGCAGAGCCGGATCAAAGTAGTAATGGCTTGGAATATCTTCCAGTTCTCTCTCAGGGCACATGTCCACGGGGATTTGTTCGCCGCCCCGCAACGCCTGCACCAGCCCTTTCAGGCGCGCTGTACCAAGCACATTGCCCAGCCCGGCCCGCAGCAGCATCTTGGTGACCATCTTGCGGGGGGGCGGGCGTGTAAACGGATGCTCAGCATGCAGATCCGGCGCGTTGATCACCAAGGCGCCGCCGCCCAAAACCGGAACAAACTTGTAAAAACAGAAGACCGAAACGTCACCCACCCGGCCTTCGGCGGGGGTCTGACCACTCAGCAGGCTCAGCGCGCAATCTTCGATCAACCGCAACCCGTGCCGGTCACACAGCGCCCGCAGCCCGGTCAGTGAGGGTTGGATCACGCCGAAGTAATGCGTCACGTAAATCGCCCGCGTGCGCTCCGTGATAAGCGGTGCAATGCGATCCGGATCAGCCAGTAAATTGTCCGAGACAGGATACAGCCGGACCGAAAGACCCGCGTCGATCAGCGGATCAACCTCTGAGCCGCAATTATAGGCTGGCACCAAAACCTCGTCCCCGGGCTGCAAGGCCAAAAGATCACAGGCCGCCCGGATCGCCACGCGGGTATTGAAACTCCAGAAAACCGGGCGTTTCCGAAACAGGGCCGTATATCCGCCTGCCGGGTCCCGGCGAAACAGATTGGCAAACTGCATGGGCGGGTCGCCGCAATAAAGCGCGGTCTCATGTGTGTCGCTGCTCATGCCACCCCCGCATTTCAGTACTGCCGCCAAGTCCGATGATGTGTCAGGCGGTATTCATTGCAGTGCCCAACCGGTGAAAACCCCGTTTTCAGGATATTGAGCCTGGAAGGTAAATTGTAATCCCGGCAATTGGTATAAAACCCGTCGATTCCCGCGGATATTTTGTTGGCAACAATCGTGTCCCAAAGCCGGCCCTGCAAATTTCTGCCGCGGTATTCTGGCAGGACATAAACATGCCAGAACAGCTCTTCTGTGTCGGTGAGGGGCACAAAGAAATCGCGGCTATGCGCGGCATCCCTAACCCAGGCCACCGCCTGGATGCGCCCCTCTTCCGTCAGCACCCAAAGCTGCCACCCGGCGTCCAGCCATTCCAGCATTCCCCAGTCATGCGCCGCCTCAGGGTCCATCAGGCTGGCCAGTTCGTCACTGGTAAGGTCTTCGCGTGATCGGATTTCCCGCACCTGTTGCGCGTCCTGCCCGGCTTGTGATTGGGCAGCACAACTGGTCGCGCCCAGCCGGAATACCAGATGGCGTTTGCGCACAAAGCTGTCCATCAGGGCCAGCCAAAGCTGCCGGACAAGAACAACCGGCCCACGTCGCGCGGCCCCCCGGATCAGTTGCAATTTGCCTTTCTTAGCCAGATTCATACTTCGCCTTACCAATCGTTCAGGGACCTAACCCGCAGCTGCCCTCTTGAGCTTTTTCAACTGCCCCCGGATCAGATCACGCGCATTTCCCGTCAGGTACACAGACCGGTTCAACACCTTTTCACGTGCTGAAATCCGCTGCACGACGCGCGGATTGAACTCTGACTTGTACTTGTGAATGTTGAACTTCTTCTCGCCCGAAACCGGTACGTGATAGCCCTCGACATCCAGGGTGCTACAGCCCTTGCCCTTGGCCCATCTCATGGCCTCCAACCACAAGGCCGGGGCGATACGCAGATTGCCCGCCGCCCGCAGATGATCCGGCTCGGTGGTGAAATGCCGGCCGTGCACAATGTCCCTGCTGCGATACACCAAAAGCCCGGCAAGAAAGGCCTCTTGCTGCCAGGCCATGATCACGGTGCCAATCTCATCGGGCCGCAATACATCTTCAAACATCGCCTCATATGCAGGAAGGCTCAGCTCGGGCAGCCTGCGCGAAACGCGCAACCGGTTCATGCTCTCGAGAAAAATGCGGAACTCTTCCGGGGTCTGCGCGCTTCGGAACGTCACGCCCTGCCGTTCGGCGCGCCTGACCTCGCGACGGGCGCTTTTGGAAAACGCCGCCATGATCTCTTCGCTCGTGACCGATATGTCGACCCATCCGGTTTCACGAAACTGATCTTCTTCAGCCACGCGCCAACCCGCACAAGACAGAGCGGCATCCAGTGTGTCGGCCTCTTCTTCGGTCCAGAACGGGGTGACAGTCAGGCTGCCGACCCTTGAAAACCCCGGCTGTCGGCACAGGCCATCCAGAAACGCCACCATGTCGGCGGCATCGTCGCAAACCGGGCCGCTCAGGCAGTGGGCCCGGGCCCAGGCGCCGGGCAGATACGGGTGCGGTTCAAGTGAGATCAGAGCGACACCCACAAGCGCCCCATCCCGGCGCGCCGAGGCATAAATCACCTTGCGATTCAATCTTTGTTCCGAATTCGTAAACAACGGAGATTGCCGCGGATGCTGATGCCGGGCCGCATTCAGAAACGTCATCCATTCGGCATTCCGGTCTGCGGTCAGGGTTTCAGTGCATTCAATCGCAACACTATCTTGCCCTTCAAGTTCCTGCACAGCCAAACTAATACCTCAATATACCGGTTTATTCGCTCTGAATTTCACAGCTACTATTTAACAACAGCCGTCGCTTAATGACGTTGAGTGTATTCATAGATCAGAACAATGGCTAAACAATTTGAAAATGTAAGCGAGTAACGAGAACAGGGTTTCATGACTTCACCGTCACACGGCACGCAGAGCGAGTGCGCTGTTTCCATTGTCATCGTGAACTGGAATACCCGGGACATTCTTCGGGACTGCCTGATATCCATTTCCCGGCAGACCCGGAAGCCGCATGAGGTCATCGTCGTCGACAATGCATCAAGCGACGGATCTGTCGATCTTGTCCGTGACGAATTCCCTGATGTTCGCTTGATCGCCAATGACGCGAACCGGGGATTTGCCGCCGCCAACAATCAGGGTCTGGAAATCGCACGGGGTGACAATCTGCTGTTGCTCAATCCCGATACCATCATTCTGGATGGTGCGATCGATACCATGCTGGACTGGCTGGATCAGCACCCGGATGTCGGCTGCGCTGGATGTCAGGTCCTGGAAGATGAAACCACCATTCAGCGCACCTGTTTTGCCGACCCGGGTCCGGGAAACCTGGCGCTGATCGAGTTTGGGCTGCACCGCCTGTCTCGGCGCAATCCGCTTCTGGCCCGCGCCGAGTACGGAGACTGGGATCGGTGTTCGCAACGCGAGGTCGACGTCGTCTCGGGCATGTTCATGCTTGTGCCCCGTCGTGTCTTCGAGGCCGTGGGTCTTCTGGACGAGGCATTCTTCGTCTACTCGGAAGAGGCCGACTGGTGCCGTCGCATCCGCGATGCAGGCTGGAAATGCGTGTTCACCCCCGAAGCGCGCATCCTGCACCTTGAGGGAGGCGGCAAAAGCACCGCCCAGATCCGCTCGCGCATGTATGTTCAAATGCAGAAAAGCAAGATGATCTATCTGCGCAAACATTATGGCCTTTGGGGCCTGTTCCGCGGCCGGATGGTATTTGTGGGGTCATCCGTATTGCGCTTTGTCATGTCGGTCGCAAATCAGCGGGAAGAAGCTGCCGCGCGGCGGCGTCTGGCCCGGGCCTCGCTGCGCTATCACCTGACCAGCCAGGAGCCGACAGAGTGACCGACACAGACGTCCGGCTGACATTCAAATGGGTTGATGGGGTCAAGGGCCTTGAACACATGACCGATGCGTGGGCCGCACTGGCCCGACAGACCGGCGCGGACATCTATGCCGCTCCGGTCTGGGTCCTGACCTGGTGGGCTCATTTCGGGCGCGGTAAAACGCTCCGGACCCTTGTGGCATATGACGCCCAGGGGCAGCTGGTCGCTTTGCTGCCGTTCATGATCTATCCGGTTTGGCTGGGGCCTGTGAGGATCCGTATCGCCAAATTGGCCGCAACCGATCCCAACACGGTGATTTTCCAACTGGCCGCCACGGAAACCGCGCTAAAGAACAGCTGCGCCGAGGCCCTGAACGGCCTTCTCGACGATGGCCGGGCGCATCTGGTCAGTTTCACCCCCGCCTCGGAACACGGCACCATGCTGGCAGCCGTCCGCAATGGGGTGGCACCGGGGCTGGCGCTGATCGACACGCCGGCTGGCACCCATACGGTTTTTGAACTGCCCGATACGTTTGAGGGCTATCTTGCCAACCTGTCCAAGAAACGGCGGGGTCAGTATCGGCGGGATCTGAAACACCTACAGAATGACCACGGCCTGACAACACGGATGGTCCATCCTGATGCGCATCAATTCGGGGATTTCGTCGACTTCCACAACCGGCAATGGCAGGAGGTTGGAAAAGGAGGCCATTTCGTGGATTGGCCTGGCAGCGCCGCCTTCTACTGCGATCTGGCAGACGCCACCCAGCAGGGGCAGGAAACCTGGTTTGTCGAACAGCAGGGCCAGGACGGCCCCCTTGCCACCCAATTCTGCCTGGTCAAGGGGCAGACCTGCCATTGGCGGTTGCCCGCCAGATCGACCGACCCGGAACTGGAACGCCTCAGCCTTGGGAAAATCGGTCTGGTTCAGATGATCGAACAGCTGATCGCCGCAGGCGTGACGCGGATCGAAGCCGGGGTTGGCGCATATGGTTACAAGCTGGTCTATGGCGGTGAATCGGTGCCCACTCATCGCCTGATCGTCTCAAGGCGATCAGGAATATCCCCTGTCTTGCTGAAGCTCTGCCTTGGTTGGGCGCGTGTGTTGCACCTGGTCTATTACAGGCTCTGGTTCGGGCGGGTTGCACCCCGGCTGAGGGCCGTGATCCCGCTGAAAAACAAATCGCTGTGGTCCAGCTGGATCAAAACAAGAATATGAGGCGGATATGATCGCATATCAGCTCTCCGCACGGGTTCTGCCTGAAGAAAAGTGGCCCGCCCTCAGCGCGTCGTTCCGCGACCTGACCCTTGAACACAGCCTGACCTATGCCCGCGCGGCGGCCCGCCGGATCGGGGCAGACGTACAGTTCCTGATGCTCACCACCCCGGACGGGCAGCCTGTTGCCGCCGCATGTCTGCGCATCAAACATGTTCCCGGCCTGCGGCGCGGCATTGCATGGCTTGCCGCCGGACCACTGGTACAGCATGTCGATCGGCCTGATCCCGACGCTGCAACACTGCGTGCCGTGCTGGCCGCACTGCGTACGTATGCTCAGGAGAGCGGGCATATCCTGCGCCTGCGGTTTCCGGCCACACCCTGGCATGATGTTGCATTGCTGGATCAGCTGGCCCGTAGCGAAGCGTTTTTGCCCACCGATCGATCCCCGACCTATCGAACCGTGGTCGTGGATTGTACCCAGGACGAAGACACACTGATGCGTACCCTGCACGGAAAATGGCGCAACCCCCTGCGCAATGCGCTGAAAGCCGGTCTTGATCTGGATATCGTGCCGATTGCACAGGCAGCCGACCGGTTTCATCCGATGTATACCGAGGTTCAGGCAGCCAAAGGCTTTCGGCCGGATATCCCGCCAGAATTCTATTATGGCCTTGAGGGGGCTGACTTTGCTCATGAGGTTCTGTTTGCCCGCAAGGACGGGGCCGACATTGCCGCGATGACGCTGGGACGGGCTGGGTCCAATGCCGTCTATCTGTTCGGGGCCACTCTGGACACCGGGCGGCGCCTGAATGCCGGGCATTATCTGATGTGGCATTCCATGCTGCGCTGTCGCGACCTGGGCCTGAAGTATTTCGACCTGGGCGGGATAGATCCTGAAGCCAACCCTTCCGTCACACGTTACAAGCTGCGCACGGGCGGCACAGAGCTGCGCGCAGCGGGCCCGTACGAGTTCCGCCCTGCCGGCGCCAGCTCTGCCCTGATCAGCATCGCCGAAACCATTCACGCCCGCCTGAAGAAACTGCGCTCATGACAAAGCCCATCGGTATCAACTTTCACGGCATCGGAACACCAAAACGCCCTCTGGAACCGGGCGAGGCCCCCTATTGGCTTTCGGTTGAGCAATTCGAACGGGTTCTGGACCGGATCGCCGCAGACCCCGATCCGAACCGGTTCACCATCACCTTCGATGACAGCAATCTTTCGGATCATGACATCGCCCTGCCAGCGCTGTCGGCACGGGGGCTTCGAGCACGGTTCTTTGTCCTGACCGGGCGGATCGGGCAGGCCGGGTCATTGGATACCGGGCATCTGCACGCGTTGCAGGTCGCCGGCATGACAATCGGCAGCCATGGGGTCGACCATCTTGCCTGGCCGACGCTGGATGACGCCGCACTGGTCCGGGAACTCAGCGAATCCCGCACGCAGTTGGAAATGATATGCGCACTCCCGGTAACCGAGGCAGGCATACCCTTTGGACGGTATGATGCTCGTGTACTGCGCGCCCTGCGCATGGCCGGATACACGGCCGCCTGGTCAAGCGATGGCGGAACCTGGCAAAAGAACGCTTTCCTGCGCCCCCGAACATCCTTGCGCGAGGATATGACTGATCACCAGATACAAGCGGTCCTGTCTGGCAGGGTCGCGCCCTTACGCCGCCTTCGGCGTGCATTGGGAATGGCCAGACGGCGCTGGACGACGACCGGCTAGCGGGTGCGTGCAACGCGCCCGATAGACAGTTCTCCGGGCAGGGCCCTGGGAAACCGGGTATACCGCATCTTTCGCCCTCCTTCCTCGGCCTGGGCCTGGTCCCCATCCTGACCGGACCCGTCATCTGCATCCAGAAACCAAACCCCTGCCCCCAGCAGAAACATCAAAAAACAGAACGTGGCATCCCAAAGGTGGACGGTGACGGCCGACACGCAAAGGCCCAGCAGCGAAATCAGGTATCCAAGGCGCGCATCTGCCGTTGCCCCGGTCAAATTTCTGCTGCCCAGTTGAAAGAACGTGACGATGACGGCCCCCACCAGCAGAAACAAGGCTGGAAAGCCGTGCCGCAACGTGACCACGAGCCAGAAATTGTCGACGCTGCTCAGCAGCACCATCCAGTGGGGGCGGGTCCAGTCATGCAGGCCGATCCCGAATATCGGGTTCCGTAAAATATCGTCAGACGCAAAGTTGAATGTGTGGATTCGCGCCCATGCCGTGCCAGGTGTCAGCGTGAAATGAGTAGCAAAGATCTGGAACATACTCCGGTTCGAACCGATTTCGGCAATGAAATACAGGACGCAAAATATGCTCAGCAGAACTTTCCATTTTTTCCTGAGGAACTGAAAGACCCAATTCCATCCCATCAGCGCCAACTGAATGACGACATTCAGAAACGCACCCGATGAAAGGGAAAAGAACACCGCCCCCCCTACTACCGAGGTCAGGCCAACCTTCTTGAAGAACGATTTATGCCATCCCAGCACATACCAGGTCAGCGCGAAGGCCGGCGCACAGAACACGCCGAACAGGATAGGATGCGGCATCGTTGTCTGCGCCCGCAGCAATCCAAGCCGAGGTTCGAAAATCCACTTCTGATAGACGCTTAAAACCTTGCCGAACAGGTTCAACAGCGGGGTCTTGCCCGTAAAGGATTCGAACAGAGCAAAAGGCAGAAGAATAAGGATGAGCAGGAACAGGCATTTCACAAAATACCGAAACGATTCCAGATTGCGGATATAGGTGCGGGCAATGAAATAAGGCACCAGAGTTTCGATCATGAACATTCCGATGAACTGCCACATCGATGCCAAACCATGATTGACTGAAAAGGACAGAGCCGACCAGAAGCTGAATGAAATCACCAAAATATCAATCGGCCTGATCTTTCCAGCCTTGCCGCTCAGCCATCCGATAATCGCAGGAAACATGAACAACAGCAGGATCACCCGATACCCGCTGAGCTTGAGCCCCCCCAAGTGGAAATAAAACGGCATCGCAAAGGAGAAAATGAGCAAGGCGAGAACGATCGGCTTGGTCGCCGGGGCGCTGGCTTTCGCTGACAAAACGGCTGTCATCTAAAATTCCTGCCTTTAAACGGATAACACATTACAGATTGCACTAACATATTGTCAGTATTCTGGCCGTGCGCTCGAAGCCAATCACTTTTCCACAACATTGCCCGCAATGTCCTCATCGCGAGGGGTAGGATTGCGACAAGCTGGACCCCGCATTCAGGCGATCAATCTGGCTGCCGGGGCGCACGCCGTATTCGTTGTATCCGTCTTTCCTGCCTTGCGCGTAATAGATGAACTGGCTGTCATAATGCCCACCCTGAGAGGGGGTCTGATCCTGAATCAACGCATTGTTGAGCACAACCCAATCGCGCTGGTTCTCGTGCCCGATGATATTGGCCACCGCATTCTGCTCAATGACCACCGAGGTCGAATCCGGAGAAATGTTGATGACCGGAACCGAATGACCGCCGGGCACATGGATCACCGAGTTCTTTCTGATCGAGATATTGTCCGAGCCATGGATCGAAATGCCGTGAATATGACCATTGTAGATCATGTTGTTTTCAACCAGCACATTGCGGTGTCGCATGACTGGGTTGCCGAGGTCCTTGCCGTCTCCGCCAGCCCAGATGGTCTGGGTGAAATCGCCACCGGCCATGTCGAATATATTGTCACGGATAACTATGTCCGAAGACCCCCGGGGCGATACCCGCATAATCTGGATCATGTCGCGGTGATCCTGGGATCCAGCCGCACCGCCAAAATCGTGAAACCGGTTCCGCTCGATTGTCAGGCCATCTGCGGCATCCACATCAACCCCATCGGACCGAATCGTGTGAATGTTGTTGCCCGTAAAGACAAACTGCCGCGATTGCACGGACAGAACTGCTGTCCACCATCTGCGAAACTCGTTGCCTGAAAGGGTCAGGTTCCCGCCCCGCTCGATTTTCAGGCCGATCCCGATACTGTACCCGTCCGCCTCGGACCCTGTTCCCCTTGCAGTCCCACCGTCGAACACGGAATTCGATATCACAATGTCCGTACTGTTCAGGATGACGAAATAGGCAATGAAATGCGGGTCGCCCGCATTGTAGGTGTAATCGAAATAGACACCATCCAGATGCACATTCCTGGCTCCTTCCAGAACCAGACGGGTAAAACAGGCCGGCGCGGCAGGATCGGCGGACCGGATCACCACGGGTGACCGGTATGCTGTGTTCATCCTAAGGGTTCCATAATTCCCCGGCGCCAGAAGAAAGATTTCCCCGCCCTGGGCATTTTGCAGGGCTGCGCCAAGATCGGCGGCATTTGCGACCGGCTGCCCCTTGGTCTGAGTTGCGGGAAGGTGCGTTCGCACGTCTCGCCCCTGACAGGGGGTCTGGGCCGCCACATCAAAACCCAACATGAGCAGTAGCGCCCCTGCCAAGACGAGAATCCGGGACCCGGCCATAACGCACCTTTCTGATAACCACACTTGCAGGAAAGTGTAGGCAAGGCGGGTTCCACTGTCTATCGCGCCTGCTTGCCCGTCTGGCGCCATGGCACGCCCGAATGGCCCTTGCAACGCCCAGGTTTCCCTTACGGCACCGGGCAATTCATTGCCGATGCCTATCGCCCATACGCAAGGACACGCCTGAATGATGGCTATTTTGTGGCCATTGTTGCCCTGGAGGAATCAATTCGCCAAACCCTAGGCAACCGCTAAGGGAAGTGGAACAATTCCCGGTATCGAGTATCGAGTTCACTCGGAAATGACTGCAAAAGGGCAAAATTGTCCTCATACAGGCAACAGTTTCCAAACATAGCCATATTCCGGCCAATCTGTCGCCCTTGTGCGACTGTTCCATACCCCTTGGGTGAGCGGGATCTTCAGCGCTTTGGGATAAGCGCATTTGGAAACACAGGTGAAAGATGTCGACGACTATCATTGTAACTTCCGCCGCAGAGCTGAACCAGGCTTTGTCACAGGCCAGCGGTGGTGAGACGATCCTCCTTACTGCAGGTGACTACGGGTCACTGAACCTCCACAATACCAATTTCGCATCGAACGTGACGATCCAGTCCGCGGATCCGAATGCGAAAGCCAGCTTCTCGGATGTGCACCTCAAGCAATCTTCGAACATCACGTTCGACAGCATCAAGTTTGACTACAGCTTCAGTGGTGGCGACCACCACTTTCAAAGCAAATTCGGCGTCTACGACAGCCAGAACATTACGTTCAACAACTCGATCTTCGACGGCGATGTTGCCAGCGGCACCGGAACATCGGCAGACGGTACCGGCTATGGCACAGGTCTGAACATCGCCGGCTCGACCAATATCAACATCAACAACACCGAATTCTCACAATGGTGGAAGGCTGTCATTGCGGTGAATTCCGACGGGATCAATGTCACCGGCAACGACATCCACACGATCCGCTCCGATGGTCTGGTCTTTGACAATGTCGACAACATCCTGGTCGAGAACAACCACCTGCACGATTTCGGCGGCGCGGCTGGCTCGGGCGATCACCGTGACATGATCCAGATTCAGCGCGCCTATGGCAGCGGCAGCGACAACATCACCATCCGCAACAACCTCTTTGACATGGCCAACGGGGATTTCACTCAGACCATCTGGGCTGGCGGTGACGGCAAGAACATCGACGATCCCAGCGTGATCCACCACAACGTACTGATCGAAGGGAACACGATTTACAACGGTCACTTCCACGGGATCTCTCTTTATGGTGTGGATGGGCTGACGATCACCAAAAATTCGGTCCTGCACGTAGACGAAAAGACGCTGACAGGCGGGATCGAAATCCCGGCCATCAACGTTTCCGCCGGTTCCAAAAACGTCACCATCGATCAGAACATTACGTCTCAGATCGTGGGGTATAACGGGCAGGCTGACTGGAACGTAGCCAACAACGCCCTGATTCAGCCCAGTGAGTACGATCAGAACTTCACCTATCAGGCAACGGCACAGGGGAATGGCTACAACCAATATGTCGTCGTCCCGGGCAGCCTGGCTGACACACTGAACGCCGGCTCTGCCGTCTCGCACGGTGCCACGGGATCCACCCCTCCGCAGCAGGTTACCCCCGGGGGATCACAACCCAACACCAACCCCACACCACCGGACAGCGGGTCCGGGCAACCCGATACCGGATCCGGGCAACCCGATACCGGGTCCGGGCAGCCTGACACCGGGTCCGAGCAGCCCGATACCGGGTCCGAGCAGCCCGACGCCGAGTCCGAGCCTGTTCTTGGTGCCGACCCGCAGGGCGAACTGATGATCGACATAACCCATCAGGACAGCCCGGAGACTATCGGACGCCTGGACGAGGTTTCTTACGTTGGTAAAACCCATGTTCCGGCCGATGAGACGCAGGCCGAAGGCGATACAAGCGCCGAGCAGCCTGACACCGGCTCTGAACCTGCCCATGGTGGCGGCTGGCAAAGCGAGTTGTCGATGATCGACATATCCAATCAGAATAGCCGGGGGAACATCGGAACCCTGGACGGAATTTCTGACGCGTCGCAGGTTAGCTTCTCGGTCGACATAACCCGTGACGAAGGTGAAACGGGTGCTGAACGGCTTGTATGGAACCATTCGAATTTCGGTCTGAAGCTGAACAAGAAAGGGCATCTGGTCGCAAAAGTCGACAACAATGATGACGGGTTCCGTAAAGGCTTCAAGGTCAAGGATGTCGAGTTGAACGACGGTGAAACACATCAGGTCACCCTGATGGTTGATCAGGACACCGACCGCCTTCAGATTCTGGTCGATGGTGCCGTTGTCCTGGACGAAACCAATACGGATTTCGATTTCGCCGACGGACAGGAAAGAGACTGGTACGTTGGTGACAGCGTTGACACCTTTGCGGTCGGCGAAGAAGCCCCGTTTGTCGAGCCGTATTCTGATTTGTTCGCGTAACGGCAAAGATCGCTGAAAATACAGCCTATTGATTACCACTGCATGGGCGGGTACCGAAAATTCGGACCCGCCCATATCTATTCCGCCCCCTGGCATTGCCAGTCATGTAAACTTGGGTGCATACGTTCTTTGAATGCTGTCGGCATTCATCTAAAGATTGGTCAAACAGCCATGTCACTGCCTTAAAAGGCGTATTGCAAAAATCTTTTTATCGCGATTGGCCCCGTTTCGAACGCCGCGCAAGGTTACGGGTTTTTTGGGAGAGTAAATGGTACAGTCAGAAATACGCTGGCACACGGATTGCAGACAGGATTATCTGGATACGGTCTGGAACATCATAACAGATGAAAAACCGGCCCGGATCATGGAAATCGGTGGCACGACCAGCCGATCGACCGGCGACAAGACACTGCCTGATCATGTCACATCCTTCACGATCAGTGACATAAGTGCCGAAGAGCTTTCCCATGTTTCCGATGAGTTCGACACCCTTCAGATCAACGCCTGCGGCGATGTCAGCCATGTGGATCAGAGGTTCGATCTGATCATGTCCAAGTTTTGTGGCGAGCATATGCCCGACGGCAAGCAGTTCCACAAAAACATGCATCACCTTCTGGCGGATGGTGGCGTTGCTGTTCACTTGGTGCCAACCATTTTCGCCTCGCCGTTCCTGATCAACTGGCTGTTTCCCGAACAACTGACACGCAAGGCGGTTCAACTGTTGCAGCCCCGGCGCTTTGATGGCCAGAATACCGGCAAATTCCCCGCCTACTACTCACTGTGTCGCGGCTCGACCCCGTACATGCGAAAGGCGCTGGCGGATGTCGGGTTTTCGAGCATCGAAGTACATGAATATTACGGGCACCATTACTATGATAAGATTTTCGGCCTGCGGCAGCTGGATAACGGGCTGGCGCGCCTGTGCGCCCGGCGCGAATGGGCGGTCTATTCTTCCTATGCCATCATCGTAACGCGCAAGTAAGTGCCCCAGACCGGGCCCACGGCGTTTGACAGGAAGCCACCAAGGCCTGAGGCTGTGGAAAGAGCGGAGCCACAAAACAGCCAAACAGACGAAGTAATGGAATTGACGCCCCAGTTTATGAATACCCGCTTCGACAGGTGGAGCGCATGACAAGTTGAGATCCGAGGACGTAGAGATGTTAGAGTCGAAAAGTTATCAGGCCTATATGAACAGCCCATACAAAAGCAGTAAGCATTCCACTTACTTCGATGTGTATGACAAACTTTTTTCTCCTTACATCGGAAAGGATATCACGTTTGTTGAGATCGGCGTTCTGGGTGGTGGATCTCTTTTCATGTGGCGGGAGTTCTTTGGCCCTCAGGCCCGCATCATCGGCGTTGAACTGAACCCCGATGCAAAGCGCTGGGAACAGGAAGGGTTCGAGATTTTCATCGGCAGCCAGAGCGATCCGGATTTCCTTGAAAAAATTGTAAGGGAAGTCGGTGATATCGACATCGTTCTGGATGATGGCGGCCACACCTATGAACAACAGATCATTACGACGGAATGCCTGTTGCCACACATCAAGGATGGCGGGATGCTTGTCGTGGAGGACACGCATACATCCTACATGGAAGGGTTCGGGCTTCGGAACCGATCCTTTATCAAATATGCCATGAACATGGTTGATCGTATCAACCACCGTTTCGCAAGGTTGACACCGAATGCTGCAGAAAAACGCGCCTGGGGGATCAGTTTCTTTGAATCCTTTGTGGTGTTTGACGTTAACCGCAAAGCGACCTCGGTTGTGTCTGCCCCGACCGAGAACAACGGTGAAGATTTGCACGCCAAGGATTTCAGGCATGCAGATAATCAGACCTACGAAACCCTGCTGAAAACATCCAAGGGGCTTTCCGCGCTCAAGGCGGTTCCGGGCATGCGTGCAGTGGCGAAACTGGTTCGGGCGACGGTGTCTCTGCCGTCCAACATGAAACGCGCCCGCAAGTTGAAAGAGTATTTCTGAGCGGGTGATGGGCACTCGTGCGCCATGTATCTGCAGAAAACGAGTAACATGAGCTTCGCGCTACCAGTCAAATTCCGTCAGCCTACTTGTTTATGCGTTCACAACCGCACCGGGCTTGGTCAAGGATGGCAGAAACCCGGATGACTGGCGCACCCGAAGATGGGATGCCTCTTAACTGGACGACCGAGGAAGGTCGCTGGGCGATGGAGGTTCTCTATTTCATGTTTTACAGGAACGTTTTCTGCCTGTCTCGCAGGCCAGTCTGGCGGCAGGTGTCTTCCTTCTGTTGTCATGGATGCTGGCGCGGCAATCCAGCGATCGTGATAACCGACCCTTTGCGACCTTCCTGATTTTCACGCTTGGCGTTCATCACATCTACATGATCAACGCCCTTACTTTTTCGAGCCACGTGTTTGCTTTCCCGCTGGCGTTGCTGCTTTCCGTTGCGGGGTTTAAGTGTTTTGAACGGGGCATTTTGCAAGGTTTTGGCGCGCGGGTGATCTGGCTTTTGATCGGTGCGCAATGCATTGCGCTTTGCGCAGGCCCAGCTGCGTGACCACGTCCCCACGACCAACCGTATCGCGATGCCCTCTCTCCACGAGTTGCAGGGCAAGCTTGAAACGGTCCTTTAATTGCTTGGCCAAATCTGGCGGGGGTCGCTACAAAGAATACCCTGGGCAATCAAGATCCTGAACACCGCCTATATCGGAATCGGGTTCTTGCTGGGCGTTGGGCTGAGCATTTCAGTCCTTATACGGAACCCGCACAACTGGGTGAATGTCCTGCGTATCCTGACGGGCATGACCGGTATTCTCTTGCTGCCCTTACTGATCTGGTTCTCCTACGTTGGGCAGTGGATACCGTCACGGGCCGTCGCCTATGTAGGTTTACCGGCTACGGTTTTCTACTTGGCTGTTGGTGCAGGAATACGGGTACAGGGATTAAAGTCACCGGCCATTCTGGGTCTGCCCCTGATCGTTGCGCTTACATACGCGGTCATGGCGCGGTTCGTCTGGTACGATCAGTCCGAAATGGGAGGCCGTGATGAGGCGCTTGCCGAACAAATCATGACACGGCTCTCAGACCTGGAAGGTTACGACGGTGCGCCATTCCGCATCGTCGGGCATACAGACTATCCCGATCTGGATTGAGGAGACATGATCGGCTGGACCGTATTTCACGCCGGAAACTTTCGTCCCGGTATCTTCAAGAACATGTATGATCTGGACTGGTAAGCTGACGGCGGGCTGTATGAAGGTCCCAAAGCCTGTGACGCCTTCCCGGCCGCAAATTCCGTCTATCTGTATCATGGTGCCGCCTATATCTGCCTGTCACAAAGCCCCGGCTTTTCCGGCAACTTCATGTGCGCTGACAGCGACAAGCCCGAAATCGGTCGTGTCTGTGTCACGCCCACAGCAGTTCTGCGGTTCTCGGAAATCCGCGTGCGCCCTATTCGCGGGGACCGAATTGACGTGATACATGTCGCGATGCCAACCGTCCGCAGCGCATTTCACGACGTCGAGAGCCGCGGCTACACTATACATGGCGGGTGTTTCTATACCGCAGGCTGGAACGGTGAAGTGCCGGACGTGACCGACGTGTCGATGGTCGGCGGGGATGGTGCCGTCATCTGGTCCGAAAAGCTGACGCTCAGCGCGGTACGATATCCATTCGATAGCGCAGAATAAGGCGTGCCCGAGCCAGGCCACGCAACGCGCCAGAGTGACTTGAGCCACATCCTGTAGTATCATTCCCGGATTATCGGTCCGAGTAGATGTGTTTCAGAGTGGCTGTTTTTTGCAATGATATCATCAGATGAGAAAAGCGTTTTTCTAATCGGGCGTGAATACCGCACATATGCTGTCCTGTGTGTCCTGGGTGTTGCTCTTATATGTGTTGTCCTGCTGCGGCTCTGGGGGATTGAGCAACGCAGCATGTCCCATCCGGAAATCTATATCCCCGGTATCGAGCTGGTTCCGGGTATTTCCGAGCCACCGCCCCGCCATGATCTTGCCGGAACGATCTGGTGGCATTTCCATGACGAACCGCATCCCATGGGGTGGTATGTCAGCATGCTGGGCTGGACAAAGCTGTTCGGAACCTCACATCTGTCACTGCGGTTTCCGGGCGTCCTGTTTGCCATGGGATCGGTGCCGCTGATTTTTCTGATTGCGCGCAGCATATTCGGATCGTCCATCGGCTGCCTGGCCGCATTGCTGTTGTCGCTTCACGGCTTCCACATCTTCTGGAGCCAAATGGCACGTATGTATGTCGCCGGCGCCTTCCTCTCCCTACTGGCGACCTGGCTTTTGCTCTGCCTGGTGAGAACACCCAGACCACGGCCCTGGCTTGAGCTTGCTTATGTCGCGTCAGTTGTGGCCGGAGTGCTGACAGTCGAGTTTTTCTGGCCCCTGATCATGATCCACCTGTTGTGGACTGCATTGGTTCTGCCCCGGTCCGAGTTGGTACCGACCCGCTTTTCACACAGGATCGGCCTGTGGCAGGGTGCCCGGTTGTTTCAGATACAATCCCTTGCCTTCATCCTTGCCGCCCCTGCGCTGCTGCATGCCGTCTATCGCGCGCGCAAAGGCGCAGCGTTTGATCCATACCCGGGTTTTCTGGTCGAGTACTTCTCTTTCGGATTTCTGTTCGCCAAAGACGCATTCTCCATTCCACAGCTACAGATCAATGTGATCTGGAGCTGGTTACTTCTGGCCTTTGCCCTGCTGTTGCTGACAGCCAGCCTGAAAGCCCCCAAGCGCGAGGCACCGATTTTCGCCACGACCCCTCGGATTCCCGTCTGGATTCCGGGCCTGCTGGCTGTTTGCTCAGCCAGCTTCATATTCTGGCTCGCCTCAATCGCACACCGTCGGAACGAAGCCCTGATGGCAATGACCATCTTGCCGTTTTTGGCATTGCTCATCCCTGCCTTGGGCGCGGTCTGGGGCAGGTTTGTCCCCCGCCTTCCATCGCGCACCCTGCATCACCCTCAGGAACGGGCACTGCTTTTGTGGCTGCTGGCGGTTGCCGCACCGTTGATCCTATTTGCAGCGTCCCATGTGGTATCCGTCCTTGCCTCGCGGGCTTTTCTGGTTTTTGTGCCTTACCTGCTGATCCTTTCCGCGGCCGGGGCGGTCTGGTTGTTTCAGAACATTCGCTTCAGGCTGGCAACGACAAGCCTGTGCCTGCTCGTCTTTGCTGCCAGCGTACCCTACGCCACCCGAAAGCCCGGCGCGCCCAACGATTATCAAGGCATTGCGCAAGCCGTGCTATCTGAAATGCAGCCCAGCGATCTTGTTTTTCTGAGGAACCGGGATTGGGTCGATACACCGCTGTTCTATTACATCAATGATGCGAATTTCGTCGTCTCCGAATACGATATCTCTTTGCGCACCAACCCCACATCCCGCGTCTGGCTGATCACGTGGCCCCACGAAGGAGAGCTTGTCATCACCGATGCACGGCGTGAGGCGTTGAGTGACTATGAAAAGACACAGAAATTCGAAAAACTACGCGCGCAGGCAGAACTTTTTGAGCCTAAGGTAAAACCATGATCACCTGTGCTCAAACGAACGAAAAAAGGCCTGCGTCATGGTGACGTTAAACATGAGTACCCCCACATTTCTATCTCGGGGGACAGCCCCGGACCAAAACGTCCCGACACTCAGCATCATTGTACCTATGTTCAATGAGGAAGAAGTTCTGCCGGTTCTGTTCGAACGTTTGGGGCAATTCCTCGATCAGCTTGGGGAAAGCCACGAGATCATCTGCGTCAACGACGGCAGCACAGACGCGACCGCCAGGATTCTGGCTGCGGCGCATGAGCGCGATGATCGTATCAAGGTGCTGAACTTTTCACGTAATTTCGGCAAGGAAATCGCATTGACGGCGGGGCTGGATGCAGCTGCGGGTGAAGCCGTTGTTCCCATAGACGCGGATTTGCAGGATCCGCCTGAACTGATCGAGACATTTCTGGAAAAATGGCGCGAAGGGTTCGATGTCGTCTATGCCGTCCGGCGCCACCGCGACAGCGATACCGCGATGAAACGCTGGACAGCGCGGAAGTTCTATCAGGTCATCAACCGGCTTTCGGGGGTACCGATACCCGCCAATACCGGCGATTTCCGCCTTATGGACCGGCGCGTGGTTCAGGCTGTAGGGCAGCTGCGCGAGCACAACCGCTTTATGAAGGGCCTTTTTGCCTGGGTCGGGTTTCGGCACACCGAGGTGGCGTATGACCGCCCCGAGCGTGCGGCGGGGCAGACCAAATTCAACTACTGGCGCCTTTGGAACTTTGCGCTGGACGGTATTACCGGGTTCAGCACCGTGCCTCTCAGGATTGCGGGCTATGTCGGCATGCTGACTGCGTTGGCCGCGATCATCTATGGTGTTTTCCTGATCTCACGCACCCTTGTCTACGGGGTGGATGTACCCGGCTATGCCTCATTGATGGTTGCAGTGCTGTTGATCGGTGGCCTGCAACTTGTCGTGCTGGGCGTCATCGGGGAATATCTGGGGCGGCTTTATGCAGAGGCTCAGAAACGCCCGCTTTACATTGTCGAAAGCAGCCTGGGGTTTGAGCCCCTGGACGGTCATTCATCCTGACCCCTCGGCCTCATCTGCGCCGGTAGACAAGAACCTGCCCGTCCCCCAGCGTCCCGGCAAACGCATGCACGCGTTCCAGCCGCCCTTCCGCATCACGTTGCAGATCAGGAATGGCACGGAACATCCGGTCTGGGAACAGAACAACCAGCGTCACAGGGCCAGGTTGGGCCATGGCCTCGGAATAGTCCTGCGCATCCCCGATGGTTCCCCAGTCGGCATCGAAGTGGTCTTCGAAAAGGGGGCCGCCCGGGTTGATCGCATATACCCGTTCTGACGGGCTGCGGGTTTCTTCCACAAGCGCAAAAGCCCCCGCCAGATCCTGTTTCGGAGCAGAATAGTTCCGCTGCACCAAGAACACGGACACCACGATCATCGCCAGAACGCCCAACGCAAAGAGCGGCGATCCAAACCGGGGCTGTTGAGCCCACCGTGCCACCGCATCAGCACCGTATCGACACCCCACAACGGCCAGAATAATGATCAGCCCGATATCGACGAAAAAGAACCTCGGCCAGATCCGCATCTCAAGCGACAGCAGAAGCAGCAGCGTCACGGCGATATGCATGGCGATGGACGGGAAAAACAACGGCTGCGCCGCATGCGCCCCCACGGCACCGAAGACGATGACGGCCAGCCCACCGATCGCGATGAACAACATCAGCGGGCCGGTATCCCCAACCGCGGTCCGCAAACCTTCGACAATTGTCCAGAGCGGGTTCTGGTATTCCTGCATGGGGTCCACGGCGGATGTCGCCGAAACCTCGCTCACCGTGCCCGCTATGCTTGGCAAGATCGGCAGATACGCGAACAGGACCAGAACCAGCGCAACCGCAACACCCACCAGCGGATGCAGCACCCATTCGCGGGTCAAAGTGCCCCGGCCGAACCCGGTCACAAGGGAAAGCAGCCAGATGAGACCCAGTGCAACAAAGAAAAATGCACCGGTCAGATGGGTGAAAACAGCGGCCGCGGCGGTAAAGCCGAATGCAACCCAGGTGCCGGTCGCTGGCTGGCGCATCCCCCGCAGAAAGAAAATGAAGCCAAGCGTGCTCCAGAATGCAAGCTCGGTATATCCGCGCGCGTTCTGAGAGAACCAGACCTGATGATAGGACAGGGCCACCAGCAAGGCAGAAACATGCGCAATCGTGCTGTCTGCAACCTCTTTTGCCAGCCACCAGATTACCCCGACTAGACCGACGCCAAACAGGACGGCCGGAAACCGGTATGCCCAGGCCTGATCTCCGAAGATCTGGGAAACCAGCTTTGCCTTCATGCTGAAAAAGTAATGATGGTTCATCGAATATTCGCGCATCATCTCATTCCACGGAAGGCTGACATGCGTATCGACGGTCCGGATTTCGTCATACCACAGGGGCGCGTTCAGCCCGGCGCTTCTGAGGACTGCGGCAAGAAGAAGAATGAACAGGAGTATTGCCAGATCGTTGCGGTCAAGCGCGGGGGAAGGCTGTTTCATGGGCTTCTCCAGTCCACTCGGTTCAGGTCAGGCACCCGGCAAAATCGTCGGCCTGGACACGGCGCATGCAGGTGCCGGTCCTTCTTTCGCATCCCACCGTATCCGGGGCGCATACTGACACAAGGCTCGGATGCAGGCGGTTTCACCTCAAAGCAGCCCAAATACTCGATAATATACAAAACATCCCCTTATTGTTTCCACTTCCTGCGCTCTGTCAGGCCACCCCATCCAGCATCTGCCGATAAATCTGTTCGATCCGTTCATGCACATGGGTTGGGTCGAAACGGTCCTCACGTGCCAATGCGCGGGCGTTGGCCCCCAAGGTTTTACGCAGCCCCTCGTCCCCTGCCAGTTCCAGAACGGCAGCGGTCAGCCCTTCGACATCACCGACAGGGCAAAGCCGCCCAACCCGGTCCGACACAAGCTCACTCACACCGCCGCAATCGGTCGCTATCACGGGCAAACCGGCGTGAAAGGCCTCGACGATTGAAATCGGCAGAGCCTCCCACCGGGACGTGAGCAGCATGAAATCCGCGGCGGCCATATGCAGGGGGACGGTATCGATCGGCCCCAGAACCCGGATGTTGTCACGCACCCCGGCCGAAGCAATCCAGTCCGAAAGCACGTCCGCCAAAGGACCGTGACCAGCCAATGCGATCACGATATCGCGCCGGACCTTCACCAGCCGGGCCAAAACATCGATCATCACGTCGATACCTTTTTGCGGATCCAACCGGGCCGGGCTGAATATCAGCACACCTTCCTGGTCGCGCAAAAGCTTCTGTCTCAGCGCCAGAACGGCGGCGGGGTCCTGATCTGGCGGTGCCGGCACACCAAGCCCAAGCTGGGCTGTGCGCGCCCGTGGCAGACCACGCGCAATCAGTTCATCAAGGGTTTTACGGCTGGGACAGGCGGTGACATGCGCCGCGAACTGAGCACTGCGCGTCACCCCACCATATCGTTCGGGCGTCGAGCCGTGAAAGGTAAAGAGACGGCGTGCCGGCTGACCGGCAAGCGCCAACCGGGCCACAAGCGCAGGGGCAGTTTCGTGAGAGTGAACAAGGTCGAAACGACCGCGGGCGGCGATCTTTCGCAGTTTTTGCGCGCAGCCCATGGCGGTTCCGAGCCGCCTCATCATACTGAGACCTTCATCTTCCGACACATGTTTCAGGTTCAACGCATGAAACCCGATATCGCGCCCTTCCTGGCCCCATGGACCAGGCGATCCCCCCAACTCGACATGATGTCCCCGATCCCGCAGGTAACTCGTCAGGTCGAGAATATGGCGCTGAATTCCACCTCGTTCGAATGCTGGCCCCAATTGCAGAACGCGTAGCGGCCGGGTGGAACGTCCGGTTGCAATATCCAGATCCTGCTCTGGTTGCCCTGAAACATAGGCCATGGACGAAACCCCTTACCCCCTTGTCCGGGGCACATGCGGACGTCATACAAACCCGCCACCCGGAAAGGTTTTACCAAATCGATTGCAGGTTCAGCACCGTTGATCTGATATGGTACGAGGCCGAGCCATGTTGAAACACAGCCATCATATGGCAGGTGCGCAATACGTCAAAGGTATCGTCGGCATTGGGGACGTCGATAAAGGGGAATGAATGCAGCAGCGCCCGGATTTCCCGCCTTTCAGGGGGTTTAGGTGCCGTCATATAAGCCAGACCACTTCAAGTGCCCTGCCCTGCGAGACGAGCCACTCAATGAACTCGTATTCGCTGGGCTGAAAACAGCAGCAAGATCAATCAGGAGCTTGAGTGGATTGGCATGAGCAGAAGGTCAGTATGTGGAGATCCGGATTTGGATTCACTTTGCCGCAAATCGTCATACATCTGATCAAGCGCTTCAAGAGAACGATGAGCCAAGCGTCCCGGGCCGGAGGCACCAAGGTCGATGATCTGCACGTCGTCGCGTAACGCGAGCGCGTCCCGCAGCATTTTGTAGCCACCTGAACGCTCAAGACCATAGGGCCAAAACTCCAGCACAACCGGACAACGCATTCTGGTCAGGCTCTGTGCACAGCTCAGCACGTGACCTTCATGCCCCTGCGTGTCGACCCAGATCAGGTCTGGCCCGTTTTCGGGCAGCAGGCCGTCTTGTACCAGGCTGTCAAAGGTACGAACCGGCACATCCTGAAGGTTCCAGTCACCTTCGTCATGCAGGTTTGCGGCTGTGTCGTCGGAAACGCGCAGACGGTGATCTCCGAAATTGGACGGAGAAAGTTCCATCTGCATCGTTCCGTTCCGGTTCGACACAGCCATCTGATGGCAGGTTACTTTATGCTCTACGTCATGCAGCAGCGCGTTCGCGCGCAAAAGGCGAAAATTTTGCGGATCAGGTTCGAAGGCAATAACCCGGTCAAAGCCGCGTCGCGCCGCATGCATCGAATGGGATCCGATATTCGCGCCGATATCCACGAAACATGATGTTGCAACATCATGTCCGTTTTCCCTGAGCATTTGAATCACATCGTCGATGGCCTGTTCCTGGAAACGGCCTTCCTGACGCATAGACCAGCCAATTACGGCATCACTGCGGTGCGTGATCCAATACCCTCCCGCCGCGCCACGGGATATGACAAGATCCGAGCTCTGCACGAAGGGCTCGAATGGTGCAGAGATGTCTGTGCCTTCCGAAAGAGAGGATGTCTCGTTGCTGGCCACTGTTGCCGGTTCAGGCGACGCGCCGGGATGTTGGCTCGCAGGCCAGGGCAACATCAGATAATCCGGGCTGTTCATCCACTGCCGGAACGGGTGCTTCGGGGATCCGTCGCTCTCAAGAATCCAGTTTCGAAACACCCCACGCGGTTTCCCATTGGTGTGAAACAGTACCCTCCGCAAAGCACGTATTGGACGTCCGTTTGAGGGTCGGAACAGCAGGCGTTCCAGAATGTTGCGCTCAGATTGCATTCACAGTGCCTTCAGTTCTTTTTTGCAGTTCATCGGTTTTGCCGCGCACCGCTGATACTTTCGCACTCAGCGGCACATCTTCATCCAGTCCTTTTGCCCACTGCAACGACAGCCTTGTCTTGGATGGCCAACGCCCGGTGAATATCCGCGCCCGGCCTCATTTGACTCAGGGTGGTATCACGGATCACGTATTCAGCATCCATTGCAGCGTCTCTTCCAGCTTGTGGCGAACGCCCACCGGGATCAGACTTTCCAGATGTGTTGGATCGCCCATCAGAATTTTTATTTCCTGAGCACGCGCAAAAGCAGGGTTGGACACCACTTCGATCTCATGGCCGGTGATGGTCCGGCACATATCCAAGATCTCTCCCAGCGCCGTCGCCTTGCCCGAGCAGACATTCACGGTTTCACCCCGAGGCGCGGTTTCAAGCAGCAACCTGTATATCCGCGCCACGTCGCGCACATCCGAAAAATCCCGCGCGACGTCCAGATTACCCAGCTCCAGCTGCGGCTTCTTTTGACGAAAATGTGAAACGATCTTCGGTACGAGGAATTTGGGGTCCTGCCCGTTGCCCGTATAATTGAATGGCCGCGCGATCACGATAGGAAGGCGGTCGTCAAACAGCCGGGCCATGTGCTCCATGGCAAGTTTTGAAACCGCGTAATCATTAACCGGCGCCGGACGAGTGATTTCCCGGATGGACGCCTCTGTGGCGTTGCCATAGATATTTGCGCTGCTGGCCAGAACAACGGCCTTGCTTCCGTGCCCGGTGTTGGCCAGCGTTTCAAGCAAGCACCGCGTCCCCATCAGGTTGACCTGATAGAAGCTCTCTGCTGTCCCATGCGCCACAAAAGCGACCCCCGCCAAATGCAGCACTGCGTCCGGCGCAACATTGGTGATAACCCGCTCAAGGCTGCGAGCATCGGTTAAATCCGCTTCCAGGTAATTGGGATCGGGTTCAGGGGCCGGATGAGCCCCAGTCCCCCAAACATCCCATCCCGCCCTTGCAAGCTCTTTCGCGGCGTAGCGTCCGGTAAACCCGTGGCGTCCGGTAATCAAAACTCGGAGCGCAGACATCAGAAGGACACGCCCTTCTCGTTACGCGCCAAATCTGCCTCAACCATCATCTGGCAAAGGTCCTCCAGGGACGTCGAGGCTTCCCAGCCAAGCTCTTGTTTTGCCTTGCTTGCGTCACCAATCAACAAATCCACTTCGGCAGGCCGGTAGAATTTGGGGCTGATCTGCACGAGAACACGGTTGCTTTCGGCGTCGACGGCCACTTCCTTCTCGCCCTCGCCTTCGAAACGCAGCTCGATTCCCGCACTCTTGAATGCCATGGAGACAAAATCCCGTACGGTCTCGGTACGACCGGTTGCCAGCACAAACGTGTCGGGTTCATCGGCTTGCAGCATACGCCACATGCCGTCCACGTAATCCCGGGCAAAACCCCAGTCGCGTTTCGCGTCGAGATTGCCCAGCTCAAGGCAGTCAAGCTGGCCCAATTTGATTTTGGCGACTGCGTCGGTGATCTTGCGGGTCACAAATTCCAACCCCCGCAGAGGGCTCTCGTGGTTGAAGAGAATGCCCGAGCTGCCAAAGATACCATAGCTTTCGCGGTAGTTTATCGTCATCCAGTGCGCATAAAGCTTGGCAACACCATACGGGCTGCGCGGCCAGAACGGGGTCGTCTCGCGCTGTGGCACTTCCTGAACCTTGCCGAACATTTCGGAAGTGGACGCCTGATAGAACCGGATCTTGGGGTTCACAATCCTGATGGCTTCGAGCAGATGCAGGGCACCGATGCCGGTAATCTGCGCCGTCGTGTGCGGTTGTTCGAACGAAACGCCCACAAAACTTTGAGCGGCCAAGTTATAGATTTCGTCCGGCTCTACCTGCTGAATAAGCCGGATCATCGTCCCCATGTCCGTCAGATCAAGCTCGGACAGAACCAAATTGGGGTGATTGCGAATTCCCAGATCTTCAATGCGCCAAAAATTCGTGGAAACAACCCGGCGAAAGGTGCCAACGACCTTGTATCCTTTGTCCAGCAACAGCTGTGCGAGATAAGCACCATCCTGCCCGGTGATACCTGTAACGATCGCAGTTTTTGTCACTCCTAATCCCTTTCTGTTTTGTCGATTGCCCATCGGATGAGACACCTCGACATGAGCAATACTCTTTTTTGTCAACTTCGCCATGTCTACATGGCCGCTGCGGTGTGATTTCGCTTAACTCCCGTTGCGGAACAAGCGACCTTCAAAATTTTGCATCGGAGGGGAACCGTTCTGAGCCGGACTTTGAACCGGGGGGCGAACTTTTCGATCAAGGGCTGACCGGCTCAAACGCCTGAAACTCTCCAATATGCGTTGAATTATCTGGGTGCGTACATAGCCTGCCCCATATCCTGAGCCACATCAGACCAGCTGCGCAGATCCGCGACTTTGATTTTGTCTTCCAGGGTTGCCCGGTGAGAGGGATCATTGAGCCTCAGGACAGCTTCGGCAATGCTTTTGACACTCATTGCATCACAATATTCAACCAGATCCATTCCAACTTCGACAAGCGAGCTGTTCTCGGCGACAACTGCGGACTTTCCGTAAGCCAACGCCTCGCCCACAGGCAGGCCCCAACCTTCGTAGACACTGGGCATCAATACAAACTGGCAATTCTTGTAGAGAACGTGAAGCTCTTCGTCCGTTGGGCCCTTAACTTCGCTGACATAACCGTACACATCGCCCGTCCCCTTCATCAGAAGATCAAACTCTGTCGTCACCCAGCCCCTGCGACCGGCAAATATCAGCTTTGGCAGGTCCGTATGACCCTGATCAACCAGATATTTCCATGCCATCGCCGTGCGCCAGATATTCTTGCGCAGTTCCACCGTGCCAACACAAAGGGCGTAGGGTTCACCAACAATTTTCCGCAAATGGGCATTGAGGTGGCGAGCATCTTCAAGCTGAGGGTATGCGTCAAACGAAATCCGGGAAGACACGGGGCCTTGCTGATGCACCTCGTTCTCTGCGGGTTCGGTTTTGGACAGTCCCGCCTGCGCCAAAGGAACAGTCGTTGCGGTGTGCTGAATGTCATGCGCCTGAAAAAAGCGTAAAAGATCGCGCCGGGTGGCTTCGGAAATCGTCATGTAGCGGCTCGTATATTCCCGAGAGGTCAAAAGCCAGTCATAGAATATGTAAGGCATGCTTCCAGCTGTAAGCTGTGGCGCTTCGATTGGGATCAGATCGTAGACAAGCGTGTGTACTTCCATCCCATGCTCTTTGGCCATTTTGAACCCCTGGCTCTGATGCGCCTGCCAGCTGCTGTCCAGAAGCACAAGATGATCACCCTTTGCTGCCACTTCGAATAGAGGCTGCTCTGTTCGGCGAGATCCCGACGTGCTTTTGGGGGCTTTCCCCCATCGGACTGCACGCCACATTTTCGATGTCATGTCCTTTTTGCGAAACGGCGCCTCGCTCCGCAGCAAGCTCATCACATCTAACCTGGTGCGGTGATAATAATACTTCACAGGGCTGCGCCGGTATCTGTCCAGAACCGGAAGATTGGACCGCGCCGCTTTCCTGGGATGGAAGAGTTGCCGCAATTTCGCCGGTGAAGCGAGTGTATCGCGCCCTATTTCTTCGAGAAGCACACAGCGCTGTGTCCCGGAACGCGGCTCGCACCAACTCAGGTAGATAAGTTTCGGGTCGCTGAGTTTGGTGAATTCCGTGATCAATTCCACCATGACACGTTGAATGCCAGAGTAGCGGTCAACTTTTTTGATGTAATTGATCAAGCCGGAAATATCGAAAAAAACCTTGTTGCCATCTGTGTTAAACGTAGGGGTATTCATTTTTACTCTCCATGCATTCACGCAGATGAATTGGTTTCTTCTTTTCGGATAGTTTTGCAGCTTTTCCAAGGTGTGCCGGGTGCAATAAACTAACGCGATCTTGTCCTGAGCTTCGGAATTCATATTGCCGAGGTGGTGGTTTGGGTCGCCGCATATGGGGGCCAGAGCATCCGCCCCGGGCGGTTTCAGTAACCCAGTTTTTGCAACACCCCGCGCAAGTCCACGGCAACGTCCGTCCAGGTGCGAAGCTGCGGTTTATGTGCGGTAATGCGCGTGCGCAGTTGTTCGGTGAAATCCGGGTCCGTCAGCAACCTTGTGATGTGATCTGCAAGCTGATCGGCCCGATCCGGGTCGAAATAAACGCCAAGGTCTCCGCACACTTCTTTCAGAGCGGCCGCGGTAGAGCAGAGCGCTGGCGTGCCGAACCACAACGCTTCGCCTGCGGGCAAACCCCAACCTTCCATTCGGCTGGGCATGATAAGCGCCAGTGCATTTTGATATAGATTTACCAAATCCGTCTGGTTGGGGTTTTCGCGAAAAACCACATGATCGCGGATTGTGCTGCATTCATCCGATTGCAGATAGGCCGTGGTCTTGTGGCGCAACGCCCCGGCCAGAACCAGCGTGGGAACGTCTTTTCCATCCCGTTTCAGAATACGCATCGCCTCGAAGACCACATCCAGGTTCTTACGGCCCAGCATTGATCCAACGGTCAGAATATAGGGCTGCTCAGGGGCGTCCTGCTCAGCCTGTTCGGTTCCTTCCGGACATTCATGCACAAGAGGCACAGCAAAGGTTTCTGGCGCTTCAGGCAGGATATCTTTTTGGGAAAAATCCAGAATCTCCTGCCGCGTGAACTCGGAATTGGCCAACAAGGCTTTGGACCGCGAAACCAGCAGTTGGTTGTCTCCGATGAAGTTGCGCGGAAAGCTTGCCAGCCGGTGTTCAAAATCGTGCAAGGGGATCATGTCATGCAGCATGGGAATGATGTCGCAAGACACGCCCTTGCGATCCAGTGCGCACAGAATCTCGACGATCAGCTTGGGTCGCCCGCAGCTCACCAGGGTTTTGCCGGACATGTCTATGGGCGTCATGCCCGGTGCGATCGCTTCCCAGGCCTTGCGGTTTCTGCGCATGACCAGCGGCCGGACAGCTGCAAGCGCCAGATCCCGCAACACGGATTTGGTATAGTGGTGACTGCGCACACGCACTTGCCGGATTCCGCTGGGAACGTTCAGGTCCACCCCGCCATCTGCCCGCAGACTTGGGAAGATTTCAAACAGCTCATCATGACCTTGTGAGAAAACGGCGAACCTGACGGCGGTGCCCTGTTTTTTCAGTTCTGCGCCAATCTCGGCAACGACCCTGGCAATCCCGTAGTAGCGCAGCTTACCGGTTGAGGCCAAAAGAACCTCAGTCAGGTCATAGACAACCTGCTGCTTTTCGGCTGCATTAAGCTCTTTCACCATTCCCGTTTCCGTTCGATCATCCGTTCAGTTGAGGCTGTCTTCCCGGAGCGTTCTAGACCCGGGAATAAACGTCCTCATAGCGGATGATGTCATCTTCGCCCAGATAGCTTCCGGTTTGCACCTCGATCAGAACCATTGGCACTTTGCCGGGGTTTTCCATGCGGTGCACAGCGCCAAGCGGGATGTATACAGACTGATTTTCGGTGACCAGTTTGACGTCGCCGTCGACCGTGACCTTCGCAGTGCCCTCGACCACGATCCAGTGTTCGGAACGGTGGTGATGGCTTTGCAGGGACAGGGCCGCGCCGGGGTGGACATGGATGCGTTTGACCTGGAAGCGTCCACCAATAACCAGACTTTCATACCAGCCCCACGGACGGAAATCCTTGGGAAATATAGTGGCCTGGTTTGCGCCCTTGGCCTTAAGCGCTTCGACGGCTTTCTTCACGTCCTGCGCGCGGGATTTATCCGCCACCAGAACCGCGTCAGGCATTGCCACGGTGATGACGTCCTTCAGGCCGATACCCACCACTTCCAGATTGCCCGCCTCTGAACGCAAAAGCGTGTCGCTGCAGTCAATAGCCGTAACGCTGCCCGCCGCCACAACCCCGTTTTCATCGGGGCCCGCTTCACGCCAGACCGAGTCCCAATCACCCAAATCAGACCAGCCAGCGGAAAACGGCACGACGCTCAGGTTGTCGGCTTTCTCCATCACGGCATAGTCGATCGAGATATCCTCGACCTGCCCCCAGGCCTCAGGGTCCAGCCGCAGGAAACCAAGATCCGTCGTGGCTGCCTCGCAAGCTGCCTTGACCGGGGCCATCAGCGCCGGCGCGTGGGTTTCAAAGGCGGCGATGACATCATTGGCCCGGAACAGAAAGATACCGCCATTCCACAGATGTTTGCCATCGGCCAACATCGCCGTTGCCGTATCCACATCCGGTTTCTCGACAAAACTGTCGAGCTTGACGGGCGCGGTGCCGTCAGGCGCCCCCGCCAGCTTGAGATACCCATATCCGGTCTCAGGGCGGTCCGGCATGATTCCAAAGGTCACCAATTGCCCGGCCTGGGCCGCGGGCACGCCTGCGGCCACAGCGGCGCGGAACGCATCTGCATCAGGCACGACATGATCGGATGGTGCGACCAGCAACAGGGCCTCGGGGTCGGATGCCGCCACATGCAGGGCCGCAGCCAGAACCGCAGGCGCGGTATTGCGCCCTTCCGGTTCGATCAGAATCGCACCTGGATCAATACCCGCTGCCAGCAACTGTTCAGTCACGATGAACCGGAAATCAGACGCGGTCACCACCAAGGGCACGCCATACCCCTCTCCGGACAGGCGCCGGGCCGAGGCCTGAAACAGGGTCTCTTCCCCGGTAATGGCGGCGAACTGTTTTGGATAGGATTTCCGGGACAGCGGCCAAAGGCGGGTGCCGGAACCGCCGCAGAGAAGAACAGGAGTGATGGACACGATCAAACAACCTTTGCCAGTAAATTGAGGTTTCTACTCTCAACTTAACACCGGTTTTTCAAGACGCTTCTTTTGTTACGGGGCCGGTTTTCGGCAAAAAAATGATCACCGCGGGTTCCAAAGGTGCGGTCGCCACAAGCCGACCACCCCGGGAAGGCCTGATCAAATCGATTACAGACTCAGCACCGTTGATCTGATACTGTGCGAAGCTGAGCCATTTTGAAACATGGCCACCATATGGCAGGTGCGCAGTACGTCAAAGGCATCCCCGACAATAGATACGTCGAAAGGGTGAGTGAATGTACGAAGCGATTGGCCAGTCTGCTGGCGAAGATATTATTGAAAGAAATGCAACAGCCGTAACCGACAAGGTTCTTCTCGTCACAGGTGGGGCGACGGTTGGCGGCAGCATGGTGGATAGCAATAGCACCATCGTCGATGCGCTTGGCCGGCAATTGGGCATCATGCGCACATCATCGGCCATCTGGCAGGATGTGGCGCTGAAGGCGGTCAGCGCCGAAATGCTGCTGGCCCGTGCCCTGTTCAGACGGAAATCTAAATTCAAGAAGGCGCCTTACCGCGCCGCAGTCGAGCGGTATTTTTCATCTCAATCCTATGTCAGCGCTCCTGAACTGACCGAAGTCGTGCTTGCAGGCGATCTGCGCAAGGAAGGGATTGCTTTTGAAGCGACCACTTTTGCCGGGCTTGCTGATGCCGAAACACGCAACCGACTTCTGGGTGAATGCAAATGCGTCTTTGTTTCAAGCACATTGATGCGAGATATGAGCGAGCTCATACCGCTGGTTAAGATGCTGAAACAACCGCATAACAAGATTGTTGTCGGGGGTGCCCTGGTTTCACTTTTGCATGATGACTGGACACATGTTCCGGGTGCCGATCTTGTCGCCATCGGCTATGGGGAAATGCTTGTTCCCGTATTGGCACGCTGGATCAAAAGCGGCTATCGCGACATTGAACCCCCTGAAAACGGTCGCGTTGTGGAACGTCTGGGCAATACGCTGGTCTACAGCGGCAGCCCATCCGGAAAAAGCCTCGACTGGCTGCCCACTCCGGACTGGAAACTGGCCGAGGCATATCACGGCCGCAGTTTCGAGATGATCAATTATGAATCCGTCCGCGGCTGCCCCTATCGGTGTTCTTTCTGCAATTTCCCCTTCCTGTTCGAAGACACCATGTTCCGGGTCAAATCCGCCCGCAAGATTTTCGACGACTGGATGATCTACGCCAAGGGAGGAGCAAAGATCATCAATTGCATGGACAGCCTGTTCACCATCCCGCCCAAGCGCCTCAAGGAACTGTGCGAGCTGTTGATCGAAGCAGGCAGCCCGGTCGGCTGGACCTGCTATGCGCGCGCGGGTGATCTTGCCAAACCGGGCACCGCAGCGCTGATGAAAGCGGCAGGCTGCCAGCTGGTGCATATCGGATACGAGACCGGCGATCAGGGCGTTTTGGACAACATGAACAAGAAATCCGATGTCGGGCACAATGTTCAGGCGCTGATCAATTGCCGCGAAGCGGGGCTGACAACGGCCATTACATTGATTGTCGGTTTCCCGGGTGAGACAAAAGCCAGCCTGCGCGAAACACTGAAACGTTTGAAAGAAGCGCCGCCGGACCTGTTCTTTGGCGGAGGCTTCAACACCCGCATGGTGTCCATGCCCGTACTGCAACCCGATCAACGGCGACGTTTCGGGCTTGTCACACAGCTCGATCATCTGTCCTCTGCGCCTTACTGGAAGCATGACACCATGTCCTGCCGAGACGTGCCCAGCGGGTTGCGCTGGCTCAACCGCAGCTTGATAGAAGAGAAAGTCGCGCTGGAAGGCAGCCTCTTTTATGAGGGGCTTTTGGGATATGATGCTTCTGACCGCGACGACCTGCTTGATTTTCAGGCCGATCTTGTGGCGACGCTGGGACCGTTGAAATACGGGTTCGATCTGGCCCAACAGGTTCTTCGCGGAATTCTGCATTTCGATGTCTGGCGCAAGCTCCGGCACATAACCCCGGAAACCGAGATGCGAACCCCTCAGATAGATCGTACTCCCGAGCAAATTGAGCAAGCTGGCTGAGTGGGCCAAACCACTTCGACGGTGTTGTCACATTAACTGGATGTGAAAGATAAGAAACAGTCCCCCTCATTCCCGCGCACTGTCTATTCGCAGTATTTCTCAGGGGACCTGCAAACCGCGCCAGAAAGGAAAAAGATCAGAAACCCAGACTCTTCCATATTTCTCCTTCGACGACCGAGGAGTTTCGTGTAGCCTTGGTGTGTTATTGTATCAAGTTCAGGCACATATTCTCAATCGGAAGTTGCTGTTTCGCCGTTTGTTCATAGTGCCTGCCTATTAGCGAGGAGACGTTGCGCATGGGTGTTGGCCAGAACATAGCCGCAGAGAATGCGAACTGGACCTTTGGGGGCAATGTTCCCGATACTTTTGTAGATCACATCAAATTATCCGTACCTCTTTACGAAATGGGTCATGGCCTGATCTGTCAGGTTTCGGATTTTTTCGTCCGCAATGACAGCCTGTGCTATGAAATCGGCACATCGACCGGGGAATTGATCCGCAAGCTTGCCGAACATAATGTCGGCAAGCCGGATGCGCGCTGGATCGGCATCGATGTCGAACCCGAAATGGTGAAGGTTGCCGAAGCGCATTGTGCGGATGTCCCGAACATTTCCATTCTGCATGACGACGCCCGTCATATGGAGATGGAAAAGGCGGACATGATCGTCAGTTATTATACAATGCAGTTCGTCCCACCGCGGTACCGGCAGGAACTGTTCACCAAGATCTACAACACCCTGAACTGGGGCGGTGCGTTTGTCATGTTCGAAAAAGTCCGGGGGCCGGATGCGCGGTTCCAGGATCTTGTGACTCAGCTCTACAACGAATTCAAAATTAGTAACGGATTCTCAAGCGAGGAAATCGTCGAAAAGGCGCGCAGCCTGAAAAGCGTGCTGGAGCCGTTTTCCACCCAGGGCAATCTGGATCTGCTGGGCCGGGCCGGTTTCAAGGATGTGATGAGTATTCAGAAGTATATTTGTTTTGAAGGTTTTCTTGCTATCAAATGATTGCTTAACGCCATGCCGGCAGAGACCGGAGTGGGGCGCCACTTTTTATGGCCGATTGACGGAGGCTGCTGGGAACGCTGATGAACGCGTCTGATTTTGATCTCAGTGAAATGGCGTTGGAGGACGGGCTGAAGGCGATAATTGCTTATTTTCAGCACACCGTACTTATGGCGAAACAGGCTGCAGAACGGATATGACTGTGTCGGTTCCTTCAGATAAACCATCTTGGAGGGTCAGGGCATTCCTCCTGCTGATTGCGGCGCTGCTGGTCTGTCTGTCCGTATTTCTGATCAATGGCGGGCCGCTTTATTACTTCGACACCGGCAGTTATATCCGGCAGGGAAATGTGGCCCTGAGCAGCTTCCTGCCACCGGCAGCTGAAAGTGCTGCAGTAGGTATAACCCACTCTGCCGATGACGATAATACCGCAACCGGATCGCGGTCGCTGATCTATGGCCTCATCATGGCCGCGTTTGTTCGGGTCGATGCCCTGTCCACCCTTCCGGTATTGCATCTGGCTGCTACGCTGCTGGCTGTCTGGATGCTGGCGCGAACGGCTGGCCGGTCTCTGGGCGGTATGCAGAACACAATCACGATGACTGCGGTGCCTTTGTTGTTGGCGGCCAGTACCTCTTTGCCGTTTTATATTGCCTACATGATGCCGGATATTTTTGCCCCGATGTTGCTGATCGTGATTGCCTTGCTGACGGCTTTTGGGCGGATAATGCAGACCTGGGAACTTTTGTTGATATCCGCTCTGGCCCTGTTCAGCGCCCTTCTGCACCCGTCTCATCTGGCGGTTGCGGCGTTAATGATACCCTTTGTCGCTTTGGCCGCGCTCTGGGGGAAAAGACCACGGCGCTGGCGCGCGACAATCTTGATGATGATGGTTCTGGCGCTGGCACTGGCCGAGCGCAAGGCCTTTCAGGTCACCGTGGAAATCGCCACCAACAAAGAGGTCGTCTATACGCCGCATATCACTGCGCGGCTCATCGTTGACGGGCCGGGCATGGATTATCTGGACGAGGTCTGTCCGAATGCCGAAGTGCCCACCTGCGCACTACACGAAGCGCTGTCGTGGTCAGATGATCCCTACAGGCTGACACCCTCCCATATCATTTTCGAACGCTCCCCCAACCTGGGTTCATTCCGGCTCATGTCACCCGAAGATCAGAAACGGGTTGCCCTGTCCCAACGGGAATTCGCCAAGGCGGTTTTCCTGTCCCGGCCTCTTTCCACCTCGTTGGCACTGGCCCGGAACGGCTATCAGCAGGTATTGCGCTATAGCATTGCCATGACGATCCCAACGGATGTGGAGCTGGAAAACGCCCGCTGGTTGGCCAGAATGGAAGATATCCGGCCCGATATGTTCCAAGGCGGTTCATTGTCTCAGGACAGGGGCTGGATAGAAACGGCCGATATCGTGCACGGCGTGATCTATGCCGTCTCTTTTGCCTTTATCGTTTTCATTCTGCTGCGGCCGGGTAGTGTGTCGCGTGACATGAAGCTGTTTGCGCTGTTCATCCTGATCGGAATAGCGGTCAACGCTCTGGTCTGCGGAGGAGTATCACAACCCGCGGATCGTTACGGCGCGCGCGTGATGTGGTTGTTGCCCTTTACAGCCGCCTTTCTTTTCCTTGTTCAGCGCTCAGGCGCTTCGCGTATCATTGCCGGAGATCCTTCGTGAGTTCAGATCACCCCCTTTCCATCAGCGTGGTCATGCCGGCCTACAATGCCGAACATCTGCTGCCGCGCGTTTTGCCGCCATTGATTGAAATGCTGAATACCGGTCAGGTGCAGCAGGTTCTGGTGGTGGATGACCAATCCCCCGACGGCACCGCGGCGCTGGCACGGGAAATGGGCGCAACCGTGTTGACCACGCCCGTCAATGGCGGCCCCGGAGCGGCCCGCAACCTGGCCGCCCAGCAGGCCACGGGCGATATCCTGTGGTTCGTGGATTCCGATGTCATCGCCTGGCCGGACGGCCCGGATCACATTCGCCGGGCGATGTCCGAAGACAATGTGGGCGCCGTGTTCGGATCCTATGATGACGCCCCGGACGGGCAGGCCTGGTTTTCACGCTACAAGAACCTTCTGCACCGCTATCACCATCAACGCGCCCGCCGCGAGGCGCGCACCTTCTGGGCCGGGTGTGGCGCCATCCGGCGCGACGTGTTTCTTGAAGTCGGTGGCTTTGATGTCAAAACCTATGAGGTGCCTTCGATCGAGGATATCGAACTGGGTTACCGGATCGCGGCCACCGGCAGACGTATCCTGGTCGAGCCGCTTTTGCAGGGCAAACATCTGAAGGTCTGGACCATCCGCAACAGCCTGAGCACGGATATCTTCTGCCGCGCCTTGCCCTGGGCCCGGCTGATGATCTCGCGCGAGGGGTTGACCGATGACTTGAACACCTCGATGGCCGAGCGGGCACGGGCCGCAATCGCCGGGCTGTTGCTGCTGTCGCTTCTGGCCCTGCCGTTCTGGCCGGGAAGCTGGCCTTTGCCTTTTGTGTTACTGGCCGCGGCCTTTGTCGCCAATCTGGATCTGGTGCGCGCCATGTCCGGGCATGGCGGGCCGTGGTTTGCGTTCAAATGTCTGCTCTACCACCAGGTCTATTACGTCTATTCGGCCACCATCTATGTCTGGTGCCTGTTCGAATATCACATGCTGGGGCAAAAGCAGAAACTGCGCGTCACGCGAAACTGACAGATCGCGTGACATGGTTGATTAATCGGGCCGGGATCAGAACTGCTTGGCAGGCAGCTGCTCGAACGGCAATTTCTCGATCTGATCGAAACGCGGATTGCTTTCGTGCACATAGAACGAGTCGTAAAGCGAATTGCGCACGAAATGATAGCCGTTGGCAAACAGCAGTTCGTTGAGCTCCGGCGTCGGGCGTTCGATTGTCATCGCCAGGAAGCGGTACTTGTCGAAAGGGAAGTTGCGCAAAATCCGTGTCTCTGACCCTTCGACATCCAGGCTGAAATAGTCGATGTCCTTGGGCGCGTTATAGCGGTCGAACACCTCATCCAGAGGCACAGCTTCTACCGTGACAACTTTGCCTTTCTCACGGAACCTAGCCAGCTTCGCGGCACGGCGCTCGGTCATGTTATCGGCTTCATCCACCAGCAGGCTGCTGCGCTGGCCGTCGATCATGAATTCCAGCTGGCCGGGCTCGGGGTCGACCGCCAGCGGGACTGGTGTGGCTGAACGATGATGCCAGTTGATGATCTTGTTGTAATTGACGGGGTTGGGCTCGATCAACAATCCGGTCCAGCCATAATGCTTTTCCAGAGCAAAGGTGTTGGAATCTGAAAACCCGTCCGCAGCACCCAGTTCGACAAAAAAACCATTGCGCTTGCCGTTATAGACTTCGTTGATCACCCACATATCCTGCCCGCGGTCCGAGACCTGTTTGGGCAGGTAACCAAGATTGTTCATGGCAAACCGACGGCTGAAATTCCGAGTGCTGACCACGCCGATATAAGCGAAATAGGCTGGCTTCTGGAGGAGCGGATAGGCTTCAACCAACTTGGTGAGATTCTGCTTCATAAAGTTCTCCACTTAACCGCCCGCTCTTGGCTTTTCGGGCAAAAACATTGTTGCATAGACATCGGCTATCTTAACCCTGCAATTTTCGCGATATCCCACACCGGGTACAGCGTTCCGCGCGTTCCACGTCCGAAAATTGTGTCAAATGGCACGTGATAGACACGCGCAATGCTGATCGGAACGTCGGTGTTTCCAAGGTCGCTTTCGTAAGCTGCCCGATCACGCGCCACCAGGATCCGATCTTCGACCACTTCGCCGATCATGATCTCTCCGTCTTGCAAAGGTTCGGATGCGGGGCGGACGAAATAATCCGCGACGGTGTTGTCCGGTGCCGGCATCCCAGCATGCACATAAACTGACAGCTCACCGGCCATATAGCGGTTTTCAAGCTCGGCCTGTGTCCAGATCGGCGGGAAGGCTTTCTCGAGCAGTGCCTGCACGACGCGCATCTCGTCCAGATCGGGGAACGGGGCGGCCTCGGTCTCAATGACAATGCGATGTCCCAAGTCCCGCGTCTGTGTAAAGGGGCGTAGTGTTTCCGGCCAGCTGATCCATGCGCTGACCGCCACCCCGGCCAAAGCACAGACCAACGCCGGTGCAGGTGCGGCCTGAACCGGGCGCAGGCGCCAGAAAATGATCAACGGAATGACTGCGGCGGGCGCAAAATGATGCGGCAGGATGCGATAGGCCTGAATATAGAAAAACAAAACATAGGCAATAACAGTCAGGGTCAGGGCTTTGGACAGTTTGTCCTGCCACCGCCACGCCAGCAGAGCCAGACCAGGCAATATTCCACAGGGCAGCAGCCAGAACAGGATTCGTCCGGTGTCAAAGATCGTGACGAACCGCAAGCGGCGTAGGATGCTGCCTGTGTTGAACTCACTGGACACATTTGTCAGTCCCGACGACTGCAGCCCCATTTCAAGCAGCGATGCCAGGGCCACGACGCCAACGGCGATCACCCCTCCTGTGATCACCTGCCGGAACGGCAAGGGCCGTGTCAGCAGGAAATAGGAGATCAGAAAGAAGCCAATCAGCAGAATACCGTTCGGCGCGGTCAGCAACGCCAGCGTGGACACAACCGCCATCCAGCCGAACTTCCGTTCGGTAAAGAACAGGATATAGCCCAGCACCCCCGACAGGATCATCGGCTCGCGCGTCATCGGCAGGGCGATATCGGCAAAATACGGATTGTAAGACGGATTGAATGCCATCACGAAGGAAAACAGCAGCAGGGCAGCCCCAAGCCCAAGAACAGAGCGCACATCAGTGCGCCCGTCCGGCGACGCGCGTACAAACCCCAGAATGACCCCAAACAGGATCGACAGGCCAGGCAGATAGGCCAGGCGAATGGAAACTTCATAGGGTCCAAAGAACCGCACAAACCCGGTTTGAAGAAAGGTCTCTGTCATCATTTTCGGGGTTGGATATCCTCCGATTGCACCGGAGTCCGGAGGCCAGAATGGCAGACCTCTGGTTATGAACAACATTGCGTTCAGAAAGCTGTGCGCGCCGTCATCGTTCAGCGCCTCCCAATAGAATTTCGGAGACATCAGCAACAGGACGGCCAGAGGCAGCAGGACCATGCCTGCTATATCCCAGCCTCTGCCCTGAAACACCTTGGGCTCGGAACGGGCCGGAAACAGGTAAAGGCCCATCAGGCAGAGCAGCAGGATCAGCACGATGAAGGCCGTCCCCGTTATCTGAACACCGCTGACAGCCTGAACCAATGCCGCCATGGCAGGGACACCAAACAGGGACAACGTAAATCCCTTGAGCAGCCAATGTTCAAACCGATCTCCGGACGTACGAATTCCCCATGCCAAAATCATGCCCGGGGCCAGAAAAAACGCCGAAGCCGACAAGGCGATCAAGGGAACCCAGATGTAAAGAAACAACGCATCATCCGCCACGAAGTAAGGGGATGCCCCGTCCGCCAACGCGGCTTTTGCAGATATTGTTGCCGCAATATCCTGCCCGGCCAGCAAAAGACCGGCCAACACAATCAGAAACAAAGAAAGGCGCAATATCATCACGTCTTGAATAAACTCGTTAAAACAAGGCAAGCGAAGGTTAACCGGCGAAAGATATCCTGTTTTCTCACCTAATGTCGCTTCATTTGACCAACCAATTCACTGATAACATGTAAGCCTTATCACCCTGCCAGTTTTTTGCCGATCGGGAGAATCGCGCGCATTATGCGACATCAATGCAGCAAATTTTCTCGTATTGATGATCCAACGTGAACAGAAAATGTTCAGGCTTCTATCTTCCCCGGAAGCATGACCGATACTCGGGCTCCTCCCAAAGGTGATGTCCCGATATTGACCGCGCCGCCATAAAGCTCGGCGATATCCTGTACAATCAAAAGCCCCAGACCATGCTCCTCGGTCTCTTCCTGATCACCTCTCTGAACGGGCGCTCCCTGTTTTGCCTTATCCGCTTCCATGCCGGGACCATCATCCTCAATACTCAGAGTGATCATGCCCGGTTCGGGTGCCGTCACTGATATGCGCACATGGCTCTTGGCCCAGAGACAGGCGTTTTCAAGCAGATTGCCCAGGATCTCCTGAATGTCGGCCTCCTCGCCCCAAAAGGTGGTTCCGGCGTCTATGGCGTTTTCGATATGCGGCATCCTGTTTCGGAGTGTGATGCCAAGTGCAAACGATACATCTTCGGCGCAGGCATGCACCGGAGAGGATTTTCCATAGGGGCGTTCGGTACGCGCGCGGCTGAGGTTGCGTTTGATGACACCGGTCATACGCCCCACAAAATCCGTTATCTGATCTCCTTTATCTCCCTCAAGCTCTTCGGCAACGCGCGCCAATGCCGCCAGCGGTGTTTTCAGGCCATGCGCCAGCTCTGCGTTTTTTCGACGGTGTTTTTCGATGATCGTGCCGTTGCGCCAGTGCAGCTCGCGCAGTTCCTCGACCACGGGAACCAGATCGGGGGGCCATTTCTGATCGTCTATGATGGTGTCATTTTTACGCATGACCTTCACGGAATTGCTGAGCCGCTTGAGCGGCATCAGCCCCCTGTTCACGGTGATGTAGACCGAAACCGAAACCACTATGGCAAGACCAATGAAAATCAATGCAATCAGCTTTGCAGCCCGGTTGGTCTCTTCCGTGACATGCATCAGTGGGGCCGCAATCCGGAAGGTCAATGTCTCATCCGGTACCATCCCGGGAAACGCAGCCCGCCTTCCACGCAGAACATCTCCGCCCGGGATTACGAAATTCCCCCCGGCTTCCGGGACGTCCAGAACCCAGCTTTCTGCGGTGACAGGGCCAAGTGACGGGGATTGCAGCAGGATTTCGTCAGACCCGTCACGCGTCAATTGCCAGAACCATTGCTCATTGGTCAGGTCATAATAGCTCGGGCCAACGCTCTCGAGCAGTTCAGCCTGTGCCCCGTCATAGGCGACCCGCCGGGCTTCGATCAACAAATCCTGCCCAAGCAGCAAATCCATTTCGCCGATTTCATGAGCCCGGTAGACCTGAATGCAGATCATGGCCCCGATACCCAGTATGGCGCAGCAGATCGCTATCGTGGCAATCGAAACGCGACGGGGGATCGTAGCCCAATTATGCGTCATCTACCGGAATCCGATACCCATGCCCCCGCACGGTTTCCACCATTCCCGCCGCAGTTTTCCGACGCAAACGTGAGACAAGAACATCGATGACGTTCGATTGCAGATCCATATCCTCGGCATAGATATGTTCGATCAGATCTGCCCGGCTGACAACAGATCCCGCATGTCGGGCGAGATGCTCCAGCGCCCGGAACTCGAAAGCGGTCAGCGATACGCTGCGCCCTTTGAAAAAGGCAGCTTTTTCATCCGGCAGAACCGAAAGATCTCCGACATCGATCGAGGGCGTGCCACGCCCGCTTGCACGGCGCACCAAGGCCTCAAGCCGCGCCAGAAGTTCTTCTGAATGAAAAGGCTTTGACAGATAATCATCAGCCCCGCTGCGCAGCCCGGAAACGATATCGTTCCAGCTGTCACGCGCCGACAGGATCAGAACCGGTGCTGCAACCTTGCGGCTGCGCCATTCCCGCAGGATCGACAACCCGTCCAGCCCCGGCAGCCCCAGGTCCAGCACGATCGCGTCCCAATCCTCGGTCTCTCCCAGAAACAGCGCATCATTGCCGTTTCCTGACAGTCTTACGATATCACCCCGGGCGCGCAGCAAACATTCAAGATCACCGCGCAGCGTATCGTCATCTTCCGCAACCAGTACCTTCATAACCCCTCATACGGGACAAACGGCCCAAACGTGAACATAGCATGACAAGACCCGACATGCGGCGTTCACCCCACCTTTTATATATTTGACCTGATCGGTTGTCGAAAGCGATCCGTTTCAGAACCCAAAATTTAGTTTTAGCGATTTGAGGTGCCGGATGTGCGGTCTGTTTGGAATTTTCCCAGAGGATACAACCTCATCCCCTGATGTCACACGGCTTCGTCAAAGCGGTTTCGCCATTCGGCACCGCGGCCCCGATGCCGGCAATATTCTGAGCGAGCCCGGTCTTGGCCTGGCCCATCAACGCCTGTCTCTGGTTGATACCGACACCCGGTCGGATCAGCCATTTACGGACCCAAGCGGCCGCTACATCCTTGTCTACAATGGCGAAGTCTATAACTTCAGAACCCTGCGCGCTGAACTTGAGGCACTGGGCATCCCGTTCCGCACCACCTCGGATACCGAAGTGGTGCTGCACAGCCTGATCCAATGGGGCGAAGATGCGCTTGCCCGGTTCGATGGCATGTTCGGACTTGCCTTTATCGACCGGCAGACACACCGGGTTCTGCTGGCCCGGGACCGGTTTGGCATGAAACCTCTTTACTGGATGCAAGGCATGACCGAACAAGGCCCCGCCTTTCTGTTCGGTTCAGAGATCAAGGCCTTCGAACCCTGGATAACCCTGAAACCCGATGTCAACTCGATCGCGGCTTACCTGATGAAATTCGGAGGCCCGACCAGCGGCCCGACCTTCTATCAGGGGATCCGCAGCCTGACGCCCGGCACTTACCTGTGGCATGACGGATCGGGCAATATCGACATCGCCTCTTTCTTCCACCTGACCGACTTTCTCGACCTTGATGAGATGACCCGCCTCGATGGCCTGTCGGCTGCCGATATCGTCGATGAATATGCGGATCTCATGCATAAATCCGTGGCCTCGCATTTATTCGCGGATGCACCGGTTGGCGCGTTTTGCTCAGGCGGGGTGGATTCATCCCTGATCGTTGCCATCGCAGCGGCCCAGCACCAGAATATCGCCCTGTTCCACGCCAATGTGAAAGGCACCTGGAGCGAGGTGGACGCCGCCTCGGAACTGGCCAAAAGCCTGAAACTTGATCTGCATGTCATCGAGGCTGAAGAGCAGAATTTCGTCGACATGATCCCGCGCGTAATGTGTCACTACGAATACCCGTTTTCCTATCATCCCAATTGCGCGCCACTGATGATGATCGCCCAGCTCGCGGCGGATTCAGGGATCAAGGGACTATTGTCAGGCGAAGGATCGGATGAGCTGTTTCTGGGCTACCCCTGGCTTGGCCGCAAACGCCTGACAGACGGGTATGAAAGGATGATCAGCGGGTTGGGCTCGGCCATACGCGCAATACCGGGGGTTGGCCCGATCCTGGCACCTGACCGGATGGGAAACATGGAAAACGTCCGCGACATCCTGAATGGTCGCGAGATGGCGCAGGACAAGCGGGCCGTAGCCGACAGCCTGGCACAGCTGCCTCGCAAGTTTCAGGAAAGAGGCCGGCAATGGAGCCTGGATTACATGCACCACCATCTGCGAACGCTTTTGCATCGCAACGATACAATGGGCATGGCTGCCGGGATCGAGGCGCGGTTCCCGTTTCTGGACACACAGGTTGCCCGGTTCGGGATCAATCTGCCGGCACGCTACAAACTCAGGGGCTCTCCGTTCGTTTTCGAAAAGGCACACCCCTTCATCCGCGACAAATGGGTGGTCCGCGAGGTTGCCAACCGCTACATCCCCAACACCCTGAGCCAGCGCATCAAGATCGGGTTCTGGACGACGGTGTTTCAGCGGCTTGAGATCCGGCCGGAATACTTCAGGAACGCCCATTTGGGGGATCTTTTCAGCCTGACCCGGACACAGATGGCGAACACCATCGAAGAGGCCGGTCCGGATCTGCGGCTGCGGTTGCTGCTGACCGAGGTTTGGCTGCGATGCCGGCTGGATCATCAGGATGAAGATCGCGAAATCAACAGATTACGCGATCACGTCAGCATCCGGCCGGACAGATTCCGGCCCCGACCGTCCTCTGCCAACAAACCTGTGGGCGCTGCGGTCCACAGTTGAAGGGCTGCCCCTTCCTCAGAGAGCCGTGCTTTTGCGGACGGCGGATTGCGGCGCCGCCTTTTTCTTGGGTTTGGCTTCAAACTCTTCGTGATAAGAGCGCTCAACATTGACATCCCAGACGTCATGATCCTCGCCCAGAATATTGCGCGCGGCGTACATCGCCGACAGCATGGAATGATCCTGGTTGTTGTAGCGGTGCAGACCATTGCGACCCACGGTCTGGAAGTTTTCCAGCGTCTTCAGCCAGTCGCTGACCGTGTCTAGGGCGTCCTTGTATTCACTGTCATAGACCGGATAGGCCTTGGGCTGCCGGATAACCGCGTGGTCAATGACATCGCTGGCCTTGGCCAGACCCAGCTTTTCAAGCTCTTCACTGGCGAGATGCCTGAGATCCTCGTCACTTGACGACCACAACCCGTCACCTTTCTGGCAGAAATACTCCATCCCGATCGATGCGGTGTTCTGATCTGGCAGCATTTCCGCGGACCAGGCGCGGAAATTCTGGATGCGACCCACCTTCACCTGCGGGCTGTGGATGTAGATCCAGTTGTCCGGGAACGGATCCGCGTGATCCAGGATCAGGGTCACGATCAGGAAATCACGATACCGCAGACGGTCTGCCGCCTCGACAACCTCGGGTGGTGGCGGCGGATCAAAAGCATGGATCAGATCACGAACGGCCATCGAATTGACGAACTCTTCACCCTCCACCCGCTCGGTGTGTTTTTCGCCATCTTCAGTCCAGTGGCGCACATCGATCGAAGTGACGCGATTGCCATCACGGTTCACCTGGATCACTTCGGAATGGGTTTCGACCGATCCGCCTTTTTCCCGGATCAAGTCACGGGTCTTTTCCCACATCATGCCGGGGCCCAGGCGGGGATATTGGAATTCCTCGATCAGGCTGGCGGTGTCATTGGCCCCGGAAATCGCGTTCCAGACCGCCTTGGGCAAAGACAGGTTCTTGATCCGCTGCGCGGCCCAGTCGGCGCGGATTTCGGACGGCGGAATACCCCAGACCTTCTTGGTGTAGCTGTGGAAGAAATGCATATAAAGCCGCCCGCCAAAGCGATTGACGACCCAGTCTTCGAACGTGTCTTCCTGCTGGCGTGGACGAATCTTCCATTTGATGAAGCTGCCGATGATCTTGTAGGTCTCGTAGGGGCCGATATTGCCAAGGGCGTTGAAGATACGCAGCGGGTAATCGTAGAATTTGTTGCGGTAGAAGATGCGGCTCAGGCGTTGCACGGTGATGAAATCATCCCCCATCACCTCGTGCCACATATCCTCGACTTCGCGCACCTTGGTGAAAAACCGATGCCCGCCAATGTCGAAGCGATAGCCTTTGTGCGTTTCGGTTCGCGAGATGCCACCAACCATGTCCGAGGCTTCGAACACCCGGGGAACATGCGTGTCGCTCAGTTTCTGAAGTTCATAGGCTGCTGTCAGCCCTGCTGGACCACCACCAATGACGACAACGGGAACAATATCTTTTTTCAAATGACTAACACCCATACCAAAACACTGACCTAAAGCTACAAGAGGTTATCCGAGATTCACAACAAAATCCTGTCAGTCCCCGAAACGGACCCTCTGCGTTTTGAGGTCCCTTCCTTCTGCACGGAACGATCAGCCGCCAGGTTTGACGCGCGGCACCCACGCCCTTGTCGGTAAACCCGCGGCAGACCAAAACCGGATCACCTGTGTGAAACCTTTGCTCTTTCACACTGTCTGAAGCAGTATGTACTTTCCTCAACGGCCTGAATCCTAAAGATGTTTTCTGACTGACGCAGCACGGCCCCAACGCCCCTTCCGGATGTGAAGGCAACATGGGACACGCGCAACTCGGGTGCGGCGTATTCCACCGACAATATGACCGCTTTTAAGGACCACCTCTGTGATGTCCTTCACTGTATCGACAGGCCATAAGGGCGCATCAACAATGTCGCGGCTTCGACCGCATTGTGTATGGTTAAGCGCCACAGCAGCGGGAAATTCAGCACCTCACGACTCGTCGCTTTGTGAATCTTGACAGGGTGGCAACGCTGCCGTCCTAATGCGTGCGAATGTTTGCAGTAACTCAGATGTCACGGGTCTGGGTTAAAACGAGTAAATTGGTAGCCAGTCTCGTTGTTAACGAGGGAGCGATTTTATGAAGTGCGTTATTCTGGCCGGCGGCTTAGGTACCCGGCTCAGCGAAGAAACCGTCAGGATTCCAAAACCCATGGTCGAGATCGGAGGAAAACCGATCATCTGGCATATCATGAAAATTTATGCCGCCCATGGCATCACAGACTTCATCGTCTGCCTGGGCTACAAGGGATACGTCATCAAGGAATATTTCGCGAATTTCTTCCTGCACAGCTCGGACGTCACGATCGATCTGGCCAATGGCGGGCTTGAGATTGCAAACAGCAAATCGGAGCCCTGGCGGGTGACGCTGGTCGATACCGGCGAGGACAGCCAGACCGGGGGGCGGCTGCGCCGTGTCATGCATCTGCTCAAGGATGAAGAGGCCTTTTGCATGACCTATGGCGACGGGGTCGGGAATGTCGATATCAGTTCGCTGGTCGCGTTCCACAAAAGCCACGGCAAACGTGCCACGCTCACCGCAGTCGTGCCACCGGGGCGTTTCGGCGCGTTGGAGCTGGCCAGCGATCAGATCGAACGTTTTGCCGAAAAACCGGGCGGTGACGGTGGTTTTATCAATGGCGGGTTCTTCGTGCTGCATCCTTCGGTTGGTGATCTGTTGGACGGGGACGGCGCAATCTGGGAACGCGCTCCGCTTGAAACGCTGGCCGCAGACGGCGATCTGATGGCGTTTCGCCACAAGGGATTCTGGCAACCGATGGATACGCTGCGCGACCGCCGTCAACTCGAAGCCCGCTGGCAGGAAGGCAATGCTCCATGGAAGGTCTGGGAATGACGCTGGGTTCCGCTCCGAAAATCATCCTGCTTGGCAATCTGGGCTATATTGGTCCGGTCGTGGCAGCGGCCTTGCGGAAATCCTATCCCAACGCCAATCTGATCGGCCTTGATCCCGGGTTTTTCTCGGACCGGCTGACCACGCATGATGCGTGGCCCGAGCGGGTTCTGAACCAGCAGATCATCGCGGATATTCGCGATATCGATGCGTCACTGTTCCAGGGGGCGGATGCGATTGTTGCACTGGCGGCCATCTCGAACGACCCGATGGGTGCCCGGTTCGAAACAGTCACCACGGAAATCAATCAGGATGCCATCGTGCAGGCCGCTCATCTGGCCGCCGAAGCCGGGGTGTCGCGCTTTGTCTTCGCCTCCAGCTGTTCGGTCTATGGTTTCGCCGAAGGCGATGCCAGATCCGAGGACGCGCCCCTGAACCCGCTGACCGCCTATGCCCGCAGCAAAATCGGGACCGAGCGCGCGCTGGCGGCCATGGACACGCCGGGGATGCTGCGTACAGCGCTGCGTTTCGCCACCGCCTGCGGGCCGTCACCCCGGCTGCGGCTGGATCTGGTGCTGAACGATTTTGCCGCCTGTGCGGTCACCGCTGGCAAGATCACGGTGCTGAGCGACGGCAGCCCGTGGCGGCCGCTGATCGACGTGCGCGACATGGCCCGAGCCATCGACTGGGCCATCACCCGAACCGAGGATGCCGGAGGCCAATGGCTGGCGGTCAATGCCGGGTCGGATGTGTGGAATTATCAGATCCGCGATCTGGCGCAGACCGTGGCCGAGGCGGTCCCCGGGGCCAGTTTTTCGATCAATCCCGACGCCTCACCCGACAACCGTTCCTACAAGGTCGACTTTTCGCTCTACAAACAGCTGGCACCCGAACATCAGCCGGTTCAGACGCTTGAAGGCACCATCCGGGATCTGCTGCAATTGCTGAACGACATCAACTTTGGCGATGCCGATTTCAGGTCATCTCCGTTGATGCGGTTGAAAGCGCTCGAAGAGCATATCCGCAGTGGCACGCTGAGCGAGGATCTGCGCTGGAGGATGCCGCAATGACACACCCCGTTTGCCGGAGCTGTGGCGCAGCCCTGACCCAGACGCTGGTCGATCTGGGGCTTTCGCCGCTGGCCAATTCCTATGTCCCGCCCGAGCGCGCGGGCACGGCCTGTCCGCGCTATCCGCTGCATGCCTGGGTCTGCAACGACTGCTATCTGGTACAGGTCGAAGACGCCGTACCGGCGGATGAGATCTTCAATGCCGATTACGCCTATTTCTCGAGCTATTCGGACAGCTGGCTGGCCCATGCCAGGGCCTATGTCAAACAGATGGTCGACCGGCTTGATCTGGGACCGGATGATCTGGTGATCGAGATCGCCTCGAATGACGGGTATCTGTTGCAGTATTTCGTCGAGAAAGGCATCCCCGTTCTGGGGATCGAACCTTCGGGCAGCGTGGCGGCGGCAGCCGAAGAAAAAGGCGTGCGTACGCTGGTCGATTACTTCGGCGAGGCGCTGGCCCGCAAGGTGGCTGCGACCGAGAAACCTCCGGTGCTGATCGCATCGGCCAATGTGCTGGCGCATGTGCCTGACATCAACGATTTCGTCGCCGGGATCGCCACGCTTCTGACCGGCGATGCGGTCTATACGGTCGAATTCCCGCATCTTCTGAACCTGATCAGAGAAGTGCAGTTCGACACGATCTATCACGAACATTACTCCTATCTGTCGCTGCTGGCGGTGGAAAAGATCTTTGCCAAGGCGGGCCTGCGCGTCTTTGACGTCGAAGAACTGCCCACCCATGGCGGTTCGCTGCGGGTGTTCGCCTGCCTTGAGGGTGCCAGCCATCCCGAAGGGCCCGGTCTGGCCAAGGTCCGCGCGGATGAGGCTGCGGCGCAGTTCGACCGGCCTGAGGGCTATATGAATTTCACCATTCAGGTCGAAGCGCTGCGCGACGGATTGCTCGCCTTTCTGCGCGAAGCAAATGCCAAGGGGGACACCATTGCCGCCTATGGTGCCGCCGCCAAGGGCAACACGCTGCTGAACTATGCCGGAATCGGCCCCGACCTGATCTCTTACTGCGTTGATCGCAACCCGGCCAAGCAGAACACGCTGCTGCCCGGCAGTCATATCCCCGTACATGGGGTCGAAGCCCTGCGCGAGACGCCGCCGGATTACGTGCTGATCCTGCCCTGGAACATCCGGGACGAGGTCATCGGGCAACTGTCCGACCTGAAGGCGCATGGCACCCGGTTCGTGACCGCCGTGCCGGAGGTCAGGATCAGCTGATGGCACGGGTTCTGCTGACCGGCGCAACCGGATTGATCGGACGCGCGACAGCCACGGCTCTGACAGAGGCGGGCCATGAGGTGGTGACGCTGGGCCGCAACCCGGCAAGCGACATCCCCTGCGATCTGCTGAACCCCAACGCCACCTCAACAGCCCTTGAAACAGCCCGCGCCAGTCATCTGGTGCATCTGGCCTGGCATGACGGGGCGCGCGACCGCTGGACCTCTGGGGCCAATCTGGACTGGATGGCCGCCACATTGCATCTGGTGCGGGAATTCGCGCGTACAGGCGGCCAGCGCGCGGTCTGCGCCGGAAGCTGCGCCGAATATGACTGGTCGGTGCCGGAGCTGACCGAAACCAGCCCTCTGCACCCCCGCACCCTTTACGGGGCGGCCAAAGCCGGAACCGGGCTGGCCCTTTGCGCGGGGCAGGACGCGCTTGGCCTGTCCCTGGCCTGGGCCCGTATCTTTTTTGTTTACGGATCGGGCGAACCGCCGGGGCGGTTGTTCGGCGACCTGATTTCGAACCTCAAAGCGGGCCAACCCGTAGATTGCACCGATGGCCTGCAGGAGCGCGACTTCCTGCATGTCGACGATCTGGCACGCGCCTTGTTACGCGTGCTGAAAACTGATGTAACCGGCCCGGTCAATGTCGCCAGCGGCACTGCAATCCCGGTCCGGGATCTGATTGAAGAGGTTGCGAAACAAATGTCCCACCCTGATCTGATCCGGCTGGGTGCGATCGCCCGAGCAGCAGATGACCCGGCCCGGCTGGCAGCAGATGTGGGTCGGTTGCGGCATGAAGCCGGCTTTGTACCGCAACATGACATCACTTCAGGCGTGGCCGACATTCTTAGATCCGAAGGGGCGCAAACATGAAGAAACTGCTTGTACCCCGAAAAAAGTCTTTCATGCGCTTCGCTATGGTGGGCGTGCTGAACACGGCGTTCGGCTATGCGCTCTTCACCATTCTCAGCTTGTCTGGCTTACCCCCACAAGTCGCGCTCGTTATCTCGTTTTCCGGTGGGGTTCTGTGGAATTTCATGACCCATGCGCGGCTTGTGTTCGACACCAGAGGTTTGGGTCGGTTGCCCTTTTATATCCTGTCCTATCTGGTGGTTTATGCATTCAATGCCCTATCGCTGGAGGGCCTGTTGTCCATGGGGGTTCAACCAATCACTGCGCAGGGGATAATCGTCCTACCGGCCGCAGTCTTGGCCTTCATCCTGATTTCCCGGGTGCTGACAGATCGCTTTCCCTGGCAACAGGAGGTGTGAAAAATGCTCAAATATAATATTCTGGCTCAATAGCCACTGACGACCGAACTGACCATGGAGTCTGAAATTTGACATAAGTACTGTACCGCGAGGATAGTTAACTAATGCGTCTTTACCTTGCCGATCTCGGCCATAACCTCGTTACTGCAACATCGGACACCTACCCCTTGGGTGTCGGAAATCTTGCGACTTTCGCCCAGGCCTATGCGAAAAGCCCGACAGCGATCGAGGTCGCGATCTTTCGTGATCCGAAAGAGCTCAAGACGGCCATCGACACGGCCGCCCCGGATGTGATCGGTTTTTCCAGCTATTCCTGGAACCACCATCTGGCCCTGTCCTTTGCCGACTATGCCAAGGCAGTGAACCCCGACAGCCTGACCCTGATGGGTGGCCCCAACTTTCCGTTGACCGAAGACGAGCAGGACAGCTGGATCCGGACCATGCCGCAGATCGACATGCATGTGCGTGGCCCCACGTATGAGGGCGAGCGCGCGTTCCTGAGCACGCTGCAACGGTTCATCGATGTCGGTGCCCGCCGCGAAGGCATGTGGGAGGAAGCCGTCGATGGCGCGCTTTATGTGCACCCTGAAACCGGAGAGATTTTGCGCGGGGACGAACCGCCCCGCATCCGCGATCTGGATGAAATCCCCTCGCCCTATCTGGCCGGGCTGATGGACAAGTTCTTCGACACCGGCCTGTTTGCACTGATGCAACTGGCACGGGGCTGCCCGTTCACCTGCGCATTCTGCAATTCGGCGGTCAAATCGAATTCGAAGGTCTTCCGCCATTCGTTTGAACGCACCAAGGCCGATCTGGATTACATCGTCGCCCGCATCAACCATGCCAGCCCGCTCTGTTTCGCGGACGACAATTTCGGCATGTACGTGCAGGACGAAGAGGTGGCCGATTACCTGGGCCATCTGATGGAACGGTACGACTGGCCGAAATACATCCGGACAACCACGGGCAAGAACCGCGGCGACCGGATCATCAAGGTAATGCGCAAAGCCAAGGGCCGGTTGCCGATGACCTCGTCGGTTCAGTCTCTGAATCCGGAAGTTCTGAAGAACATCAAACGCGACAATATCAGCCTGGACACCTATGCCGAGGTACAGCAGGAGCTGCATTCAAAAGGCATGCAATCCTATGGCGAGCTGATCCTGTGCATGCCCGGTGAAACCCGGGAATCCTTCATGGATGCCGTCGATCAGCTGATCGAAACCGGCGTCAGCCGGGTCGCGGCGCACCAGTTGATGCTGCTGCACGGCGCACCGCTGGCCAACCCCGACAGTCGCGAGAAATTCGGCTTCAAAACCCTCCATCGCGTGGTTGCCCGATGCCTGGGCAAATATACCGGCCCAACCGTGGTCGAGACCGAGGAAATGGTGGTCCAGTCCGAGAATTTCTCGTTCCAGGATTATCTGGACACCCGTGTTTTCCATCTGCTGCTGACAATCTTCTATTACGAAGACAATTTCGAAGAAGCCTTCCGGCTGGCGCGCTCCCGCGGCATCCGACCCTTCCTGATCGTCAAGCATATGCAGGACATTCTCGATCAGGCCCCCAAACCCTTCCGGGATGCGGTGGCCGGTTATCTGGAGGAAAACCAGCAGGAGCTGTTTGAAACCCGCGCCGATTGTGTCGCCTGGGCGCAGGAAAATTATGATGATCTGATCAGCGGCGAATTGGGGGGCAATCTGCTCAGCAAATATTCGATGATTGGCCGGTTCATCGTGCTGGACGAAGCACTTGATTTCCTGAAACGGGCCATCAGCGACCTTCTGGACAAGGATGACCACGAAGCGCACGAAATGCTCGGCACGATCATCAATTACTACAGCGCCGTGATGCTGCATGTGCCTTTCTCGGAAACCCTTGAACACGAACCGGTCTGGAGCTCGTCCTTCGATCTCGAGGCTTGGCGGAATTCGGGATATGAGGGCGTGCTGCAGGACTATCAGTTCGATGCGCCCCGCGAATTCCAGACCCAGGTTGATCAAAGGGTGAAAGCCACCCTGCTGACCCGCATCGAGACCTTTGGCGAACATGCTTCGGGGCTGGGCCGGTTCACCCGGACGATGTTTGCCAAGGATTTCCGGCGCAACTTCGTACCGAGTGAAAATCAGCACGCGGCCGAATAGGCCCGTGGGCCTATTCGCTGTCTCCCAGATAGACAACCTTACGCCCGGGAAAGGCTGCGATGATGGCTGCGTTCTGCTCAGGT
>NZ_WQDQ01000013.1:0-117802 GCF_013033235.1 Ruegeria sp. HKCCA0235A | reverse complement strand
CGTCAATACGGCCGATATGGCTATCGCAGGATCGCTGCACTACTGCGAGAGGCTGGATGGTCTGTCAGCGATGGGCGAATTGAACGGCTTTGGCGACGAGAGGGGCTGAAAGTGCCAGTGAAACAACCGAAGAAAGGACGGCTTGGGCTGAACCCTCTCGGGACATTGCTTCGCAATGCCCTGCCGGGCAGTGGATGGGTCGTGTGTTCGGCTGAGGCCGGAGTATCGCAATCATGTATGGAGCTATGACTTCGTTCATTGTCGAACCGATGATGGCAAAGCCTTCCGGGCGCTGAATATCCTTGATGAGCACAGCCGAGAGTGCCTGGCGATTAAAGTGAAGCGCAAGCTGAACTCGGTCGATGTGATCGATGCCCTGACGGATCTGTTCATACTGCGGGGTGCACCCCGCTTCATACGTTCAGACAATGGGCCAGAATTTATCGCCCAGGCTGTCCGAGGCTGGATCGCCGCAGTTGGCGCGCAGACGGCTTACATTGAACCTGGCAGCCCTTGGGAGAACGGATACTGTGAAAGCTTCAACGGCAGGTTCAGGGACGAGTTGCTCAACGGTGAGATCTTCTACAGCCTGCGCGAAGCTCAAATTCTGATCGAACAATGGAGGAGACACTACAACACAAAGCGGCCCCACAGTGCACTGGGCTATCGCCCGCCAGCGCCCGAAACCATCATACCAATGGATCGCAGGCCGACAATGCACTAACAATCAATTTGGACCAGTCAGATGAGGCTGCTCAAACCCCCGGTGGGGCCTGAGAAGCTTACACTGAGGGTTCCCTGCGTGTATACGGATCTCTTAGGACCAGATGCACGGCTGACAAGCAGGACGGTATTTCCTCTAGGCTGCACCATCAAGGCATAATCAATCCGAAATCGCGCGCAGGGAGACTTTTCCGGTAGCTTGTTGATGTTGAATAAGAAAATGGTAGCCCGTAGGGGAATCGAACCCCTCTTTCCAGGTTGAAAACCTGGCGTCCTAACCGATAGACGAACGGGCCACTTGGTAGTGACGCAAGCACAAGTGGTAGCCCGTAGGGGAATCGAACCCCTCTTTCCAGGTTGAAAACCTGGCGTCCTAACCGATAGACGAACGGGCCACGCTGGCTTGTGGAGGGCCTTTTACGGTTTCACCGTGACCCCCGCAAGCCGAAAAACGCAGGGATGAGAAAGTTTTTTACGCCTTCCGAGCGAGACGTCAATTTGCCTCTGCCGCATCCTCGAGCCTGAGCTGCACGGATTGCCGCCCGCCCCAGGTGTTCACCTCAAGCCGGCCTGCAAAATGAAAGCGTGCGCCACCATGATTTGATAGTCTCTCGCCTATCGGACCGTCAAAGGCACCAAAGGCAATCGCATCCAGCCCACCACCCATGCCATCGGACAATGACAACTTCAGGTGCGTTTCCCCGACACGTTTGGCAAAACGCACCTGAAGATCCGGAAGCGCGTATCGCGGGGCAGGGGCTCCGGCACCAAACGGTCCGGCCTGTTCGATCTGTTCGACAAGATCCACTGTTGCGGCACCCGGCATAAGGGCGCCTTCCAGCTTCATATCGGCAGGGCCGCCCTGACCTGCGCCTTGTTTTGCCAGCAACTCGCTGAGGCGTTCCATCGCAGGTTCCAGTTTGTCGCGCATGACGGTAAGTCCAGCGGCCATCTTGTGACCGCCACCCTTGACCAGCAACCCTTCGGCCGCGAGCCGCTGGATCGACGCCCCCAGATCCACGCCCGAGACCGAACGCCCCGAGCCTTTGCCCTCATCACCGTCAAAGCCGATCACGATGGCCGGACGGTTGGCGGTTTCCTTCAAACGAGACGCCACGATGCCCACCACACCCGGATGCCAGCCTTCATCGGCGGCCCAGACCAGCGGTGCGTCGAGTCCGCGACCCTCGGCCTGCTCCATCGCGGCGGCGCGCACGGCGTTTTCAATGTCCCGGCGTTCTGTGTTCAGCGCGTCCAGACGTTCGGACAGGGCCTGTGCCTCGTGCAGGGAATCCGTGCTCAGCAGGCGGGCGCCCAGATCGGCCTGCCCGATGCGACCACCCGCGTTCACGCGGGGGCCAAGCAGAAAACCCAGGTGATAGCTGTTGGGCGCCGTATCCATGCGCGAGACATCGGACAATGCGACAAGTCCGGGGCGCTGCCTTTGGGCCATCACTTTAAGGCCTTGTCGAACCAGGGCGCGATTGGCGCCGATCAAAGGCGCAACGTCAGCCACGGTTGCCAGGGCCACCAGGTCCAGCATCGATATCAGGTCAGGCCCCTTTGTGCCTGCCGCGCGCAGCTGGCGCCCTGCTTCGACCAGCATCAGAAACACGACACCCGCCGCGCAGAAATAGCCTAGATCACCGCTTTCATCCTGCCGGTTGGGATTCACGACTGCGACGCAATCCGGCAGGGTTTCGCCGCCGAGGTGGTGATCCAGAACAATCACGTCCGCCCCCGTGGCTGCGGCAATCGGTTCATGGCTGAGCGTGCCGCAATCGACGCAAATGATCAGGTCGTGGCTGGTTGCCAGTTCCCGCATTGCCGGAACATTCGGACCATATCCCTCATCAATCCGATCCGGCACATAAAGCGTCGCCTGCAACCCCATCTGCCGAAGCCAAACCAGCAGCAGAGCGGCAGAGCAGCCGCCGTCAACATCGTAATCCGCGAACACAGCGATTTTCTGGCGATGGCGTACGGCGTCCAGAAAACGCGCCGCCGCCGTTTCCATGTCCTTCATGTCGCGGGGATCTGGCAGCAGCTCTTTGAGCTTGGGGTCCAGAAAGCCGCGCGCCTCCATGACCGGCACGCCACGACGGGCCAGAACCTGACATACCGCACGCGGCAGGTCGGTCTGTTGAGTCATCATCTCGGCAGCCCGTTCCAGCTCGGCTTCCGGGCCAACCCAGCGCCGCCCGGTCAGTGATTGTTCTACGCCAAGAAAACCCATTGCCTGCCCCTTGTGAACCAAGGCCGGATCCTTTCGGACCCGGCCTTTTCATCTTTTCCCAAATACTCCCGCCGGAGGCAACGGCGCAAGCCGTTAGGCGTTATCGTGCGGCCAGGTGGGGGTGCGATACGACATGCGGCGTACGGACCCGGTCTTTGAACGCATCAGCAGCGTCGTGGTTTCCACCCAACCCGGCTCGCGCTTGATGCGCGGCAACAGAGAACCGCCGGTTACACCCGTTGCGGCAAAGATCACATCTGCGGTCACCATCTCATCGCGCGAATAGACCCGGTCCAGATCGGTGATACCCGCCTTGGCAGCACGGCCCCGCTCGTCATCGTTGCGGAACAACAGGCGACCAAAGATCTGACCGCCCATGCATTTCAGCGCAGCGGCAGCCAAAACCCCCTCGGGGGCGCCACCCTGGCCCATATACATGTCGATGCCGGTCACTTCGCTTTCTGCGCAATGCATGACACCTGCCACGTCACCATCGGTGATCAGGCGGATCGATGCTCCGGTTTCGCGCACTTCGGCGATAATCGCCTCGTGACGTGGACGTTCCAGAATACAGACGGTGATGTCCGCAGGCTTGCAGTTCTTGGCTTTTGCCAAGGATTCCACCCGTTCACGTGGAGACATGTCCAGATTGACGACGCCCTCGGGCAGGCCCGGACCAACAGCAAGCTTGTCCATGTAAACGTCGGGCGCATGCAGCATCGAGCCGCGCGGGCCCATGGCAATCACGGTCAGCGCGTTGGGCATGTCCTTTGCGGTCAGCGTTGTGCCTTCCAGCGGATCCAGCGCGATGTCCACGCCGGGGCCGTTTCCGGTGCCGACCTCTTCGCCGATATAAAGCATCGGTGCTTCGTCGCGTTCACCTTCACCGATCACCACGACGCCAGCAATGTCCAGCATGTTCAGCTGTTCGCGCATGGCATTCACGGCGGCCTGGTCGGCGGCTTTCTCGTCACCACGCCCCACCAGCGAAGCCGAGGCCAGTGCAGCCTGTTCCGCCACCCTTGCCAGCCCCAGAGACAGCAGGCGGTCGTTGAAATCGGTTTTGGCAGCACTCATTGTCATGTATCCTCTGGTCATTCAAGCCGTTTCTATCGGCATAGCTTGCGTTTCATACAGGCCGCAAGTTCAAACCTCTTCAATCCGCAATGCGACGGGGGCACCGGCAACCACATCCGTTTCCCGGAACCGGTCCAACGCAACGTCCAGCGCGGCGCGGGTGGTTTTGTGGGTAACGATCAGCACAGGCGCCGTGCTTTCTGCATGGGCATACTGGCGCATCCTGTCTATCGAAACGCCGGCATCGCCCAGAATGGCTGCAACCTTGGCCAGTGCGCCCGGTTTATCCAGCAGACCCAGCCGAAGATAATAAGGCGCAGGCAGGCCCGTGACGGCCGGGGCCGCGGCCTCAAGCGAATTGGCCGGTCGGCCAAAGGTCGGGATTTGCAGCCCACGTGCCAGATCGCAGACGTCGCCCATCACGGCGCTGGCCGTCGGGCCTTCACCCGCACCGGGGCCGCGCAGCACAACCTGTTCAACCGCGTCGCCTTCGATCACCACCATGTTGGTGCCGCCTTCCAATTGCCCCAAGGGCGAGTCGCTGGGCACAAGGCAAGGCTGCATCCGCTGTTCCAGCCCGCGCGCGGTGCGCTGCGCGACGCCCAGCAATTTGATGCGAAAGCCCATATCCTCGGCTTGGTCGATATCGTCGAGGCTGATTTGCTGAATGCCTTCGATCTCAATCCCGTCGAAATTCGGCTTGGTGCCAAAAGCGATCGAGGCCAGCAAAGCCAGTTTGTGCGCGGCGTCGATGCCACCGACATCCAGATTGGGGTCGGCCTCAAGATACCCAAGTTCGGCGCATTCGTCGAAAAGGGCGTTATAGCCCTGACGCTGCGATTGCATCCGGGTCAGAATGTAGTTGCAGGTGCCGTTCATCACGCCCATCACGCGCGTGATCTCGTTTCCGGCCAACCCTTCGGTCAGGGATTTGATTACGGGGATACCGCCCGCGACTGCGGCCTCAAACCGGATGACGCGGCCAGCAGCTTCGGCCTGTTCGGCCAGTTCCTGCCCGTGAATGGCCAGCAAAGCCTTGTTGGCGGTCACGACGTCTTTGCCGCTGGCCAGCGCGGCTTCGACCGAGGCCTTGGCCGGACCGTTTTCGCCGCCCATCAGTTCGACATAGACATCGATATCGTCACGTTTCGCCAGCGCAACCGGGTCGGTTTCCCAGGCATAATCCGACAGGTTCACGCCGCGGTCCTTGTTCGGATCCCGCGCCGATACGGCCACGATTTCAATCGACCGGCCCGTGCGCGCCTTCAGCAAATCTGCGTGGCGGCGAACAATCTTGACGACACCCACGCCGACAGTTCCCAAGCCCGCAATTCCCAGCCGCAGTGCCTGTGTCATGTCGTGGGTTCCTTTCCGCTCGAAACTTGTCTGCATTCGGACGCCTGCCCGATCAGCGCTGCCTTATCGGGTTCAGGCCAAGGGTGCAATCCGTCACCGGGGGATTGTCGAGGTCAAATGTCACGCTTTAGTTGGTTTGCGCGTTTTGCAGCGCCTGGGCCTTTTTCGCAAGCGACTCGCTGCGCTGCGTCAGGTCTTCCTCCACCTCTGCGGCCTGGCTTACGGGATCAATCGAAGGCCCCAACGTTTCCTGCACCGGAACAAGACGCGGGTAGGGGGCCGATTTGACCGAGGCCGGTTCACTGCCTTCAAGTTCGGGAAAGTCTGAACACCCGGCAAACACAAGAATAAGAGGCAGAACAGGCAGCAGTTTCATGTGGCACGCTTTTCGGTTTCGTTCGTCCTTTCGTGATGCACCTTTTGCCGGCGCCGATCAAGCGGGGTTCTATATGAACATTTGTTCAGATACTGTGGGCGGATGGCACGTACTCAAGGCTCCCACTCTGATATCACAGGCCCACGCATTCGAAAGGCGGCCCTGAACCTGTTTGCCCGCCACGGCTATGCCGCGGTTTCGATGCGGCAGATCGCGAAAGAGGTCGGCGTTCAGGCGGGGGCGCTATACAATTACACGCCGGACAAGCAGAGTTTGCTGTATCGGTTGATGCGAGAGCATATGCAGGATCTGCTTTCGGCGCTCAACGCACTGGAGCGCTGCGATGACTGCCGGCAAGCGTTGCGCCGATTTGTCGGTTTTCACATTCGTTTCCACCTGCAACGCCCTGACGAGGTGTTCATCGCCTATATGGAACTTCGCAACCTCTCGCCCGAAAACTTCGCCGAAATCGAAGACCTTCGGCGCCAATACGAAAACGCGTTGGAAGACATCCTTCACTCTGGCCAGCAGGCTGGACAGTTTGCGATACCGGACACCAAGATCGCGACGCTGGCGGTGATTGCCATGTTGAACGGAGTGATGACCTGGTACAGGTCCGGAGGGCGGCTGTCACTGGACGAGGTCGAACGGATTTATTGGAACATGGTGCATAAGGCGGTGACGGCCTGACAGGGCCAGACCGTCACTGTGTCAGTGCGCAGGGCGAATGAAGGTCCCGTTTCGCAGTTCGCGAAACGCTTGTTCCAATTCGGCCCGCGTGTTCATCACAATGGGCCCGTGCCATGCGACGGGCTCATTGATCGGAGCCCCCGAGATCAACAGAAACCGAACGCCTTCGGGGCCAGCCTGAACGGTGATTTCGTCCCCCGTCCCAAAACGTACAAGCGTGCGGTCGCCCGACATATCCCGGATATTCATCTCTTGCCCGGCGACCTCTTTTTCCAACAGCACACCGGACGGGCGTGACGCATCTGCAAAAGCTGCCTGACCTTGAAAGACATAGGCGAAGGCTCGGCGGTAAGTGTCGATGCGGAAGGTCTTCTTCACACCCGCGGGAACCGAGATGTCCAGATATTGTGGATCTGCCGCGATGCCGTCCACGGGGCCGGTTTTGCCCCAGAACTCTCCGACAATCACACGAACGGTGGTGCCGTCGTCATCAGTGACTTCGGGGATATCCTTGCTTTGAACATCCTGATAGCGCGGGGCAGTCATCTTCTGATCCGAAGGCAGGTTACCCCACAGCTGAAACCCGTGCATCTGCCCCGAGGTGTTTCCCTGCGGCATTTCCTGATGCAGGATGCCGGACCCCGCCGTCATCCACTGTACGTCGCCCGCGCCCAACGTGCCGGTGTTGCCCAGCGAATCCGAATGCTCGACCGATCCGGCCAGAACATAGGTGATCGTCTCGATTCCGCGATGCGGATGCCAGGGAAAACCGGCCTGATAGTCCTGCGGGCGTTCGTTCCTGAAGTCGTCGAACAGCAGGAAAGGATCAAGTTCGGACGGGTCCTGAAACCCAAATGCGCGGTGAAGTTTCACGCCAGCCCCTTCCATCGTCGGGGTGGCCCTGCGTGTTTCCAGTGTGGGTCTAAGGGACATATTCGCCTCCGGTTCGTTTGATCAGCATGTAACCCCTGCGTGATTGCGGTCAATCAGCGTCAATTAACCGGAGCTGTGCAAATTTGCTAAGCAACCAAAGCCCTGTTGTTTCCCCTGGAAAGTCGCTAAGTCGAAGCGGAACGGACAGGAGACATCCATGCAGGACGAAGTGCTGGCAACGATTCAGGCATCATCCCCCAGACGGTGGATCGGAGTAGGGATGCTGTCGACGGTTGGGGTGCTGGTCACATACGTCGCTTTGGCATCGCCGCCCGAACCGGCGTGGCAAGTATTTCTGTTTGCCGTAGGGGGCGCGTCGCTTTGGCTGGCCTATCGTGTATGGCACGCGACCCAGGACCATATTGAACTGACACAGTCGGAATTGCGTACCGGGTCAGGTCAAATGATCGCAAAGGTGGCTGATATTGAGTCGGTGGATCGCGGCGTATTCGCGTTCAAGCCGTCAAACGGCTTTCTGGTTCGCACCAAGCACAAAGATACGTACCAATGGGCCCCCGGATTGTGGTGGCGGATTGGTCGCCGGGTCGGCGTCGGCGGCATGACGTCTGCCGCCGAGGCCAAGTTCATGTCAGAAGTCTTAAGCGCTATTATCCACGCAGACGACCGGAGGGCGCACTAGGTTGCAAGCGACCTTGGTGGAAAAGCGGGGACGGGTGAAGATGAAGTTTTGAAAGTTAATGCCGGTCGCCAGATCCCAGCCAGGTTTAAACTGAGGAATATACTCGTTGGATGTTTCCACCAGAATGACCGTGTCCTGATCCGGCATCGGCGGCAGACGGTTTTCGATTTCCTGGATGTTGTTGTCGTTCCATTCCGTGTCATAGCCGCGCACGGTCGACCAATCCACGTAGTGGCGGTTGTCGTTCTCGTCAAAACGGATCAGCGAGACACGCATGCGCACTTCAGACCGGTTGTTGACCATTTCGCCCATAAGTTCGTGAAGCGAGTCGATGTAAACATCAGTCACGGCGGCCGATTCACGTGAGATCAGATCGCTGACCGTATAGGCAGCTTTCAGGTTCGACGCGCTTTGACGAAATCCCTCGAATGCGGTGAACGTAAACGTAATCGTCCACAACAACAGCGGGAAGATCATGATGGCCTCGACGGTCAGAATACCACTTTCGTCCTGCTTGAAGGCCTTGATGCGGTTTTTCACGTTTCTGAATACAAACATAGCTTTACCGTGGCTCCTGCACGAATGCGGTCGTTGCGGTCACTGCATAGTGGCCGCTTTCGTCGACCACTGTGTTTGCGATGATCGAGCTTTCCAGAACAGGATCGATACGCAGGCAGGCCCGCAAAATCATCAACTCGTTTGAGGCCCCGCTTTTGAAGTCGAGCACTGGTTTGGGGTCTTCCGAACTGTCGGTGCAGGGTATTTCGTCCGAAAGTACGATACCATTGAATGCGTTCTGGCGGAGCATTTGCAGCCGCAGGTTGGTTTTACAATTCTTGATACCGGAAATGTCGCAAATCCGGTCCTTGATTACATCGTGGCTCCAGTTGGTGCCTGTGCCCAGACGGATATCCCGAACGACCAGATCAACTCCCCGTTCCAGCGCGGCGTGCTTGGTGGTGATTATAGACATCTCTCCACCAATACCAATGAATGCCAGGAAAAACGGAATGATCATGACAAATTCGATCGTCGCGTTCCCGGACTCGGATCGCTTGAAAGTACGGAGTTTTGACAGTGATTTGCGGATCATTGCGTCAGCCTCAATTTGCGGATGGACGAAGCAATCGCAGTAAACGCCTTGTCCAGATCCAATCCAGCTACATTGTGAACATGGCTGTCCGAGCTTGCGCAGGACTTGATGGTATTCAAGCCGCTGGTGGGGGCCTCGAAAGCGATGCCATAGATGATGACACCCTTGTCTTTGGCCGCGCCGCAGATGCTGGTCGTGCGCGCGTTCTTTGTGGAAGATCCCACTGATTTTCTGAGGCCGTAGTACCAGTTATTCTCGTGGTTGCTTTGCCAATAGAAGTTGTTCTTGGCGTTCCACCACAGCGAAGCTCGGGCAAAAAGCTCGGGATAGGTCAGGCGAGTGGCGGTGCCAATCTCTTCGTTAGAGGAGTTTTCATTGGGTGGATTCCCAAAAGGATGGCCTGCCGTGACATAGCTGCCGTTTTCTTCTGTATGTTGCATCCAGACCCAACGATCCGGGTTGGTCGAATAGCGGATACTATATTCACCCTTTTTCCCGTCGGGTCTTTGATAGTCAGGGTTGAACCAAACTTCAGTCAGGCCACTACGCGCGGACGAGTCCAACATGTACTGCGAAGTGTTTTGCCCGTCGGTCATTACGATTACGACCTTAAGCACGTCCGAGTCATAAGATTCCGGGCGCAGAGCGAATTTTGCAGGAACCTTGTTTTCGGTGGCCAAGGCATTGATCACAGGCTGGAATGACGGATCCAGCATGCCGACACCCCATTTCATGCCTACGTCGATAGATGTGTTGCCACTTGCGGTCAGGGCATCGATGCGGTTGTGCAGATATTGGACATTGTCGGTGACAGCTGTAATTTCACTGCCGCTGCGAACAGGGCATACGAAATAGGCCGGGGGCTGTTCTCCATCGGTTGAAACGCCGTTGACGTTTGCCGAATTGTATCGCCAAGGATCGAAATGCCCAGTACGCTGATAGAAGGTATTCGGGCTAAGCGTCGCAGATCCGAATTGTCCGGAAGTAAAGTTCACGCAATGGGAATAGTTGTGCTCTGAGGTCACGTTGGTGAATTTACCCAGAATGTCCTGCCCGGCATTGACTTGAGTGGCATAGGGGACAATCGACATCGAAATCTTCGTTTCACCAGATTCCTCAAGCATTTTGGTGACAAAGCCCTTCGCCGCAGTTCTCAAGACTTCGATCTTCGACTTTCCGGCGGTCGCAGAAGACCTTGTCATGGAACCGGACATGTCCAGAACCAGCGAGATTTCAACAGAACCGATGGACTCTATGGCAGTGCTTGCCGCTTTCATATTCAGTTCGGTAACTTTTCCGAACCTCATGAAGCGCGTCGGAACGACTGCATTGGCGGTCGCGGCCACTTTTCTGGAGCCAAACCCTTCGGTGACGGTCACGGTTTTCTCAAGATGGCCCAGCCCGGCCTTTTCCATATAGGCGTCGACAACATCCTTGGGTGGCAGCTTTTGGTCAAGATCTGCTGCAGCAAGCACCGCGCGGTCCAGCGTGGATTGCAGGCTGGCGCGGTCGCGCTCGTACGTCATCAGATCCATCGCCATGCCGGTAATGGCCAGCATCAGGATTAAAATGAGCAGGGTGAATATCGTAAAAGTGCCGTCTTCTTTTCGGGCAAACAGCCGCAACTGGGAAATCTTGTGTTTCGGCTTCGAGCCGTCGTTCTGAAGCGAGAAAATTATCATTTGATGACTCCGCCTCGCACATAGAAGTCGTGCGCCAAAGAAAGGAAATTCCGGTTAAATTTAATTTTCAAACGTGGCGTGAATTGGGCGAAAAAGGCTTGGTTTTGGCCTTTTTGCGCACTCAAGGGGTATAATTTTCACGTTTTCCCCTGGTCTGTCGATGAAATGAAGACAATCAGTTAAGCGATTGACTGGATTGGGCGACTCACCATCAGGTCCTCAAGTCTCTGTTAAGAAGGTGATGAAAAAAAGTGCATTGTTTGATTGCAGCCAGACTTGAGTGGTGCGACAAAACGTCATGACGTTTCGTCATCCAGCGGTACGGAGGATTTTATGACCGGCATCCAAGAACCAAGCTTTCGCGAGAGTGTTGACCTGATGTTCAACAGGGCGGCCGCCCTGATGGAACTGCCGCCGGGGCTGGAGCAGAAAATCCGGGTTTGCAACGCGACCTATACAGTTCGGTTCGGTGTGCGTCTGCGTGGTGAGATCCATACGTTCACCGGATACAGGTCCGTCCATTCCGAACATATGGAGCCGGTCAAAGGCGGCATTCGCTATGCCACTGCTGTGAACCAGGATGAGGTCGAAGCGCTAGCTGCGTTGATGACGTACAAATGCGCTCTTGTCGAAACGCCTTTTGGCGGATCGAAAGGCGGGCTTTGCATTGATCCGCGGAAATACGAAGAACACGAGCTGGAGCAAATCACACGACGCTTTGCCTATGAACTTGCAAAGCGGGATCTTATAAACCCGTCGCAAAACGTTCCCGCGCCCGACATGGGAACGGGCGAACGCGAAATGGCCTGGATGGCTGACCAATACGCCCGGATGAACACCACCGACATCAATGCACGGGCCTGTGTGACCGGCAAGCCATTGAACGCAGGTGGTATCGCTGGGCGGGTTGAAGCCACCGGACGTGGCATTCAGTACGCTCTGCGCGAATTTTTCCGTCACCCCGAAGACGTCAGGGCGGCAGGCCTGTCGGGCAAGCTGGACGGCAAGCGTGTTGTGGTGCAGGGGCTCGGCAATGTGGGCTATCACGCTGCGAAGTTTCTGAGCGAGGAGGACGGTTCACGCGTTGTAGGTATCATTGAATGGGACGGAGCGCTCTATAACCCGGATGGTATCGACGTCGAAGCCGTCCGCCAGTGGATCGTCAAGCATGGCGGCGTCAAGGATTATCCGGACGCGACTCATTCAGCGGAAGGCACAAGCGTTCTGGAGGCTGAGTGTGATATTTTGATCCCGGCTGCCCTTGAGGGTGTCATCAACCTTTCCAACGCCGAGCGGATCAAGGCACCTTTGATCATCGAGGCAGCGAACGGCCCGGTCACCGCTGGCGCGGATGAGATACTTCGCAAGAAAGGTACCGTTATCATCCCGGATATGTATGCCAACGCGGGTGGTGTGACGGTGTCTTATTTTGAATGGGTCAAGAACCTCAGCCACATTCGTTTCGGCCGGATGCAGCGTCGGCAGGAAGAGGCGCGACATGAACTGATCGTCAGCGAGCTGGAGCGGCTGGACCGTTATCTGGGTGACGCGTGGTCGATGTCTCCGGACTTCAAAGCAAAATACCTCAAGGGTGCTGATGAGCTTGAACTGGTGCGCTCGGGCCTCGACGATACGATGCGTATTGCCTACCAGTCGATGCGTGAAGTGTGGCACAGCCGCGACGATGTCGAAGACCTGCGTACTGCGGCCTATATCGTGGCGATCGACCGCGTGGCCAAAAGCTATCGCGCCAAGGGGCTCTGAAGCAGGCGGGCGGGGTGATCATTTCGCCCCGCCGGTACGCGCCGTGGCTTGAATGTCGATGGCGGCCCGTTAGTTTGACGGATAGTAGACACTCAGAGAAACGAATCCCGGAGACCTCCATGTTGCGTATAGCCATTGTCGCGGCTCTGCTGGCCACCCCTTTGGCCGCTCAGGAAACTAAGGAACAAAGCTGCAAGTATCAGGCGGATGTGGTGGCAGCGATCCAACGGGCGCGGCTGGACCGCGTGAAAGAACGAGATGTGGCGCAAGCCGTGGCTGATAGTGGCCCGACATGGCCCGAGAACTACAACGCCGCGATTCCGCTGATCACGCCGTGGGTCTATGAACAAAAGATGCGCGACGTGCGCAAAAAGGATCTGGGCGCCGCTTGGCTTGAGCTGTGTTTGCAACAATAATCCACAGCCCGGACATTTCCCTGTGGACAAACGCGCGCCTTCCCCTTGGCGCGCTTTCCTGTTTCTGTCAGGTTTGACTCATGTCACTGCCCCCAGGATTTCTGGATGAACTGCGCACCCGCCTGAGCCTGTCTCAGGTCGTCGGGCGCAAGGTGATTTGGGATCAGCGCAAATCCAATCAAGGCAAAGGTGACATGTGGGCGCCTTGCCCTTTTCATCACGAAAAGACGGCCTCATTCCATGTCGATGATCAGAAGGGGTTTTATTACTGCTTCGGCTGTCACGCCAAGGGCGACGCAATCAGCTTTGTGAAAGAAACGGAAAATGTTTCGTTCATCGAAGCGGTGGAAATCCTCGCCCGCGAGGCTGGCATGCCGATGCCTGCGCGGGATCCGAAAGCACAGGAAAAGCAGGATCGCCGCAGTCAGCTTGCCGATGTGATGGAACAGGCGGTGCAGTTTTTCCGCTTGCAGCTGAAAACAGGGGCGGGGGCAGAGGCACGGGATTACCTGTCGCGTCGGGGTTTGGATCAAAGCGCGCTGGATCGGTGGGAGATCGGGTTTGCGCCGGACAGTTGGCAGGCGCTTTGGGATCACCTGCGCGGCAAGAGCATCCAAGAGGAGCTGATCCTCGGCGCCGGGCTGGCCAAGCCTTCAAACAAAGGCAAAAAACCCTATGACACATTCCGCAACCGGATCATGTTCCCGATCCGTGATCCGCGTGGGCGCTGCGTTGCATTCGGTGGCCGCGCGATGGATCCGAATGACAACGCGAAATACCTGAACTCGCCCGAGACCGAGTTGTTCGACAAGGGGCGCAGCCTTTACAATCAAGGTCCGGCGCGGCAGGCGGCGGGCAAAGGGCAGCCGCTGATCGTGGCCGAAGGGTATATGGACGTGATCGCGCTGGCCGAGGCGGGGTTTGGTGCGTCGGTTGCGCCTTTGGGAACGGCCATTACTGAACATCAATTGCAACTGCTCTGGCGGATCGCGGATGAACCGATCATAGCGCTGGACGGGGATGCCGCGGGTCTGCGGGCGGCCATGCGGGCGGTTGATCTGGCACTGCCGCTGCTGGAGGCCGGAAAATCCCTGCGTTTTGCCTTGATGCCCGAAGGCAAGGACCCGGACGATCTGTTGCGCGCCGAAGGGGCAGGGGCCGTGAAGGCCGTTCTGGAAGGGGCCGTGCCGATGGTCAAACTGCTGTGGCAGCGCGAGACCGAAGGAAAGGTATTCGACAGCCCGGAACGCAAGGCAGCACTGGACAAGGCACTGCGGGACAAGATCAAGCTGATCCGAGATCCCTCGATCCGCTCGCATTACGGTCAGGAAATCAAAGACCTGCGCTGGCAACTGTTCCGCCCCCGACGACAACCTCAAAACCGTCCGTGGCAACCGCGGGGAAAATGGCAGCCGCAGCAGACCGCGACGCCGGGCGCGCGCAGTTCGTTTCTGGCCTCTTCGGAAAACGCGGATATCCAGCTGCGTGAAGCCGCTATTCTGGCGATTTCAATTCTGAATCCCAAGGTTGTTGTCCAATTTGAGCAACAGTTGGAAGAAATGGAATGTCACAATCCTGACTACGCGGCGTTGCGCGATGCTGTCCTGCGTCACGCAATTGATGATCCGGACAACCTGAAAGACCACATTATCGCATCAATGGGGCCGGACGCCCTTGAAAACCTGCTGACCCTTCGCCATGTGGCAGTCATCCCCTGTGTGTCCAAGCCAGGCGACGTTGAAAAGGCCGAGATGACACTGGCCGAGGAACTCGCAAAGATCAAAGCGCTCCGGGGGTTGGATGCCGAGATTGCCGAAGCGGCGGAGGAACTGTCCGATCTGCCCGATGAGGCGCTGACATACCGGCTGGCGCAAGCCGCCGAAGAGCGCAACCGCACGAGTCGAAGCCAGAACGAGGATAGGGCCGTTTTCGACATTGCTGACAATGGCGCGCGAATCAATCGTGACGAGAAAGACGCTTTTGCGGCGATCATGTCTGGCATCAAATTCGAGCGGAAACGCCGATAAGTGGTGTTTTCGTAAGGCACTGGAAAAGAAAAACGGGTAAACGGGTGGCCGAATCACTTATACGCGCTAATGATTCGGCTGAGACGAATCACCCATCCCTGCAGGAGCATTGAATGGCCGCCAAGGATACGAACGAAGACCGCAAATCCGACGAGCAGGAACAGGAAATCTCGCTGGACATGAGCCAGGCGAACGTCAAGAAGATGATCGCCGAAGCTCGCGAGAAAGGTTACATCACCTACGACCAGCTCAATCAGGTGTTGCCGCCTGATCAGGTCAGTTCGGAACAGATCGAAGACGTAATGTCGATGCTGTCCGAGATGGGCATCAACATCATCGAAGATGAAGAGGCCGAAGAAGAAGAGAACAAGGGCTCGACCGAACTGGTTGCCGCGGAAAGCAACCGTGAGGTGGCACTGGCCGGTTCCGGTACTGAAAAGCTGGATCGCACCGACGATCCCGTGCGCATGTATCTGCGTGAGATGGGGTCGGTCGAACTGCTGAGCCGAGAGGGTGAGATCGCAATCGCCAAGCGGATCGAAGCCGGTCGCAACACGATGATTGCGGGCCTGTGTGAAAGCCCGCTGACCTTCCAGGCGATCACCATCTGGCATGACGAATTGTTGTCCGAAGACATTCTTCTGCGGGATGTCATTGATCTGGAAACCACGTTCGGCAACCAGTTGGACGAAGACGGCGACGTTGATGAGCCGGTCGTTGATACGACGGCGGTGCAGGCGAACAAGCCAGCCAAGGATACCGGCCCCGAGCTGGATGCGGATGGCAACCCGCTGAACAACGACGACGATGACGATGACGACGACCAAGCCAACATGTCGCTGGCCGCGATGGAAGCGGCGCTGAAGGATCAGGTCCTGACCACGTTGGAACGTATCTCGACCGACTTTTCGATGCTGTCAGAAATGCAGGACAGCCGGATTTCGGCCACGCTGAACGAAGACGGCACTTTCAGCGAAAAAGACGAGGCTACTTATCAGAAGTTGCGGGCCGAGATCGTCGAGCTGGTGAATGGTCTTCACCTGCACAACAACCGGATCGAGGCGCTGATCGACCAGCTTTACGGCATCAACCGCCGTGTCATGTCTCTGGACAGCGCGATGGTCAAGCTGGCCGATCAGGCACGTATCAACCGCCGCGAGTTCATCGAAGCTTACCGGGGCCGTGAACTGGATCCGAACTGGCTGGCCGAGATGGCCGAAAAGCCGGGCCGGGGATGGCAGATGTTCATCGAACGCTCGACCGCGAAGGTCGAAGAACTGCGCAACGATATGGCTCAGGTCGGCCAATATGTCGGTCTGGATATCTCGGAATTCCGCCGCATCGTGCAGCAGGTTCAGAAAGGCGAGAAAGAGGCGCGGCAGGCCAAGAAGGAAATGGTCGAAGCCAACTTGCGCCTGGTGATCTCGATCGCCAAAAAGTACACCAACCGCGGCCTGCAATTCCTTGATCTTATTCAGGAAGGCAACATCGGCCTGATGAAGGCGGTGGACAAGTTCGAATACCGTCGTGGCTACAAGTTCTCGACCTATGCGACCTGGTGGATCCGTCAGGCGATCACCCGCTCGATCGCGGATCAGGCCCGCACGATCCGTATTCCGGTTCACATGATCGAAACGATCAACAAGCTGGTGCGCACGGGCCGTCAGATGCTGCATGAAATCGGCCGCGAGCCGACGCCGGAAGAGCTGGCCGAAAAGTTGCAGATGCCGCTCGAGAAAGTGCGCAAGGTGATGAAGATCGCCAAAGAGCCGATTTCTCTGGAGACGCCGATCGGCGACGAGGAAGACAGCCAGCTGGGCGATTTCATCGAGGACAAGAATGCCGTGCTGCCTCTGGACAGCGCCATTCAGGAAAACCTCAAGGAAACCACCACACGGGTTCTGGCCTCGCTCACCCCGCGCGAGGAACGGGTTCTGCGGATGCGCTTCGGCATCGGCATGAACACCGATCACACTCTGGAAGAGGTGGGCCAGCAGTTCAGCGTGACCCGCGAACGGATCCGTCAGATCGAGGCCAAGGCGCTGCGGAAGCTGAAGCATCCCAGCCGTTCACGAAAACTCCGGTCTTTCCTGGATCAATAAGAACAAAGATCTATCAGAACAAAGGCGCCCCGTCAGAGGCGCCTTTTTTCGTTCACATTGGCTGGTTCTCGCATCACGTTGGCGCGAATGCACAAGGCCGGGGCGGTGTGCCTTTCTATATCGGTCTTGTCCACTCATGGGACAGGCCGGGGCGAGGCTTTTCAGGCTGATGACCCCCGGCCAGCTGTCCGAATGGGATGTTCCACTCGGGTTTTGAAGGCGCTGGGCGGCTGACCTGTCCACCGTTTGAAGGCGGTCGAAAAAGCCGCCTGATCGGCATACCCCAGCGCATATGAGATTTCAGACAGAGTCATGCCATTTGTGATGAAAGTCTGGGCCAGATCACACCTTAGATCGTCTACAATATCGCGATAGCTTGTGCCTTCATCCTTGAGACGTCGGCTGAAGGTTCTGAGGCTCATCCCCAGATCAGCCGCCGCATCTTCGGCTTGCAGGATTGTGCCGGGCAGGGATCGGGTGATCAGCCCTTCGACGCGGGCGCGGGTCTGGTGCTTGGGGGGTGGTTTTTCGGCCAGCAGACGTTCACCGTATTCCAACAAATGCTCACGCAGCTTGGGATCATAGGTCGGCACTTTCAATTCCAGCGCAGATAGCGGCAGAATGATCTCAATCTTTTCAGCGCTGAAAACCACCGGGCAGCCTGCCAGCTTTTCGTAGGTTTTGGCGTGGCTTCCAACTTTGTGCTGAAAGCGCATCTCGATCGGGTGCAACTTCACCTGCGTGAGGTTTCTCATCCTGGCCAGCGCAGCGAACAACAGGAATTCCGTGCGCCGATGATAGCGGGCAAAGCTGGCGTCTTTCCAATCGGCCTCAAGGGCCGCGAAGTTACCGGCAACACGGAAGCTGAGCCCGATGGCCGGATCGATGATGCCGTGAAAACGGGATAGGTTTTCCATCACCTGCCTCAAATCGCGGGAGTATTTACTGATATACCCCGTCACGGTCGAGGCCGACGTGACCTCGAGCCCAGTGCGTGCCGCAAATGTGATGTCACCAACGGCGTCACAGGCGTGCCGGATGAACAGAGCCTCTTTATGTGCGCTGTAGACTGCGGCAGGGGGCGCGATATCCTGCTGACGCAGCCCGGCCTGTTTCAATACCCGCTGGGATACTTTGCTGTTGCCGGCGTGGCGATCCAGTGCCTGGATCAAAAAATGTAGTCGGTCGATATCTACATCCATCGTGGTACAACACCTTACATTCTCAAATACACTAACAGTTTACCAGGGGAATCCCTCTTTTGACTTTGGCTATTGGCAGACAGGATTTTGCACTTGAGTACTACTTGTTGGCAAGTTCTCGAAAGGTTTTGACCGGAACGCGCATGAAGTGCAGAGCGGGGCTGTCCAAATCAGCTTTGTTGCCGGGTCGGGACCTTTATGGGGATGAGGTCAGAGCCTCGGAGAAATCACCAATCTCTGCTCAGGGCTCCCCGGCACGCTCTTTTTCCCGCAAGCGACGCGTTGTATTGCGACGCCGGGCTTGGGCCTGCTGATCCGCTGTCAAGGCTGGCTCACACCGGATTACGCTATGTACCAGACGGGCTGAATTGATCGTGAGGCACCCTGTGCACGCGGTGAAGTTCGACTAACCTATTCAGAGGTCACTATTTGGAACAAGCAATCAGGGAAGAAATTACCATGAAACAGTCATACACTTTCGCCGCGCTGGCAGCCTTGGCCTTCAGTGTTCCATTGACAGCAGATGCTGCACGGAACGGATTTCGAACGGAACCCATAAACGCCACTGATTTTGAGGTCATCCCCCGCGGCGACATGCGTACCGAAGGCTATTGGTGCGCGGCCGCAGATTTTGCGCGCCGAACCTTGGGATTGGGCTGGACGGACCGGATTTACGTGCTGCGGGGGTACGGGCCCAGTGTCACAACCGGTCGCAGAACAGCGGTTCAGTTTTCCATCAAGCAACCTCAAACGGTTGATGTGCAACCAAGCAGCTTTGTCTCGTTCGGGTTTCAGCCTGGCAACAGTGAATCTGTACAAGGTGCGAATGCACGGTGTAATTATCGACCGTTCTTCAACGACTGACAAACGCGCAGGATAGTCACGATGCAGACCGAGTTCGTTTTGCACACCCATGGACCGGGGCTGTACGAATTCACGTCCGACGTTCTGCAATGGCTTGAACGGGTGGCGAAAGATGGGGTCTTGACCCTGTTCGTTCGCCACACTTCCTGCTCATTGCTGATCCAGGAAAACGCGGACCCCGAAGTTCAAACAGATCTTCAGGCGTTCTTCGAACGGCTGGTTCCACCGTCAGACAACCCTGCCATGTCCTATCTGCGGCACACCTATGAAGGCCCGGACGATATGCCTGCGCATATCAAGGCCGCGCTCTTGCCGGTTTCGCTGACGATCCCGGTGTCACAGGGACGGCCTGTTCTTGGAACATGGCAAGGTATTTACCTGTTTGAACACCGCACTGCGCCGCATCAAAGGAAGGTTGCGGCGTATTTGGCCTGACCCACTATTTAGCGGTTTGAATTTCCGACTACCCAAACCCTAGCGGCTGCCCTATAGTTGTGGATAAGTAAGCCGCAGCGCTTACAAAAAGAGGCCGAACATGGGACGAGGAGACGGCGGATGCGCTGCCCGTTTTGCGGAAATATCGACACTCAGGTGAAAGATTCACGCCCGGCAGAGGACCACGTGGCAATCCGCCGACGCCGGTTCTGTCCGGCCTGTGGCGGACGGTTCACGACCTACGAACGTGTGCAACTGCGTGATCTGGTTGTCATAAAGACCAATGGTAAACGCGAAGATTTCGATCGCGACAAGCTGGAGCGTTCGATCCGTATCTCGATGCAGAAACGCCCCGTTGATCCCGAACGGATCGATCAGATGATTTCGGGCATCGTGCGCCGTCTGGAAAGCATGGGCGATACGGATATCCCGTCCAACAAGATCGGTGAGATCGTTATGGAAGCTCTGGCGCGGATCGACACTGTCGCCTATGTTCGCTTTGCGAGTGTGTACAAGAATTTCCAGGCGGCCGATGATTTCGAGGAGTTCGTCCACGAACTGCGCCCGCCGCAGCCTTCGACTGACGAGTGAACGAAACAGATAAGCGATTCATGGCGCTTGCCCTGTCTTTGGGGCGGCGCGGTCAGGGGACGTGCTGGCCGAACCCCGCTGTGGGGTGTGTCATCGTTCGTGATGACCGGATCATTGGGCGGGGCTGGACACAGCCGGGTGGCCGCCCTCATGCCGAGACCGAAGCCTTGGCTCAGGCCGGGCAGGGTGCGCGTGGTGCGACCGCCTATGTAACTCTGGAACCCTGTGCCCATCACGGCAAAACGCCACCCTGCGCCGAGGCCTTGATTGCGGCAGGTGTCTCCCGCGTTGTGGCCGCTGTCGAAGACAGCGATCCGCGCGTGGCCGGGCAGGGTTTTGCCATGTTGCGCGAGGCGGGGATTGACGTTGTAACTGGCGTTCTTGCGCAACAGGCAGAACGGGATCTGGAAGGCTTTTTCCTCAAGACTGAACAAGGCCGGCCTTTTGTGACGCTGAAGATGGCCAGCAGTTTTGACGGGCGTATCGCAACCTCGACAGGGCACAGTCAATGGATCACCGGACCGCAGGCACGTCGTGTGGTCCATGCCATGCGCGCACGTCACGATGCGGTTATGGTCGGGGCAGGGACGGCGCGCGCCGACGACCCCTCGCTGACCGTTCGGGATCTTGGCGTTGAGCATCAACCCGTCCGCGTCGTGGTGTCCCGCCATATGGATATTCCTCTGATGGGCCAGCTGGCGCGCTCGGCCTCAAAGATACCTGTCTGGCTCTGCCATGCGCATCACCCGGATGCCGAACGTGCACAGGCGTGGGAGGGATTGGGGGCAAAGCTGATCCCCTGTGCGTTGAAAGATCATCATATCGATGCGGTGGATCTGCTTCAGCAACTGGGTCAGGCCGGTTTGACCAGTGTCTTCTGCGAAGGCGGGGCCGCGCTTGCGGCCTCGCTGCTGGCCGAAGATCTGGTGGACGAGCTGATCGGGTTCACTGCTGGCTTAACCATCGGGGCCGAGGGCCTGGCCGCGGTCGGGACACTAGGTCTGGAAACGCTGGAGGCCGCCCCCAGGTTCGAATTGATCGAGACGCAGGCGGTCGGCGGGGATGTATTGCACCGTTGGCGCAGAGCGTCGGAATAACGTCAACGCCAAAGATGAGCGTGCGTTGCGAACACGCCCTGAAGCTTTGACAGAAACCGGTTGAACGGACCGGACGGTGCCGAATACCCCAGCGCCAAGCGTTCAACAGCCACTTCGACAGGGCAGGGTTGTCTGGTGATCGGATCGAAATAGCGTGGATAGTCAATCAAGGTGGCGTGCACCAAACCCATCAGCGACGGCCGTGCACCTCGCCTGACGGGGACGGCATCCAGATCGGTGGTCAGACCCCATCCCGCATAGAAGGGCGCGCCCAGGGTCGTGACCTTCACCCCGCGCAACAATGCCTCGAAACCCAATAGCGATGTCATCGTCCAAACCTCGTCCACCTGCGTCAGCAGCGAGGCTGGGTCAGTTCGGGTCACGACAAGGTCCGCAAGTGACTCTGCGTCTATCTGGCCATCCCGCAACCCGGCTTCGACATCAGGGTGCGGTTTGTAGATCAGGATTGCATCGGGGTTGGCTTCGCGCGCCGTTTTCAGCAAGTCCAGATTGCTGCGCACCGCGTTGGTGCCCAGCAGGATCGAGGCGTCATCTTCAACCTGTCCGGGCACCAGAATTCGGTGCCCATGGGGCAGAACAGGCGCGGATTGGCCTGTGTTGTATTTGCTCAAACCATCGGCCAGCAATCTCTCAACAAGCCGTTCAGCGCGCAATTCCTGATCCGGGCGCAATGTTGCACGCTCGCTGATCAGGTTTTCCAACTGGCTGGGCTTTGTGGGGTCATTGTAGATGCCGATTTCGTCGGTTACCAGGGATAGGGGGGGAACAAGCGCAGCCCCAAGTCCGCGGGAACGCAAAAAACCGTCTTCCACACGAACGGCCCCTTCGCTGTCGCGCGCCTGACTGGCCCAGACCATGTGCGGGCGATCCGAGGCATCAGGCTGTGTGGCCGTAAAGCGCAACTTGCCATGCCGCCCGAAAATCTGTTGCATGTGCCTGCGTTTCCACAGACGCATACCGGCAGCCGTCCAACCGCGCCTGTCCTGCCGCCATGCGCGGGTCTGCGCCTCCAAAATGTCCAGAACCGTTTCCAGTTCGCAGAGCTGATCGCGAAAGGGGTCGTACCAGGTCGGGTAAAGCAGCATCGCGGCCGCGAACAGTTGCGCGCGGGTCAGGTTGCGCTGTCGGCGTTGGACTGGGAATTCATCCTGAGTCAGGCCCCAGCCGGCATAGAACGGTTGGCCGAAAACGCGCGGTTTGTGACCGGCCAGGATTGCTTCAAAGCCCAGCTGCGAGGAAACGGTATAAACCGCAACGGCACCCTCAAGCAGGGGCCAGGGGCTGATCGATTTGTCAAACCACGTGACCCGGTCTGACAGGTCCTGATCGATCAAATGCCCCTGACGATGACCTGCCATCGTTTCTGGATGTGTCTTGATCAGAATGCGCGCGCCTGGGTTTTCCTCCTGCGCGACCACGAGCATTTCAAGAAAACGGGCACGATCGGCACCGCTTGCCGAGACGGCGGCATCGCCAACCGTCTGGTCGATGATCAGTACATAGCCGGGGTCAGGTGCGGCAAGATCGGGGTCAAACGCGGAATACTTGCTGAGGTGCAATTCCCTGACCCGCTCCACCGCCGCGCGTGCGCGGTTCAGCAGCGCGGTGTCGTCCAAGGGGTCACTGTTCAGCAGCTTCTCAAGGTCGGAAGGTTCTGCCGCATCGAAATGCGGGCCTGAACGGTCCAGCAAAAGACCCAAGGGCGGTTCACCGGCGCGCCCCGGGTGCAGAGACCTGAGAAAGGCATCCTCGACCCGCAGAACGGGTGCACGGTGTTTTTCGGCGATGCGCAGGCCCCGATACGCGGTCGGGCTGTTGCCCCATATGCCCACGCAATCGCCATCATTGGGAAGACCCAGACGAATGTCATATCCGGCAAGCGTCAGAATCCGTCTCAGGCGTTTTTGCGTAAGAAACCCGCCGTTGTAGACGAACAGCCGGGTGCGCTCGGCCCCGGCTGCGCTGTCCGGATCAGGTACCATGCATCAGTTGCCGGTCAGCGTGGCGACGTTTGCGATGGGGGTCAGACCACCAGCGATCAGCGAGATCGATTTGCTCCACTGTGCATAGGGTGCTTCGGTCACATAAATCGTATCATCGTCGCGGATCACGAAATCCCGCGCGATGAACAGGCCGTTGGGGGCCGTCAGGTTCAGCAGGTAGATCATGCGTTGATCCCCCTTCAGGTCGGCGCGTCCGGTGATGCTGCGCGCGATGTCCTGACGCTCTTTTCGCAGAATGAAAATGCCGGTTGGATCAGAGGACAGTGTTAGCAGACCACCGACCTGAGCCAGTGCTTCCAAGGCGGTAAGGTCCTGACTGTCAAAGGCCACGCGAGACTGACCCCCGGTCGCGCCGAGAGCTATGTATGATCTGCTGTCTTCTTCCACCAAAATGCGGTCGCCGCCACGCAAAGCGACGTCCAGTTTCGGGTTGCGGAAAAGATCTTCGTACCAGACGGTGCCCTTTTGATCCCCTCGGATCAATGTCACCAGTGCGATATCCGACGCTACTGAGACCCCGCCCGCCTTGGACAGCATGCCAAGCAGGGAACGGGTTGGGCGTTCGATCGGATAGATGCCGGGGGTTGCGACTGTACCCGTCAGCGAGACGGTGGAACCGTCACCCGCAACACGCCGCACTTCGATCTGTGGGTCGGGTGTCTGTTCCCGCAGCTTGTTCGTAATCAAAACGCGAAGCTGTTCGGGCGTGTTGCCCGCGGCCCGAATCCGACCCGCATAGGGGACGAAAATGAAACCATCGCTGTCGACCTGAACTTCGTCCAGAATGGTCGCCGCACCGGTTTCGCCGGACAGCAACCCGTCGTCCACGTTTTCCCATATGGTCAGGCCCAGCACGTCACCGGGGCGGACAGTGTCGGCGGTCAAGGCCTGGGCGCTGCTGAACGAGGACGAAAAGCCAAACTGAGGCACGGCGGATGCAAGGCGTGTCACGCGGTCATCGACTTCGACGACAAACGCGTTGCCGCCATTCTGGACTGCGCCCGCCAGAATTTCGGTCTTGTTCGGCCCGGATTTCGGAAGTTGGCAGGCCGCCATCAAGCCGATTGCGGCCACAAGGGAAACCCCCCGCATCCATCGCTTAGGAGAGAATTGCACTGCCGGATATCCTCAGTCTTTTGTTGTTGCGGGAAGATTAGCCAAGAAGCAGCTCAACTTCCAGTCACAGGGCGCCCGAATTGCTCGACGATTTTCAACTGTGGCGTCGGTGCCTCGTTCTTGTTCAGAAGGGCCTGATAAGGGTCACTGCTGCTGAGCATCATGTCCACGGCGCGGCGCAGCAACTGCCGCCTGCCGCGCCGGGAATAAAACCCGCCCGGAACCTGGCTGGTTTCCAGCAGGAATTGCCGGTAACAGCGATAGGCGTCGACATCCGGCGCGTCTGGTTCGGCAAAAAATGCGGCGATCGACTGCTTTGATACGAAGTCGGTCTTGTCATAAACCGAACGTCCGAAAATACGCAGCGGAATACCCCGCCACAAGACCTGCTGCCCCGCAGTGGAATTCACGGTGACGGCCGAGTTCGCCTCATCCAGCAAACCTGCCAGTTTTCCGCCGGGGACATAGTGAACACGGTTCTGCACCCCGTGTTTCCTGGCAATCTCCATGGCGCGAAGGTGCAATGGTTCACGGTGGTTTTCCAAAGGGTGCTCTTTTACAACCAGCCTGTGATGCGCCGGTGCGCCTTGCGCGAATCCTGCGATGACCAGTTCCAGAAAATCGGACATGCAAGAGAATTCGGAATGGGCCTGAACCGAACTGTCATGCCCCAGTTGCAGCAACACGAGGTGATAGGGGAAGCCCCCCCATCTGACGCGCGCCGTGGCAATGCTGCGTTGCAGGCGATGAACAGGCATCAGCATCAGGCGTTTGAAATACAACCGGAATTCCTGTGAAACCGACAGATCACGATGAGGCCGGAAATTGCGGTATCCCTTGTTCAGGAACATGACGAACCAATGATAGAGGGCGCCGTAGAATATGTGTTGCCGCATATCCCCCCAATGCGATGGTGGCGGGGGCGTTTTGCTGTCCGACCGGGCCAGAGCCTGCCGCATCTGGTCGACATTCAGTGACATCAGGCGCGAGTGCCCGTTTGACCCGTTCCGCTCGTACGTAACCCACCAAGGCCGCAGGTAACCTTCTTCGAAAACGTGAATTGTCAGCCCTTGAGACTTCGCAATCTCAACTGCGCGGGCGTGGACCGGTCTCGTGTCGCCATAAAGAACGATATCCGTGACGCCCTTGTCGGCAATCAACCTGTTCAATGTCTCGGGCCAATCGTCGGGCCTGTTCCGGAATGCGATGAAACTTGCCTTGTCGAACCAGAACGCCTGATCCCCCGCATTGAACCCAACCCGCCAGACCTGTGCCCCCGTGGCACGCAACATCCGCCCGAGTGTCGAGAAAAACGGCCCGTGAGGTCCCTGAAGAAACAGGAAGACCCGTTTGTCTGAGCCTGAAGGCATTTGCGGCATCTGGACGGCTCTTTTGGTATTTGTTGCCGAAACTATGCCCGTTTGGGTCTTGTACGGCAAGGCGGGGCTTGCCCGCGCGGCCCATTGGGCTTACCTCGACGGTGAATAGCAGGCACAGGTTAGGAACTGAGGGTTAACGGAATGTTCACAGGGATCGTCACCGACATCGGCACCGTCACCGAGCTGGAACAGCAGGGGGATCTGCGCGCCCGGATCAAGACGGCCTATGACACGGCCGGTATCGATATCGGAGCCTCGATTGCCAGTGATGGTGTGTGCCTGACGGTGATCGCGCTGGGCGACGATTGGTATGATGTTCAGATCAGCGCCGAGACGGTTTCGAAGACCAATCTTGACACCTGGGCCGTCGGAAAACGCGTCAATCTGGAGCGAGCGCTGAAAGTCGGTGATGAACTGGGCGGTCACATCGTTTCGGGTCATGTGGATGGTGTGGCCGAAGTGGTCGCGGTCGAGGATGAAGGCGACAGCACGCGTGTCACCTTGCGCGCACCGAAGGAACTGGCCCGGTTCATAGCGCCCAAAGGGTCGGTTGCGTTGAACGGGACATCGCTGACGGTCAATGACGTGAATGATTGCGAGTTTGGCATCAATTTCATCCCTCACACCAAGGAAGTCACGACCTGGGGCGATGTGGGTGTGGGCGATCACGTCAATCTTGAGATCGATACGCTGGCCCGGTACGTCGCGCGTCTGGCCGAGATGTCCTGATACGTCGCGTCGGAAAGCACCTGCGCCGTTTGTGGACTGGTCTTTGCGCCCTCAGTGGTCTATTCCGCCGAGCAAACCTGCCATGTGAAAGGCTGCCCCATGAGCTTTGAAACCCCCGGACCGGTCGAGGCCCAGTTGCGTGACGCGATCAGCCCGATCGAAGAAATCATCGAAGAAGCGCGCGCAGGCCGGATGTACATTCTGGTCGATCACGAAGATCGTGAAAACGAAGGCGATCTGGTGATTCCGGCCGAGTTTGCGGATGCCGAGGCGATCAACTTCATGGCCACCCACGGGCGCGGTCTGATCTGTTTGCCGATGACGGCGGAACGGATAGATGCGCTGGGGCTGCCGATGATGGCCGTGAACAACTCGTCCCGGCACGAGACGGCTTTCACCGTATCGATTGAGGCGCGCGAAGGTGTCAGCACCGGGATTTCAGCCGCCGACCGGGCGCTGACCGTGGCGACCGCAATAAATGAACAGAATACGATGGCGCATATCGCCACCCCAGGCCATGTCTTTCCGTTGCGGGCAAAGCGGGGCGGGGTGCTGGTGCGCGCAGGCCATACCGAGGCCGCCGTGGATATCTCGCGTCTTGCCGGGCTGAACCCGTCAGGCGTGATCTGCGAGATCATGAATGAAGACGGAACCATGGCGCGCCTGCCGGATCTGGTCGAGTTCGCCAAAAAGCACAACATGAAAATCGGCACGATCAGCGATCTGATCAGCTATCGGTCGCGCAATGACAATCTGGTTGTCGAGACTTCTCGTCAAACAGTCACCTCGGAATACGGCGGTGAGTGGGAAATGCGGATCTTCACCGATCAGACCCACGGCATTGAACATGTTGTCATGATCAAAGGTGACATCACCACGCCCGAGCCCGTTCTGACGCGCACGCACGCCCTGCACGAAGCGCCGGATATCCTGGGGCTTGGTCCGAAATCATCGCGCGAGTTGCCGCGCGCGATGGAAAAGATCGCCGAAGAGGGCCGCGGCGTGGTCTGCCTGTTCCGCCAGCCGCGCAACTCGTTGTATGCGGTCGAAGATGAAGGCCCGCGCACCATCAAGCAAACCGGTCTGGGGGCGCAGATCCTGTCTAAGATGGGGATTCAGGAACTGGTGCTTCTGACCGACTCTCCTGAAACGGTGTATCTTGGGCTGGACGCGTTTGGCCTGTCCATCGTCGGCACCCGCTCGATTCTGAAGGAAGACTGAACATGGCTGAACAAGACAAACACGGAATTCTGCCGACACCCAGCTTCGACAAGCCGGTGAAACTGCTGATCGTGGCGGCTCCGTTCTACCGCTCGATCGCCGACAACCTGATTGCGGGTGCCACGGCCGAGATCGAAGCGGCTGGCGGCACCTGCGAAGTGGTCGAAGTGCCCGGCGCGCTGGAAATTCCCACGGCCATCGCCATGGCCGACCGACAGTGCAACTTTGACGGCTATGTCGCGCTTGGCTGCGTCATCCGCGGTGAGACCACGCATTACGAAACCGTCTGCAACGACTCCAGCCGCGCGATCCAGCTGCTGGGCCTACAGGGGCTGTGCATCGGCAACGGCATCCTGACGGTCGAGAATGACGAGCAGGCCGAAGTCCGCGCCAACCCCGAAAAGATGAATAAAGGGGGCGGCGCGGCCGCTGCGGCCTTGCATCTGATCGCGCTCAGCCGTAAGTGGGGCGCTTCGAAAAAGGGCGTCGGATTCAAGCCGCCGTCCGAGTCCATCCTGGTGGCGGGCGACAGCAACGGATCAACGACAGCATGACCCAGACAGACACGCCGAAACCGGCAAACCGGAAACGCCTGATGAAATCCGCAGCGCGGCTTTATGCCGTGCAGGCGCTGTTCCAGATGGAACAGTCGGGCCAGACGACCGAGCAGGTGGTCAACGAGTTTCTGGACCACCGGTTCGGCGCGGTCTACGAGGGCGACGAGATGCTCGAGGGCGACAGCACGCTGTTCCGCAAGCTGGTGGATGACGCGGTGAACTATCAGGCGCCGATCGACCAGATGACCGACCGCGCGCTGGTGGCGAAATGGCCGATCGCGCGCATCGACCCGACCCTGCGCGCGCTGTTTCGCGCGGCGGGTGCGGAACTGACCCAAAGCGGCACACCGCCCAAGGTGGTGATCACCGAGTTTGTCGATGTGGCACGTGCATTTTTCCCTGAGGGTAAGGAACCAAAATTCGTCAATGCCGTGCTGGATCACATGGCGCGCGAGGCCCAGCCCGAGGCGTTCTGACACGTTTACCTGAACCAGACATGCGCTAGCATTGTTTTCGAAGCGCAAGGAGGTTCGCCATGCCCAAACTGATCCGCCTGTATATCACGCAAGTCGCCTGGGGTTTTGTCATTTCGGCCGTGTTTGTCGGGGTGCTCTTGGCGCTGAACGTCGCGAACCTTCGGCATCTGATCACCGGGTCGGAAATCGGCCTGATAGCGTTGGTGATGATCTGGTTCATGAACGGCATCGTCTTTGCCGGCGTTCAGTTCGCGTACAAGATCATGAGCATGGCGGAAAAGCCGCAGGGGCCGCGTCGGGGAACACCGGTCGCACACAGCTTCGAGCCGGCAACCGTGAAACAGGAAGCCCACGCAGGGCGCTGATATTTCAGGGAAAGTGCGGCGGGACCACCAGTCAACCGTGCGGTTTGATTCCCGAGGACCTGTATGTACAGGTGGGCGCCGGGTAATCAGGCCAGGACCTGAACAGAGCCAGCCCCCTCGGAATTGCTTAAGGCCACCAGAATGCTACCTGTCACAAGAAGGGCAGAACCCGCCACGCGCTTAAGTAGGGTGTCTGACGGGTTCGCGCAAGAGGTCAGGCGTCAACAGTTTCGTGCAATGCCACACGCAACTTGCCGAAATGTTCATCCCATCCTTTGTCCAGGGCCAGGATCAGATCAAATGCTGCGACGCCTTGCGGCAATCCTTCGTGCACAAGCTCAAGACGTGTGCCGCCCGAGACCGGCTCCAATGTCCATTTGACCACGCTGACAGCGTCTCCCATCGGTTTGACGGTGAAGGTGTGTTCAAGATATTTTGGGGGGCGGGCGACACGGACCTCTCCCCAGATCAGCAAGTCGCCGCTTGTCGTGCCGAACATCTCAAGCTTCTGACCTTCTGCCAGTGTTCTTTCAGGTTTGTGGAACCATTCCGCCAAATGCTCAGGTTCCGTCAGATATGCCCAAACGGTTTCCGGTTCCGCCCTGAGGAAAATCGATTTCTTCAATACGGCATCAGTCATTTTGTTTCCTTTCAATGGCTTCCTTGAGAGAGTTGAGGCGATCGTCCCAGAACTGGTCAAAATAGCTGAGCCAGTCGAGCACCGGGGCCATACCCTGTGGTTCAAGTCGATTGATGCGTTCCCGGCCGCGCGCTTCGACTGTGATCAACCCACCGTCGGACAGAATCGTCAGGTGTTTTTTGACCGCAGCGCGGGTCATGTCGAACCGGTCCGTCAACTGCCCGATCGTCATGTCCTGTGACGAGAGCAGTCGCACGATGTTCCGGCGTGTGGGATCGGCCAGCGCGCGAAACGCGTTTTGAGTTTGGTTCTCCATAAGCAACCCCAGAAATAGTACCTTTTGGCGTCATATGAATGTAATACCAAAAGGTACTATGTCAAGACGCAAAGGCGCTTTACTTTTGTTCGCTAATTGTTCACATTTTCAGCTATGACTTTGGATCTGCAACCTGGACAGAGACTGGCACGTGGCGTCGCGCGGCATCTTGCGGCCCATGGCTTTGTTTCTGTGGAGGAATTCGTACCTGCGCGCGGGTTGCGCGTTGACGTGATGGGGCTGGGGCCAAAGGGTGAGTTGTGGGTGATTGAATGCAAATCCAGCCGTGCCGATTATCAGTCGGATTCGAAATGGCAGGGCTATTTGGAATGGTGTGACCGCTTCTTTTGGGCCGTCGATACAGAATTCCCGACCGATCTGTTGCCTGATGAAACAGGCCTGATCATCGCCGATGCCTATGATGCGGAAATCGTGCGCATGGCGCCCGAGGACAAAATCGCACCGGCGCGGCGCAAGAAGATGATCCAGAAATTTGCAACGGATGCCGCGCGCCGTTTGCACGCGCTTCGGGATCCCAGGCTGTAAGGTCAACCTTTGACGGCAAGGGCGGCTTGTACCGCAGCACGAATTTCGTCGGCGATTTCTGCTGCTTCTTCCGGGTCAAAATCCATCGGTATTTCGATGCCGTCAGCTTCGATGAACAGTCGGACCATACCCTGATCGGTCGGACCGATTTGCAGGTTTGCCTGAATGTCGCGTTCGGTATTGATGCCCATCTGTGCCTCCGAGACTGAGCGTTCCTGCTAGCGCGCACGGGGTTGAGAATCAAGTCACCTTTGCGGTCAGATGAGATATGGAAGACGCCGTTCTCAGACCCTTTCACCCCGATGACGCCGCGTGGCTGGTTGAACAGCACGGTCTGCTTTATGCGCGCGACGAAGGGTTTGATGACAGCTTTGCGCCCCTAGTGGCCAGCATCCTTGACGACTTCATGGCCAACAGTGACCCCGAGCTTGAAAGAGGCTGGATCGCCGAGCAGGACGGGCAGCGTCTGGGCAGTATTTTCTGCGTTGCTGTTGACCGGAATACCGCCAAGTTGCGGCTGTTTCTGCTTGTCCCGCAAGCACGAGGGCTGGGGCTGGGAAAGCGCCTGTTGCAAGCATGCACTGCCTTCGCACGCGGGGCAGGATACAAAGAAATGGTTCTGTGGACGCACGAAAGCCATACCGCCGCCTGCGCACTTTACAAGGCGTCCGGCTGGGAATTGACAGACAGCAAAGCGGTGCATTCCTTCGGTGTCGATCTTGTCGAACAAAGCTGGAAATTTCGGCTTTAATGCTCTTGCATTCCGCGGGCGTGTTCGGTACATCGCCCCTCACGAGTGCCGCCTTAGCTCAGTTGGTTAGAGCGCTGGATTGTGGATCCAGAGGTCCCCTGTTCAAGCCAGGGAGGCGGTACCACTTCTCCCCTTTTGAATGTGCTGTAAAGCGCGCGGGCGCGCGGTGATTGGCGTTGATTTGGTTTGGTGTCCAGACGTGACTGGCGCGCCGAAACTCAGCGCGCCAGGTTCAGTTTGAACCGCATCTTGGCCCGTTTTGCGACCGGCAGGTGCCGGTTCAGGCGTTTATTGATCAGGCCAAAGCCCCCGACAATCACCAGCGTCAGCAGGATGAAATAGAACGCCAGTATCGGGTATGGGATGAACGGGTTGAACGTCTTGTCTGCAAAGTAACTGGCGTAATACAGGGCGTCTCCGCGTTGCTGCCATGCCGGGAAGGCTGAAAAGAAGACCAGCGTTGTTGCGTGGAAAAGAAAGATCGCTTCGTTTGTGTAGGCAGGCCAGGCAAGCCGCAACATGGTGGGCCAGACGATCCGGCGAAAACGGGCCCAGCCTGACATGCCATAGGCATCTGCGGCTTCGATATCGCCCTTGGGAATGGATCTTAGCGCTCCGTAAAAGATCTCGCCTGAATAGGCGGCAGTGTTGAGGAACAGCACGATCAGCGCCCCCAGCCAGGCTGAGGTGAAGGCGTCGAACATCGGGTTGGATTTCTTCAGCGACAGGAACAGGAAATAGGCGAAGAAAAACTGGATAAACAAGGGCGAGCCGCGAAACAGGAAAATGAACCATTCCGAAGGCTTGCGAAGCCATTTGTTTGCTGACGCCTTGCCGACGGCCAGGGCCGTGGCCAGAAAAAAGCCGGTCGCCAGCGCCATGATCCCGAAATAGACATTCCAGATCATCCCCGACCCGATCAGCGTGAACTGTTCGCACAGGGTGAAGTCACTTTTGGGCAGTAGTCGCTCGCCGATACCCAGGGACCGCAGGCCGTAATCTTGAATCGTCTGCAAGCAGCTCATGCCGTGGTCTCCTTGCGCAGAAGCTCACCGCCGGACGTGGCCTGCCCGTGGGACAGTTTCCGCATCAGCTTTTCAAGCCCAAGTTCAGATACGCGCGTCATGCCGAGGTAGAAGACAAGCAGGAACAGGAAGTACCACATGCGCCAGTCGCCATGCGGATACTGGGTGAACTTGGACGTCTTGGTGCCGCCAAGTTCGCGGGCCCAATAAACGATGTCTTCGATCCCCAGCAGGAACAGCAGCGGAGTGGCCTTGATGAGAACCATCCAAAGATTCGACAGGCCGGGCAGGGCATAGACCCACATCTGCGGCACAAGGATGCGCCAGAAGGTCTGGCGACGGGACATGCCATATGCTTCGGCAGTTTCAAGCTGCGCGTGGGGCACGGCGCGCATTCCCCCAAACAGAACGTTTGCCGCAAACGCGCCGAAAACAATCGAGAAGGTAACGACGGCCAGGAAAAAGCCGTAGGTTTCATGCACCCATTCCGGTGCGGTCCCCAATGGCAGCTTGGCCGCCTGACAGACGATAAAGTCATTTCCCTGCCGGATCGGGTCGGTCCATTCGCGGCACAATATCTTGTGCCGCGTCCATTCGAATGCCTGATCCAAAGCTATCACGAAAAACAGGAAGAAAGCGATGTCCGGAACACCACGCACGATGGCAATATACCCTTTGCCCAGCCAGCTCAGGGGCGGGAAATGTGATCGGGCGGCCATTGCGCCAACAAAACCAAACGCCAATGCGACCGGCGCGGTCACCGCCAGCAATCCCAACACCTTGAGGAACGACAGGTAGAAGGACCAGTGCACGCCGTTGGTCAGGTAGCAGGAGAACCAGCGGAACGTTCCAAGCGTGTCAGGGTCAGCGCAATAGGAAAACATGAAGCGTCTTTCGAGCGTCGTACCCGGTTATTCCACCGGGCAGGGTTCGGCGCGATGGACGCGCCGAACCGCTTGATACGGATTAGTTTGTAACGACCGAACCGTCAGCGTTGTAGGTCGGAACGCCTTCGCCGAACCACTTGATGATCAGTTCGTTCAACGAACCGTCCGCTTTCATTGAGGTGATCGCCTCGTCGAACTTTCCGCGCAGTTCGCCATCCGACTCACGGATGCCCAGCCCGATGCCACCGCCCAGCGGAACGTCATCACCCACGAAGACCAGCTCTCCGGCGGATTCCTCAACGATCGGCACCAGGAAGTCCTTGTCGGCAAACACGGCATCGGCTTCACCGTTGCGGACGGCTGCGATGGTTTCTTCCGGAGTTGCAAACTCGACCAGAGTCGCGCCCGACTCGGCTACGTGGCCTGCCTGAATGGTGGCGGTCTGTGCGGCAACGACGCCGGTGGTGACATCAACATCCGCAGACGCACCGACATAGGCCGAGGCCGCAGGCGGGAAGTAGTTCTGGGTGAAGTCGATGACTTCGTCACGTTCGTCGGTGATCGACATACCCGCGATGATGGTGTCGTAGTTGCCCGAGACCAGGTTCGGAATGATCGAATCCCAGTCGTTCTTGACCCATTCACATTCCAGGTTTGCGCGCTTGCACAGTTCGTCGCCGACTTCACGCTCAAAGCCGTCGATTTCGCCCGCATCATTGATGAAGTTGTACGGAGGGTAGGCGCCCTCGGTTCCCATGCGGACCGTGTCGGCCATGGCGATACCGGCGGTCAGCGCCAGTGCGGCAGTGGACAGAATCAGATTTTTCATTGGTTGCTCCCCAGTTTGGTTCTGTTTTTGAAGTTAAGCCGCCTGAGTGGCGGAGAGAAAACCCCGAAGCCGTTCGGATTCAGGAGATGTGAAGATATCTTCGGGCGTGCCTTCTTCCTCGATCAGGCCCTGGTGCAGGAACACCACGTGGCTTGAAATGTCGGCGGCCATTTTCATGTCATGCGTCACGATGATCATGGTACGCCCTTCGGCGGCCAGGTCCTTGATCACCTTGATCACTTCCTGCTCCAGTTCAGGGTCCAAAGCCGAAGTCGGTTCATCAAACAGCAGGGCTTCGGGTTCCATGCACAGGCCGCGGGCGATGGCGGCGCGCTGTTGCTGCCCGCCGGACAATTGCGCCGGATAGGCGTCGCATTTGTCGCCGATGCCAACCTTATCCAGATACTTGCGCGCGCTCTCTTCCACCTCGGCCCTGTCGCGCCCCAGAACGGTCACGGGGGCTTCCATCACATTTTGCAGGATGGTCATATGCGCCCAAAGATTGAACTGTTGAAACACCATCGACAGGTTGGTGCGTATGCGCAGAACCTGTTTGGAGTCGGCGGGGCGGCGCCCGTGGCTTTCCCCGGACCATTTCACAGGCTCACCCTTGAAAAGGATTTCTCCTTGCTGGCTGTCTTCCAGAAGATTGCAGCATCGCAGAAGCGTCGACTTGCCGGACCCGGACGACCCAATCAGTGATACCACGTCACCGCGATGTGCCGTGATATCGACCCCCTTCAACACTTCAAGATTTCCGAAGCTTTTGTGAAGGTCTTTGATTTCGATAACGGGTGCAGTTTCTGTCACGGGCAGTCCAGTGGTTGGTGGTGTTGGTCCGGTACTAGGACCGAAAAAAAAGGTCAATGCAATGTGCAAATGACAGAATCAAGCGGAGAAACACCCAAATTGGCCAAAATCAGTCGACAAATTGGGCAGTCGTTGATCCGCCGTCTTTGGGGGGCGCTGGAGTGGGGACAGCCAAGTAGTGCGCCGCGGGAATATCGATCAACCCGCGTATATGCAGCAATCGTTGATCGTCGTCGCAAAGCTGGTCAATCGCGGCCCGAACAGCGCCTGCAACGACCTGCGGATTCTGACCCATCGATGTGATGTAGGGCAGGGTCGGAGTCGGAGTCGTTCTTGCCAGTTCGCGCAGTTTGGTCCCCAAATTGCTATGTTGTTGCAGCATCAGCCACGTCAGCATGTCCAGTGCGGCAAAGTCCGCTTTGCCATCTGCGACGGCTTGGGCAGACAGCGCATGCCCGCCGGTTTCCAACAGTCCGGCGGGGTGCAGGTTTGCTTGGGTCATATGTGTGATCGGGGCTGCCCAGCCGGATTGGGACAGGCTCTCATTATACGCGAACACGCCTGTGCTCAGCCCCGCCAGATCCCGGTCGTCGTCATTCCGAGACACAAAGACCGAGCAATAGTATCCGGGGGGACATCCGGGCAGGCCATAGTCCGGGGTGCCAACCAGTTGCACGTGACCATGCAATCGGGTTCGAAACGGCATGCCACAGGTTTGTGCCAGAATCAGTTTTGGGTCCCGCCAGACCGTCCACACGTCTTTGTCGCGGGTAAGGTGTTCCGGGCCTGATCCAAGTTGGGCGCGAATCAGGTTCCATAACCTGTCATTGGCGGCTTGCAGGGCAGGCATGTCATACATGCCCAGCATGGCAATCACGATTTTGCAGCCTTTTGCCGTGCCAAAGCGGAATCCACGTCACTTACGCCTAGAAGACTGACCACCAGACGCAGCAGCGAATCTTCCTCGCTTGTGCGGTGCCCATCGGCCAACGCCACGGACCACAGTGCCTGAACGACCGCAAGCCGATCTTCATAGGCAACCGCCTCTTTGATGGCTCGGGTAAAGCGGACGGTGTCCGGGGCCTCGGCCTCAAGATCTTCAGCGCGGGCGCGCAGGGCGGCGCTTTCGAACGGCGACAGGCCATAGCGTTGCGCCGAAATTCGGTCGATACGGGCCATTTCGGTATCGGAATAGTCATTGTCGGACCGTGCCAGACGCACCAGCAGGGCCGTCAGGGCTAGGCGGGCGTCATCGTCGACAAGAGGATCGGGCTGAGGCTGCGTGAGCCTGGAAAGAAATTCACTGAACATGCGTTAGATATAGCGAGCGACTAACTCACATCCAAGCGGCTTTGAACGCGTTCACGCGCAGCCTTGCTGTCGTTAAAGCTCAACCCCATGGCAACGCGGGCTTCCTCGACGATTTTCACCTCGCCTTCGTCGGTGTTTCCATCTGCCAGGACAACTTCCCATAGCGCATCCAGAGCGGCCAGGCGTTCCTTCAGATCCGTGGTCTCACGGATCAGCTTGCCGAAGGTATCGGTATCCGGTGCTGCCGCGTGAAGCTTTTCGCATGTGGCGCGCACCTTGGCTGCTTCGATCGCGTTGTGCTGGTAAAGACGGGCCAGGATTTTGTCGATCAGGCGGATCTCTTCCAGCTTGTAGTCCCGATCAGCCTGCGCCACGCGCACCATGAGCGCCCCCAGAGCAAGTTCGGCATCCGGGTCCGGAAGATGTTCATGCTGGGGCGGTCTGAGCGCCTGAAGGAACTTTTTCAACATGGCAATAGATTATTCCATATTTTGTGGTGCGCCAAGCTTAGTCTACCCGTCATAGCCCTGAATGATCACAAGATCGCCCATCGATACCGGGGCGCGCAGTGCTTTGGCTTTCTGGTATGCTTCGCTTTCGTAACAGGCAAGCGCATCCTCATAGCTGGGAAATTCGATCACGACGGTCCGGGCGCGCGCTGCGCCTTCCTTAACTTCGCGCTTTCCTCCGCGCGTCAGAAAGCGCGCACCATAAGCTGCAAAGGGTTCCGCATTTGCAGCAATGTAGGTCTTGTACGTGTCCATGTCGTCCACATCGACATGTGCAACCCAATAGCCTTTCATCAGGCTTGCCTCCTGTTCAGTTTCAAAAGCAGGGTGGTGAGAAGTGGCGGCAATTGCAATCCCACAACTTCAGGGTGATCAGGTGCGGTAGTGAATAGCGGCATGCGCCTGATCTGTTAACCACTTGATCATCTGGCGATAAGGAACCGGACCATAGCTGACGCGCGCAACCCCCAGTTCAGCCAGACGCGGTGTGCCGGGGGTGCCGGGCAGGGCGATGATGTTGACCGGTAGGTTCGTACGCTCGCACAGATGGCCGATCATCGCCTCGTCTTTCAGCCCCGGAGCAAAAAAACCACTGGCGCCCGCTGCCTCATAGGCCGAAGCACGGGCAATGGCGTCGTTCAGCATCGCCTCATCATGTGTTTCCGCCGGGGCCTTCAGGAAAATGTCGGTTCTTGCGTTGACATAGGCAGGTATGCCCGCGTCTTCGCAGGCCGCGCGCATGGCTCCGACGCGTTTGGCCTGAACCGTTGTATCGTACAGCCCGTCGCCGCCGATGATCTGATCTTCGAAGTTGAAACCAACCACGCCGCAACCCAGCGCACGCTTGACGTTTTGTGCAATGCCCTGTGGATCTTCGGCATATGCCCCTTCGAAATCCAGTGTCACCGGAAGATCAACCGCTGCAACGATGCGGCGCGCATTGTCCAATGCGGCCTCTAGCGGGATGTTCTGACCGTCGCCAAAACCCTGTGCCATGGCAACAGGTGCGCTGCCGGTGGCAATGGCTTGCGCGCCTGCGTCCCGCACCGCGCCGGCACTGCCGGCATCCCAGATGTTGAACAGAATGACGGGGTCGCCCTTTTTGTGAAGGCTGGTAAAGGTCTTCGCGCTTTGGGATTGATCGCTCATCGGGGCTCTCCTGTCGTGGTGTGATCAACAGTTAACCCCATGAGGGCAGACCGAGTAGAGGTTTTTTTGCTCGGTCGCGTCACATTGAAGTGACGGAAACCGCATGACCCGGTCCACGGCAAGATGGTCCGAGCCATGCTGGTGCATGGGCAGGCGGCGGTGCGTGCCTCAGGCTTCTTCTGCCGCGCCGGATACGAATTTTGCGCTGAAGTTGGCCTCACCCAAACGCTTCAACAGGTTCAACTGGGTGTCCAGCCAGTCCTTGTGGCCTTCTTCTTCCAGCAAGATGCGTTCGAACAGGGTCCTTGACCCGACATCGCCGACCTCGGCGGCCTGCAACGCGGCCTTGGTATAGAAGTCGACCGCCTCGGTTTCATCCTTCAGATCCGCGGCAAACATGTCTTCCAGAGACCCCGCGGCTGCCGGACTTTTCTGAAACGCAAGCTCGGGCACGCCGCCAAGGAACAGGATACGCTCGATGAACGCGTCGGAGTGGCCCAGTTCTTCCTGCATTTCAGCGCGCATTTTTTCGGCAAGGATGTCCAGCCCCCAGTCCTCCAGCACATGGGCATGCAGCTGATACTGGTGCGCCGCCGTCAGCTCCATGTGAAGCGCTTGTTGAAGGTTGGTAATCGTTGTTGCGTTGCTCATCGGAAATCTCCTGAAACTCTGAACGGCATCGAACATGTGTAAGCAGAAGTTCTGCTTACACCCACAGTTAAGAGATCAGCCCACACAAAACAACGCGGGGTGACAGTCCGACACAGCCCTAGGTCAGACCAGGCGCGAGGTGTCTTTCGCAGCGCGGACAAAATCGCGGAAGAGGGGATGCGGGTCGAACGGTTTGGATTTCAGTTCCGGATGGTACTGCACGCCGATGAACCATGGGTGATCCGACCATTCCACGATCTCCGGCAAGCGACCGTCCGGCGACATGCCCGAGAAGTTGAGCCCCGCCTTTTCAAGCTGCTCACGGTACTTGATGTCCACCTCATAACGGTGACGGTGGCGCTCCTCGATCTGTGTGCCGCCATAAACCTCGGCGACTTTCGATCCCTCTGCCAGCACCGCGTTGTAGGCGCCCAGACGCATGGTGCCGCCCTTGTCGTCGCCGACTTTGCGCTCGACCTTGTGGTTGCCCTGCACCCATTCCTTCAGATGGTACACGACGGGCTCAAAACGCTTTTTCCCGGCTTCATGGTCGAATTCCTCGGACCCTGCTTCGGTGATGCCAGCCGCATTCCGGGCGGCCTCGATCACGGCCATCTGCATACCCAGGCAGATGCCCAGATAGGGGACTTTGTGTTCGCGCGCATATTGCGCGGCCTTTATCTTGCCTTCGGTCCCGCGTTCGCCAAAGCCTCCGGGGACGAGGATGGCGTGGAAACCTTCAAGATACGGTGCGACGTCTTCGTTGTCGAACACCTCGGCGTCGACCCATTCGACCTTGACCTTGACCCGGTTGGCCATGCCGCCATGGGTCAGCGCCTCGGCAATCGACTTATAGGCGTCTTCAAGCTGTGTATACTTGCCCACGATGGCAACTTTCACTTCGCCCTCGGCGTTGTGGATGCGGTCGCTGACGTCTTCCCATTTTGCCAGATCGGGTTTGGGCGCAGGGCTGATCTGGAACGCGTCCAGAACGGCCTGATCCAGACCTTCGCGGTGATAGGCCAGCGGCGCGTCATAGATGGTGCTCAGATCCTGCGCTGCGATCACACTGTCGGGGCGCACGTTGCAGAACAAGGCGAGTTTTTCGCGTTCCTTGGTCGGGATCGGCCCTTCCGAGCGGCAGACCAGAATATCGGGCGCCAGACCGATCGAGCGCAGTTCCTTTACCGAGTGCTGAGTCGGTTTGGTCTTCAGTTCGCCCGAGGCCTTGATGTAAGGCAACAGTGTCAGGTGCATGAAAATGCACTGCCCGCGCGGCTTGTCCTGGCTGAACTGGCGGATCGCCTCGAAAAACGGCAGGCCCTCGATATCGCCCACGGTGCCGCCGATCTCACACAGCATGAAATCGACCTCATCCTCGCCAATGGCGATGAAATCCTTGATCTCGTTGGTGACGTGCGGGATCACCTGAATGGTCTTGCCCAGGTAATCGCCGCGGCGTTCCTTTTCGAGCACGTTGGAATAGATCCGCCCCGAGCTGACCGAGTCGGTCTTGCGTGCGGCCACCCCGGTGAAGCGTTCATAGTGGCCTAGGTCCAGATCGGTTTCCGCCCCGTCATCGGTGACGAAAACCTCACCATGTTCGAACGGCGACATCGTGCCCGGATCGACGTTCAGATAGGGGTCCAGCTTGCGCAGGCGTACCGAGTATCCCCGGGCCTGCAACAAGGCGCCCAACGCCGCCGAAGCCAGTCCTTTGCCCAAGGACGAAACCACACCACCAGTGATGAAAATAAAACGCGCCATAGTTTTTCGGCTGCTCCCGTGAGACGTCAAAATCAGCTGCCCGACGGTTTCGAAAAACCGCTGCATCACGGGACTTCACGTATAAAGGATTCGCGCCAAAAGCGCAAGAGAACCGCAAGATGCTGTTGCAGTCCTCTTCCAGGTTTCTAGGTTTTGTAGGTCAGTCGGCCTGCGGGATCAGCGGCGCGTTGTCGCCCTGTGCAGGCGGCAGAAGGTCATCCGCCGACGGAATTGCCGGAGTGTTTTCTTCGCTTGAAGCCGGAGCCGGGACGCCCAAACGGTCGATCACCGAGCTGCCCGAAGACTTCTGCGCCGCCAGAATGGTCAGCGTGATCGAGGTCACGATGAAGCAAGCGGCGAGGATCCAGGTCAGTTTGCCCAAAGCGGTCGCTGCTGCACGGCCTGTCATGGCACCACCGCCGCCGCCCATGCCAAGGCCACCGCCTTCGGACCGTTGCATCAGAACAACGGCAATCAGGCCCAGAGCCAAAAGAAGGTGGATGATGAGAACGACGTTTTCCATGGTGGTCCTGTACAGCGTGGCGTGTATCGCGTGGTACTTATGCAAGTTTGCCAGCGGGGGCAAGTCACGAGTTCGCATCACCGCACGTGATATGTCATATCACGTCAAAGGGACTGGACAGAACGCCGATGCGTGACGCAGGCTGCGGCCCATGCCTCATGACGACCACGACCACCCGCACGCCCTTTTGCCGCCCGAACCCGCGCTGCGCGTCAAAGCGCTGGAAACGATTCTGACCCGGAAGGGCCTGATCGACCCGGCGGCTCTGGACGAAATCATCGACACCTATCAGAACAAGATTGGCCCGCAGAACGGTGCGCGGGTGGTTGCCAAAGCCTGGCGCGACCCAGCTTTCAAGGCCGCGCTGCTGGAAGACGCCACCTCGATGGTCGCGGATCTTGGTTATTATGGTCGCCAGGGTGAACACATGGTTGTTGTCGAAAACACGCCAACCCGGCACAACATGGTCGTCTGCACCTTGTGCAGCTGCTATCCTTGGCCGTTGCTGGGTATCCCGCCGGGCTGGTACAAATCTGATGCCTACCGTGCCCGAGCGGTGCGTGAACCCCGCAAGGTACTGGCCGAATTCGGCCTCACCCTGCCTGAAGACACTTCGGTGCGGGTGTGGGATTCGACGGCCGAGGTTCGCTATCTCGTTCTGCCGATGCGTCCCGATGGAACTGATGGGATGGATGAGGAGGCGCTTGCCGCACTTGTGACACGTGACAGCATGATCGGCACGGGCCAGCCGAAGGCCCCTTCATGACCCGCGTTCACGATATGGGCGGCCGCTTTGGAGATGGTCCGATAAATCCCGAGGCCGAGGATGGGCCGGTTTTTGCCGAAGACTGGCACGCGCGGGCGCTTGCGGTGACACTTGCATCCGGCTTTCTGGGGCAGTGGAATATCGACGTATCCCGTCACGCAAGGGAACGGTTGTCGCCGAAGGACTACGCCCGGTTTTCATACTACGAGAAATGGATTTCGGGCCTGGCTGACCTGTTGGTTGAACGCGGCGTTCTTTCTCTGGATGACTTGCGCAGCGGCGGAGAGGATGGGCCGCATCCGTTGGCAGAACGGATACTCAAGGCGGACGCCGTGTCAGCCGCCCTGGCCAAAGGTGGGCCAGCGGACAGACCTTCGAACGTGGCGGTGCAGTTTTCTGTCGGTCAACAGGTGGTCACGACCCGTCCGGCGGGAAATCGCATTGTGGATGGCGGGCACACACGCCTGCCGAATTATGCGTCCGGTGCCAGGGGTCGAATACTGCGCCTGCACGGAACCCATGTCCTGCCCGATTCCAATGCCCATGGGCTGGGCGAAGCGCCCGAACCGATCTATGCCGTGGTCTTCCCCGCTTCGGAACTTTGGGCCAGCCCGGAGCATCCGGATGACGAAGTGGTTCTGGATCTCTGGCAAAGCTATCTGGAACCGGCATGAGCGGCTGCAATGAGCATTCAGCCCCAGAACCGGTGTTTGCCGAACCCTGGCACGCTCAGGTCTTTGCCGTCACCGTTGCCCTGAACGAGGCGGGGCGGTTCAATTGGTCCGATTGGGCGGCACGGTTCTCGGGCACATTGAAACGCCACGGGCTCGCGCGAGAGCTGGATGGCGGCGACGACTATTTCCGTGCATGGCTGGAAACGCTCGAGGGGTTGCTGGCCGAGCAGGGCGTCGCGCCGCCTCAGGAGGTAAAAGGGCTACATGAGTCTTGGGAAGAGGCTTATCTGACGACGCCTCATGGGCAACCGGTGCATCTGCGTTGATGCCGGGCAGGGGGCTCTGCCCCCGCCGCCCGTTCGGTGCGATTCCCCCGGGATATTTTCAGCCAGATGAAGCAGGGGATCCGCTTTTCATCTGGCCATAAATATCCCCGCCGGAGGCATCGCGCGATCGCGCGATTTTCATCTGCGGCGAAATATCGGTTTCCCTGCCGTTTGCGCCCCGCTATATGAGCCGGGTTTGATAACTCAGCGCAAAAGGACCGGATATGGCCAACGTGGTTGTTGTCGGCGCCCAGTGGGGTGACGAAGGAAAAGGCAAGATCGTCGACTGGCTCAGCGAACGGGCGGACGTGATCGCGCGTTTTCAGGGCGGGCATAATGCCGGACATACGCTGGTGATTGATGGCGAAGTTTACAAGCTGCACGCTCTGCCGTCCGGTGTCGTGCGCGGCGGTAAGCTGAGCGTCATCGGCAACGGCGTGGTGTTGGACCCCTGGCATTTGGTCAAAGAAATCGCGACCATCCAGGCACAAGGTGTGGAAATCACCCCCGATACGCTGATGATTGCCGAGAACACCCCGTTGATCCTGCCGATCCACGGCGAGTTGGATCGTGCGCGCGAACAGGCGGCCAGCAAGGGAACCAAGATCGGCACCACAGGTCGTGGGATTGGACCCGCTTATGAAGACAAGGTCGGGCGCCGTTCCGTTCGCGTCGCGGATCTGGCGGATGAGGCCACGCTCGAGGCTCGGGTGGACCGTGCTTTGCAGCACCATGACCCGCTGCGCAAGGGTCTGGGAATCGAGCCGGTCGACCGCGACGCGCTGATCGCCCAATTGAAAGAGATCGCGCAAGAGATTCTGCCGTTTGCCGCGCCTGTGTGGAAAGTGCTGAACGAAAAACGCAAAGCGGGTAAACGCATCCTGTTCGAAGGGGCGCAAGGCGCTCTGCTGGACATCGATTTCGGCACCTATCCATTCGTGACCTCGTCCAACGTGATCGCAGGTCAGGCCGCGACCGGGGTGGGGATTGGACCGGGATCGATCGACTTTGTGCTGGGGATTGTCAAAGCCTACACCACCCGTGTCGGCGAAGGCCCATTCCCGACAGAACTTGAGGATGCGGATGGTCAGCGCCTTGGGGAACGCGGGCATGAGTTCGGAACAACGACAGGTCGCAAGCGCCGCTGTGGCTGGTTTGATGCGTGCCTGGTCCGTCAGACCTGCGCGACCAGTGGCGTGAACGGGATCTCTCTGACAAAACTGGACGTTCTGGATGGGTTCGAAACCCTGAAGATCTGCACAGGCTATGAACTGGACGGCGAGCGCCTCGATTATCTGCCGACTGCCGCAGAACAGCAGGCGCGCTGCACCCCGATCTACGAAGAAATGCCGGGCTGGAGCGAATCCACCGAAGGCGCGCGCAGCTGGGCCGATCTGCCCGCCAACGCAATCAAGTATGTGCGCCGGGTGGAAGAGCTGATCGAATGCCCTGTGGCCCTTTTGTCCACCAGCCCGGAGCGGGACGACACCATTCTGGTGACCGACCCGTTTGCAGATTGATGAACAAAGAGCAGAAAACAGGTCTGAGCTATAAGGCGCGCCGGCGCTGGTCGTTGGTTATTCTTGTGATCGGCCTGCCACTTTACATTGTGGCGGTGGTGACGGTTCTGAACTGGCTGGAGCGCCCCCCGATATGGATGGAACTTCTGGTCTATATCGTTCTGGGCATTCTTTGGGCCCTGCCGTTCAAGTTCGTTTTTCGCGGCGTTGGCAAAGAGGACCCGGATCAATCCTGAGCCGGGCCATTGCTCGGACCAAGGCGGCTGGTCGGGCCCGGTACAATGGGCAACGCTGTGTCTTGTTTAACAACGTGCGTTTGTCTCTGGGCGCGCCATAGCAAAAGGGCCGGGGTTCACCCGGCCCTTTTTTGTCAATTGGCGCGGCAGTCAGCCTACTGCGCGCTCATCATCAGGTCGGAAGCCGATCAGGTCAGAGGCCGCAAAACGTCCGCCGCCGGCTTTTTCGATTTTTCCATCGCGCAGCAACTGTCCGAAGGAGCGCAGGCTTTCTTCGCGATTGAACTCATCCTGCTTCAAAGAACGGACTTTGTTCATAAGTTGCGGGCGCGAGAATTGTTGCTGTCCTTCGATGAAAGACAGGTAGGCTGCGGCCGCTTCAAGCAGGTCCTGGAGCGACTGTGCACCCTGATCCTGTGCGAATTGCGCAAAACCGCCTTCTTCCGACCCGGTTTCTTCCACCTGAGTGGTCACGCGACGCGGCATCACGGGGCCATTGGATTCGCTTTGATCGTCCACGCGCTGCTCAGCAACCAGCTTCAACGGAGCCGGAGCGTCTGCTTCCGGGCGTATGCTGGTCACGTTAACTTCGGGGCGGCGCGGGCTGACCGCTGACGCAAGATCAACGCGATACTCATCAACAGGCGAGGTTTTCGGGGCCGGTTGGTCATCACGGTCGGCCTCGGTCGCGGCAACGGCGGTGCGAAGGTGCGAATAGGTTTCTCGCGCGTCGCTGCTGGAGGGATCCTCCATATGTTCACCGGTTTTGGCCATCAGTCGCGAGATATCCTGATCAGGATCGGCGTCATCCGTCAGTTTTTGGCTTGAACGACCTGCCATGTCTTTTTCGATTTCGGAAATCTCGGACAGCAGCTGAATTTCGTCCTCTTCCGACAATACTCCTTGCGCCTGATCGTCTTGCGGCTCGTCATCTGCTTCATCTTCGGATTCGATCGCCACGTCTTCGACGTTGAGGATGTTTGGAACATCTTCTTCGTCGATTTCCTCGTCGGTATCCTCTTCAAGATCCGAAAACAGGGGCTCAGCAGGAAGCTGCGCGTCGTTTGTTGCGATCTCGATTTCTTCATCCCGCAGGTGGTCGGGGGTCAGCTGCACCTGCTGTTCGGAATTGTTCTCGATATTCGGCGCGGCGGATTCGAAGGCCTGGTGTTCAGATACTGCCGGCGCGTCGTCTTGTACCTCTTCGGCGTCAAGCGCTTGCAGATCCTCGATTTCTGCGGCCTCGGGCTGAGCAGGTTCAGCAAAGTCATCCGCATTGAGAGCACCTGCTTCGAACGCAGCGGCCACGGCGTCCACCGGGGGGGCGGTGTTGGCCAGCAGCGAAGATTCCTCGTCTTCGGAATAGGCAGTGGGGGGGACGTCCGAATGGGAAACAACGGCCCGGATGCGTTGCAGTTTTGCGGCAATGCTGTCGGCCGGCGGAGATGTGGTGGCATCGACGGCCTCCGCGTTCGTGAACGCGGTCTGCCCCGGGCTTGCTTGCGCATATCCGGGAGGGGGGGTGGTCATAGCATCTGCATTTTGCGCATGCGGGCCCGTTGCGTCAGAAGCGACCGGTGCCGGGGCTTCAGTATTTGGAGCGGCACGCAGCAGAAGCCCGGATTCGTTTTGGCTGGCTTCGACGCGTTGCGATGCGTCGCGGCGTGCGATACGGGTCAGCATTTCGGCGTCTGGTTGTGGAGGCTCTGAGCCGAAGTAACGATCATCTGCAGCAAGATCGCGGAAATATTCGGCAATGGCTTTCATCGTTTCAAAGGAATCGTCGAATCCTTCCAAAGTGCAGGAGAAGGTTCCATATGAAACGGTTAATACCTTGTTATTCTGTACCATCAGACGCACGTCCTTTACAAACTACGAGAGCCCACTTACCCGGAATCGGGAGCACACGAGGGCTCTGAACTTTATGCATGAACCTATCATTTTGTGGTCTTAATGTGTCCAAATCCGGGAAAAATGGCCAATCTTTGGAAAAATGAACCAATTGTACGCTCTGCCGATCCAATCGGGTTGTTTGGGGGTGGTTTTGTCGGTTCCGAGGACCTGAATTTGGTGCTGAACCGCGTCACCTCTGTCGTTGCAGCTGATGGTGGAGCGGCAGTTCTGACAGAATCAGGCCGGATTCCGGATGCGGTCATCGGGGACTTCGATTCGCTGGACAAAGCAACGAAAGCCAATATCCCGTCTGATCGGCTTTTTGCCATTCGTGAACAGGACAGCACCGATTTCGACAAGGCCTTGCGCAATGTGCAGGCTCCACTGGTTTTGGGGGCCGGTTTTCTGGGCGGACGGCTTGACCATCAGCTTGCTGTTCTGAACGTGCTGGTCAGACGTCGGGAACAGGCCTGCATTCTGCTGGGCGCGCATGAGGTGGTGTTTCACGCACCCCGCCAAATGCGGCTGCCGGTTTTGCCGGGGGATGTGGTGTCGCTGTTTCCAATGCGCCCTGTGACGGGGCGCAGCACCGGGCTGGAATGGCCCATCGACGGCCTTCTGTTGCAACCGGACGACCAGGTGGGCACCTCCAATCGCGCACTGTCGGATGTTGAATTGCAGATGGATGGGCCCGGCCTGTTGGTGATGGTTCCCCGCGCCGCACTCGATCCGCTTATGCAGGTGTTTCTGTCGGGGCAGAGCGAGCGGTGGCCCGTTCACGAAGAATAACGTACAAACCGGCGGCGACGGTAATCATGATCCCAACCGCCGCCAGCCCGTCGGGCAGGTCGCTGAAGATTGCCCAGCCAATCAGAGTCGCCACAGGGATTTCCAGATATTGCATCGGGGCCAGCGTGGCCGAAGGTGCATAGCGCAGCGACCATGTCATCAGCAGATGTGCGACAGTTCCCAAAACTCCTATCGCGATCAGCAGCCAAAACATGTCGGGGGCGGGCAAGGCGGCTGACAGGTTCCAGATACCAAGCGATGTTCCGATCACGAGGACAGGAACCAGCCCCACAGTTGCCATGACACCAGACACCGCCTGCAAGGAAATCGGATCAGTTTCCTTGGCGATTTGCCGCGTGACCAGCATGAACAGGGCAAAGACCACGGCAACGATCAACGGCAGCAGGGCAGGTAAGCCCACCTCGGCAAAGCTGGGCTGTATGACCAGGAGTGTGCCGATGAAACCGACGATGCAGGCCACCAGGCGCCGCGCGCCGACCTCTTCGCCCAGAACGTATCTGCCCAGCAGCAACATGATGAACGGCATGACAAATGCAATGGCGATGGCATCAGCCAGGGGTAGGAACTGCAACGCACTGAACATCGCGGTTATGCCGATGATGTGCAGCAGCGTGCGGATGACTGTCAGGCGCAGGATACGCCCGTGCATCCGCCAGGGCCGGCCTGTCATCATCACCAGCGGGATGAGAATCAGCGCTTGTACCGCGAACCGGGCTGCAACCAGCAAACCCAACGGTGTCGTTTCGCCCAACAGCTTTGCCATCGCATCCCCCAAGGGTGCAAGCACGCAAAAACCGAGCATCAAGAAGATGCCAAAGACGGGACGATCCTGAGTCATGCGCGCGACGCTATCTGCTTCGCGGCGCAGTGGAAAGGTCGAATGTCAGGCGTCGGGCAGGGGTTGAACCTTTGTGTAATCCGGCCCGGTGCAGGTGGGCAGGTTGTCATCCAGATGCAGCCAGCTCAGCCTTTCTTCATGAGACACGTGCAATGTGGGCTGCATTGCCTCGGGGTTCTCCAAAGTGGCGACGTAAAGATGCAGCACATCCGACATTTTGGCCGAGCGGAACGAGATTGGCGTGCCGCAATCCGGGCAAAAGCTGCGCTCGACTCCGGGCGAAGAGTTGAAGCGTTTCGGCTCTTCTCCGATCCAGCGCCACTGCCCGTCACGAACCGCGAAATAGGTTGTCATCGGCGCGGCGCATTGGCGTCGGCAGCTGTCGCAATGACAGGTGACGCAGGACAGGGCAGGAGGGTCGATTTCGTACTTGATGCTGCCGCACAGGCAATGTCCACGCATATCGACCCCCATTTGTTGCGATCTCAGCAGTTTGGCACGTTCACGGCCAATCCACCAAGCGAGGTTTCCTTGTATTTTTCGTGCATGTCATGACCGGTCTGACGCATCGTTTCGATCACCGCATCCAGCGGCACGAAATGCTCGCCATCCCCGCGAAGGGACAAAGACGCAGCGGACACAGCCTTGATGGCCCCCAGCCCGTTGCGTTCGATACAGGGCACCTGAACCAACCCGGCGACGGGATCGCAGGTCATGCCCAAATGATGCTCCAACGCGATCTCGGCGGCGTTTTCAACCTGTTCGGGCGTACCGCCCATCACGGCGCAGAGCCCCGCCGCGGCCATGGCTGATGCGCTGCCGACCTCGGCCTGACACCCCGCTTCGGCCCCCGAGATGGACGCATTGTATTTGACCAGCCCGCCAATCGCGGCCGCGGTCAGAAGGAAATCTTCGATATGGCTCTCCGAGGCACCGGGAACGTGGTCCAGGTAATAGCGCAGCACCGCAGGAAGAACGCCCGCCGCCCCGTTGGTCGGTGCCGTTACGACTTGCCCACCGGCGGCGTTTTCTTCGTTGACCGCCATGGCGTAGACACTCATCCAGTCGTTGATCGTGTGCGGCGCGGTCAGGTTCATGCCGCGTTCGGCCATCAGCGCGTCATAGATACCCTTTGCCCTGCGTCGCACTTTCAGCCCGCCGGGCAGAATGCCGTCGGTCGTCAAACCGCGTTCGATACAGGCATTCATGACGTCCCACAGACGGGCGCATCCTTTGGCGAAACTGTCGGCGCAGCCGCGCGCAATCTCATTGGCGCGCTTCATCTCGGCGATGGTTTTGCCGCTGGATTTGGCCATCTCCAGCATTTCAGCCGCGGACTTGAACGGGAACGGCACCGGTGCGCCCTCATCCGTTGCCTTGCCTTCGGCCAGTTCTTCTTCGGTCAGGACAAAACCACCACCGATGGAATAGAACACCTGGCGCAGGATCACGTCCCCCTGCGCGTCCGTGGCCATCAGGATCATCCCGTTGGCGTGTCCCGGCAGGTTGGTGTCATAGTCGAAAATCAGGTCTGTATTGGGATCGAACTGAAGCGTCGGCAGGCCGTCGGGGGTAACCGTGTGCGTCTTGGCGATATCCGCCAATGCGGCCTCGGCCTTGTCGTTGTCATAGGTGTCCGGAACAAAGCCGGCCAGGCCCAGTATGGTCGCCCGGTCGGTCGCATGGCCGACGCCGGTAAAGGCGAGCGAGCCATGCAGCGAGCCCTTCAGACCCGCAAATTCAAAGGGTGAAGCACGCATCATATCCAGAAAGCGCGCCGCCGCCACCATGGGGCCCATGGTGTGGGAGGAGGACGGGCCGATGCCCACTTTGAACATATCGAAGACAGAGAGGAACATGTCAGGTAGCTGAGCCTTCTAAGGGGTTGGCGTAAATTGGAGAGGTGTAGGGTGCGGGGCCCAGACCCTCGGCCGCGATGGCCGTGTGAGTGGCGGGGCGTGTCTCGAGCTGTGCCAGGATGGTTTGCAGGGCCGGGGTGTCAGACAGCGCATACCAACTGCGATCTGCCTCGGCCGGATACAAGGCCATCCAACGCATCATGCAGGCGACATAATAGGTCACAACCGACGGGCATTCCGCGCAAAACCAGGCTGGCGCGCGTTTTGCCAGCGCGTCCAGCAGTTGCAGGTGCTGCTTCAAACGGGGTCTGATGCCTGCGCGCAGGGTATCAGCCTGTGGTGGGGTGATGTATTTCTCGGCATAGAACAGAATGCGCAGATCGGCGTGCAGCGTGTTGGACGCAAAGAACAGCCATTTCAAAAACTCTGCGCGTTCGGGGGCGCCTGCCGCCGGGGCCAGTTGCCCGTGGCGCTCGGACAGCCACAGCAGGATTGCCGCCGTTTCAAAGATCGGCCCTTGCGGAGTTTCAAGCACCGGGATCAGCCCGTTCGGGTTCAATGCCCTGTACGCCGCGCTGTCCTGTTCGTTGCGACGGCGATCGACCAGCACAGTTTCATAGGGCACACCCATTTCTTCCAGCACCAGCCGGATCACCAGCGAGGCGTTGTCAGGGGCGTAGTGCAGGCGGTATCGGGTCAACATGCGGGCAATCTATATGACAAAGATGAGGGCGTAAGACATGATTGCGACGTTTCCGATAGGAAACGCGCAGTCTTCAGGCATCTTTACGCTTGCCGAACCGCAAAATGTGGTCGCAGTCGCGCGGCGCATTCCCTATAACTCCGGCAGGCCAAACTGGGAAAGCTGCTATGACCGGAGAACTGTCGCCCATCGACACCGCAAAATACGTGGCCGCATGTCGTGCCGCCGAGATGGTCGAGGACGGCATGCGCGTGGGTCTTGGAACGGGATCCACTGCGGCCTGGCTGGTCCGTCGTTTGGGCGAACGGGTGCAGGACGAAGGTCTGCGGATCAAGGGCGTTCCCACGTCCACCCGCACCGCGCAGCTGGCACGCGAGGTCGGGATCGAAGTCATTTCTCTGGATCAGGCCGGGTGGCTGGACATGACCATCGACGGCGCGGATGAATTCGACGCCGACCTGAACCTGATCAAGGGCGGCGGCGGCGCGCATTTGCAGGAAAAGATCGTTGCCACGGCCAGCGATCAGATGATCGTCATCGCAGATGCGGGGAAAGAGGTGGAAACGCTGGGTGCTTTCCCCTTGCCGGTCGAGGTTGTTCCATTTGGCTGGCAAACCACGCGAACACTGATCGAAGAAGCGCTGGACGCGATGGATGTACTTGGAACCTCGTCGGCGCTGCGTATGAATGGCGCGGCCCCGTTCGTGACTGATGAGGGCAACCACATTCTCGACCTGCATCTGCAACGCATCGGCAATCCGCGTCAGATGGCCCTGATCCTCAACCAGGTTCCCGGCGTGGTGGAAAACGGCCTGTTCATCGATATCTGTGACAAGGTCATCATCGGCCATGGCGACGGGCGGGTCGAATTGCGGGATATCAACGCGGGTACCCTGGAACTGAATCAGCTGCTGAGCGGATCCCGGGAAAACCTGTTTTCCGACCAAACGGACTGAGTTTTATGCAAGCCAATCGGACAAGCGTCGGCAAAAGATCGAAAATTCCACGCCCGGGGGTTGGCACCGGGGTTTTCGCGCCCAGATATCCAGAGGATTTTTGCAAGTTGAACGAAGGAACCCGGCATGAGCTTTGACTATGATCTTTTTGTGATCGGCGGAGGCTCGGGCGGGGTCCGGGCGGCACGCGTGGCGGCGGGTGAAGCCGGTGCAAAGGTCGCGCTGGCTGAAGAAGATCGCTATGGCGGCACCTGTGTGATCCGGGGCTGCGTGCCTAAGAAACTGATGGTCTTTGCCAGTGAATACTCGGGCATGATCAAAGATGCGCAAGCTTATGGTTGGGATGTTCAGTCTGGCGCGTTTGACTGGGACATGTTTCACGGCAAACTGGTTGCCGAACTGGACCGGTTGGAAGGGATTTATCGCAGCATCCTGAAAAACAACGGCGTTGAAAGCTTTGATCAGCGGGCGCGCCTGGTGGATGCGCACACGGTCGAGCTGGCCGATGGCACCCGGAAAACTGCCAAACACATCTTGATTGCAACAGGCGGTCGACCGGTGGTGCCGGATTTCCCGGGATCGGATCTTGCGATCACGTCGAACGAGATTTTCCATCTGGATAAACTGCCCGAAAGCATTCTGATTGTTGGTGGCGGTTATATCGCCAGCGAATTTGCCGGGATCATGAACGGTCTGGGCGTCAAGACCACGCAATTCTATCGCGGTGCGCAGATCCTGCGTGGCTTTGATGAAGAAGCGCGTGGGCTGATCTGCGAAGAGATGCGCCAGAACGGCATCGACGTACGGCTGGGCACCAATGTGCTGGAAATGGCCAAAGATGGCGACCAGATACGTGTCAAGGCGACGGACGGCACCGAGGATCGTTTTGACGTGGTCATGTACGCCACGGGCCGGGCGCCGAATGCCGATAACCTCGGGCTGGAAGAGCTGGGCGTTGAACGTGGGCGCAAGGGCGAGATCGTCGTGGATGAATACAGCCAGACCGCCGTTCCGTCGATCTATGCCATTGGCGATGTCACCGACCGGGTCAACCTGACACCCGTGGCCATCCGCGAGGGTATGGCTTTTGTGGAAACCGTCTTCAAAGGCAACCCGACCCCTGTGGATCACGCGCTGATCCCAACCGCCATTTTCACGCAACCGGAATTCGGCACAGTCGGCCTGAGCGAGGAAGAAGCCTCGGCCCAGGAACCGATCGATGTGTATGCCACTTCGTTCAAACCGATGCAGAAGGCGTTTGCCGGTGGCACGCAACGCGTTCTGATGAAACTGATCGTCAGCCAGGGCACCCGCAAGGTTCTGGGCTGCCATATTGTTGCCCCCGGAGCAGGAGAGATGATCCAGCTGGCCGGAATTGCCGTAAAGATGGGCGCGACAAAGGAAGATTTCGATCGCACGGTTGCAGTACATCCCGTTATGGCGGAAGAACTGGTGACAATGCGGCAACCTGTACGCTCCGCTTGATTTGCAAGCGCGCGCACACAAGTTACAAGTGTGCCCGTGATCACACGGGCCTAAACGAAGGAAATGATACATATGGCGGGCAACAGCGGTGGCCCCTGGGGGGGCGGAGGCTCTTCAGGAGGTGGAGGAAATCGGGGTAACAACGGGGACGGGCGACGCCCACCCGAAGGCGACGGCCCGCAGATTCCCGAGATCGACGAGCTGATGAAAAAAGGCCAGGAGCAGCTGCGCGTCCTGATGGGCGGTCGCGGCGGCGGTGGCCGTGGTGGCAGCGGTGGTCAGGGCGGTGGAGGCCCGGCCTTTACCAAAGGTACAGTTGCGATTGGTCTGGTGGCGGCTGCCGTTTTGTGGGGGCTGGCCAGCTTTTATACTGTAAAACCGGAAGAACAGTCAGTTGAGCTGTTTCTGGGTGAGTTTTCTGCGGTTGGCAATCCGGGTCTGAACTTCGCGCCATGGCCGTTTGTCACTGCCGAGGTGATTCCGGTCACCCGCGAACAGACCGAAGATATGGGCGGAGCCCGGGGCAGCGACGATGGCCTCATGCTGACCGGCGACGAGAACGTGGTCGATATCGATTATCAGGTCGTCTGGAATATCAACGACCCGGCCAAGTTCCTTTTCAATCTGCGTGATCCGCGTCAGACGATCCGTGCCGTGTCGGAATCGGCGATGCGTGAGATTATCGCGCAGAGCGAGCTGGCACCAATCCTGAACCGGGATCGCGGCATCATTGCTGAGCGCCTTCAGGAACTGATCCAGACGACGATGGACAGCTACGATTCGGGTGTGAACATCATCCGCGTGAACTTTGACAAGGCCGACCCGCCGCAGGACGTGATCGCCGCCTTCCGCGATGTTCAGGCCGCCGCGCAGGAGCGTGACCGCTTGCAGAACGTGGCGGACGCCTACGCCAACCGGGTTTTGGCTGAGGCGCGCGGTGAAGCTGCCCAGGTTCTGGAAGAAGCCGAAGCCTACCGCGCACAACAGATCAACAGCGCCATGGGTGAGGCCAGCCGTTTCAGCGCGGTTCTGGAAGAATATTCCAAAGCGCCTGATGTGACTCGCAAACGTCTGTACCTGGAGCGGATGGAGCAGGTTCTGGGTGACGTGGACAAGATCATTCTGGACGAAAACTCGACCGGATCGGGGCAGGGCGTCGTACCTTACCTGCCGCTGAACGAACTGCGCCGCAATTCCGGACAGGAGAGCAACTGATGCGTAAAGCGACCTTTATTCTGCCGATCGTTTTCATCGCGATTGTTGGTGTACTGTCCTCGATCTTCATCGTGGATGAACGTGAGCGCGCGTTGGTTCTGCAATTTGGCCGCGTTGTTGCGGTCAAGGAAGAGCCGGGTCTGGCGTTCAAGATCCCGCTGATTCAGGAAGTTGTCCGCTATGACGACCGGATCCTGTCCATCGACGTTCAGCCGTTGGAGGTTACGCCTCTGGATGATCGCCGACTGGTGGTTGATGCCTTCGCCCGCTATCGGATTTCTGATCTGGAACAGTTCCGTCAGGCCGTTGGTGTGGGTGGTATTCCGGTCGCCGAAGACCGTCTGGATCGTATCCTGCGCGCTGAAACCCGCGAAGTACTGGGTTCGGTCTCCTCGCGTGACATCCTCAGTTCAGACCGTGCCGCGCTGATGCTGCGCATCCGCAACAGCGCGATTGCCGAAGCGCGGGCGCTGGGCGTCAACGTGATCGACGTGCGCCTGAAAGCGACCGACCTGCCGCAGGCGAACCTCGAGGCAACATTCGACCGGATGAAGGCTGAACGCGAACGTGAGGCGACCGACGAGCGCGCCCGCGGTAACGAAGCTGCACAACGTGTTCGCGCGCAGGCAGACCGTACCGTGGTCGAACTGGTCTCGGATGCCCGTCGTGAGGCGGAAATCATCCGCGGTGAAGCTGACGCCGAACGCAACGCGATCTTTGCCGAAGCGTATGGTGCAGACCCGGAGTTCTTCGAGTTCTACCGTTCGCTGACCGCGTATGAAAATGCGCTGCAAGGTGGTAATAGCTCATTGATCCTGAGCCCGGATTCCGAGTTTTTCAACTACCTCGCTTCGCCAAACGGACGGCGAGCACCGGCGGCTGCGGCGTCTGAATAATGGGTATGATCCTTCTGGCTTTCGGGCTGGTACTGATTGTCGAGGGGCTGGCCTATGCGCTGGCCCCTTCGCTTATAGAGCGGATGCTTGAAGCCTTGCGGGACATGCCAGAGCAAGCCCGGCGCCTGGTCGGATTGCTATGCGTGATCAGCGGTTTGGTCCTGCTTTGGGGCGCGCAACAATTGGGATTTTGACGCTGTGGTTTCACTTGCTGGTGATTTCGCTGCGATCCCGAGTTGCTCGTGGGGGCAAACTGACTACATTGGTTTGTAAGAAAGGCCGAGAACAAGCGGTCTTGGCGTGAATGTCGACAAGGAGAGCTCAAGTGCAGGCGAAAGCGCGCAGTGTATCCGTCCGGTGGGACGAAGTGAGTGTTTGGATGCGGCTGATGTGGCTGGCTTTTGCAGGTTCACTGCTGTTGCTGGCGCAATCGGTTGCAGCGCAGGCCAAAAGTGAAAGTTTGGCACCGCTGGCTGAGGAAATCAGCCCGGCAGTAGTGAACATTACCACCAGCACTTTGATCGAAGGCCAGACTGGACCGCAAGGTATTGTTCCTGAAGGCTCTCCGTTCGAGGATTTCTTTCGCGAGTTTCAGGATCGCAACGGTGACAACGGTGACAACGCGCCGCGTAGAAGTAACGCGCTGGGATCTGGGTTCGTGATCTCGGAAGATGGCTTTATCGTCACAAACAACCATGTGATTGCCGAAGCTGATGAGATCCTTGTGGAATTCTTCCCCGGCGATGGGCAACCCAAGAAAGAGCTGGTGGCCAAGGTTATCGGAACGGATGAGAAAACCGATATCGCGCTGCTCAAGGTCGAGGCTTCGGGCCCACTGAAATACGTGAAATTCGGCGACAGCGACGTAGCGCGTGTGGGTGACTGGGTTATCGCCATGGGCAACCCGCTTGGGCAAGGCTTTTCGGTATCGGCGGGGATCGTTTCAGCCCGCAACCGAGCGCTGAGCGGAACCTATGACGATTACATTCAAACGGACGCGGCGATCAACCGTGGCAACTCGGGCGGGCCGCTGTTCAACATGGACGGCGAAGTGATCGGAGTGAACACCGCAATCCTGTCGCCCAACGGCGGTTCAATCGGCATTGGTTTCTCGATGGCGTCGAATGTTGTCGTGAAGGTCGTGGATCAACTGCGCAAATATGGCGAGACCCGCCGCGGGTGGTTGGGCGTCCGTATTCAGGACGTAACCGAGGACATGGCTGAGGCCATGGGCCTGGAAAAGCCAGGCGGGGCGCTGATCAGCGATGTACCGGACGGCCCCGCCAAGGAAGCTGGGTTGAAGGCGGGTGACGTGATCCTCAGCTTTGATGGCGTCGAGGTGGAAGACACGCGAGGTCTGGTGCGTCAGGTCGGTGAAGCAGAAGTTGGCAAGTCGGTCAGAGTGGTCGTGCACCGCGACGGCGGAACCCAGACCGTACTTGTGACACTAGGGCGTCGGGAAGATGCAGAACGCGCTGACACTGGCGAGGAGGAACCGCAGGAAGCTCCGATTGAAGAGAACGCGGATATTCTGGGCCTGACGATTTCCCCCCTGACCGATACGCTGCGTTCAGATTTGGGTCTGGATGGTGATGCAGACGGCCTTGTGATTACAGATGTCGATGAAGCATCTGAGGCGTATGCCAAGGGAATGCGGGCAGGTGATCTGATCACCGAAGCAGGCCAGCAAAAGGTGGAAACCATCGGAGATCTTGAAGCCCGCATGGAAGAATCGCGCGAAGCTGGTCGCAAATCTTTGCTGCTGTTGGTGCGCAGGGGCGGCGATCCGCGTTTTGTGGCGCTGAGCCTCGAGAACTGATTGAACGGGCCGGGAAACCCTCCCGGCCTTTTTTTATTACGGGCCAGACCGGGTATCACCGCCACGCAAAAAAAATGAGCCATACGCAGTGATTGCGTATGGCTCAGATACAGGGAGAGGTCAGTGGACAGATATCGGGGATGATTCTCTGACCTCCTACGGTAACAATCTCACGTTAGGTCAAAGCGTAATCGATGGTCTGTGAACCAGATCACACCGGATCAAATAAGATCTGAATCAGCCAATTCTCGCAGGGCTTCAAAGTCCTGGATCAGCAAACCACCTCGAGAGGCTTCGACCATGTTGTCGCGTTTCCAGATCGAGATGGTTTTGGATACTGCCTCGCGTGTGGCACCGACAAATTCGGCCAGTTCGCTCTGCGACAGGGTGATGCGCGCGGTCGGGTCGTCCTGTAAACTGGACAGGTGCAGCAGCTTGCGGGCCAGCCGAATAGGCATGGGCAGAAAGACCTGCTCGTTCAATTGCAATCCCATCCATCGCATCCGCAATCCGGCCAGACGGATCATATCCACGGCCAGATCAGGCTGTTGCCTGATCTGGTTCATAACGTCGTTGCGGCGCACACGCAGTACACGCGACTTTTCGGCCGCCGCAATGGTGGCCGTACGCGGACCATTGTCGAACAACGCGATTTCACCGAAGACTTCGCCGGGGCGCATCAAGGTAAGTGTCAGTTTGCGGCCGCTCATTGCCAGAAAGGAAACCTCTAACGTGCCTTCCAAAATGGCATAGAGAGAGTCGCCCTCGTCACCTTGTTCAAAAAGTATTTCACCTTGGGACAGAGATATTTCGGTCGCCTGCGCCGAAAGCATTTCTCTGAGCCCGTCGGAAGCTTCGGCAAGGAAGCCGCTGGTGGGAAAGGCCGTCATGTATGCACCGATCTTGGGCAGGGTATGAGAGTGGGTGGTGGCACAACTTCCCATAGCTGGGCGCTCAAGCCAAGAATTTTGTTTGTTTTGGCAGGTCTGGCGGGTGTAAAGGCCGCTATTTCTGCTCGGGATCGTCCATATAGCGTTGCAGAATGCTGAACTGAAGCATCAGGAAGGCCATCAGCGCGATGGGAAAGCCGAAGGTCTCGATCTTGACCCACAGATCCGTCGACATGGTGCGCCAGACGAATTCGTTTGCGGCGGCCAGAACGGCGAAACAAGCACACAGACGGCGCGTGAGTATCATCCAGCCTTCGTGTTTCATCGGCAGCATTTCGTCCAGAACATAGGCCAGGTAGGATTTCTTTTGCATCAGACCGATGCCGAGGATCAGGGCAAACAGACCATAGACAAGTGTGGTTTTCATCTTGAAGAACCGCTCGTCGTTGAACCAGGCTGTGAGACCGCCGAAGAAAATCACCATGATGGCCGTGAAGATCTGCATCCGGCTGAGTTTGCCGGTCAAATACCATAGGATACCCATTGCCCCCAGCATCAGGGGGACAAAGATAATCGTGGCGATAATGAAGCCGGAATACTCGATGCCGCCGATCAGAAAGCTGTCGTCGCGCAGGCGCAGGTAGATGAAGAAGAAGGCCAGCGGGGGGCCAAGTTCCAGAACCTGTTTCAGAAAAGGGTTGATGTCTTTTTTGCCTGTCATCTGTACTTCCTGCTGCTTATCCGCCCATTTCAACTATTACGGCGCCAAGTGCAATCAATGCCATCAGGGCAATGCGTCTTGGGCCAACCGTTTCCTTTAGCACAAGCCAGCCGATCAGCGCAGCGAAGACTGTTGAGGTTTCGCGCAGAACGGCTGCTTCACCGACCTTGTCCAGCCGGGTGGCCAGCATGATCGCCCCGAAGGACAAAGGGGCGATGATACCGCCAGCGAGGCCGCGCAACATCAGCGGGCCAGGCGCAGGTCTGTGCGCCATCGCGCGCCACCTGAGAAATGCGTAGATCGGCATGGCCGCGCCGTCGATCATGAAGAACCAGGCCAAAAAGGTGAACGGATCGGCGGTGGCGCGAATGCCATAGGCATCATAGGTGGTGTACAGGGCCACAAACAGGCCAGTGATGATCGCCAGTGTCAGCGCGATGCCCAGCGTATCCCTGTTGGTTTCCAGGAACCTGAAGTTGTAGGCAGCCAACCCAAATATCCCCGCCAGCAAGGTGGCCACGCCCAGCCATTGAACGGCCGAGAATGTTTCGCCGAACAGAAGATAGGCACCGATGACGGTGAACAGCGGACCCGTCCCGCGCACCACCGGATAGACGACGGTGTAAGAGCCTTTGGTATATGCCATGGCTTGCAATGTCTTGTAGGCGATGTGGATCAGCCAGACGAGCGCGAAGATCGGCCACATATGAGGTTCGGGCCAGGGCACCACGAAAAAGGCGAAGGGGGCGGCCATGAGGCAATAGCAGGCGTCGATCGCGCCGCGGGACAGCCATGGGTCATGCCTGCCTTTTTGCAATGCACCGAAGACCGCGTGCAGGAACGCGGCCATCAAAGCCAGCGCCAATGCCAGCTGGTGTCCGGCTTCGGTGCCTTCGAGAGAGATCAGCCAGTCGCTCAAATACGCGGACCTTTTGCGGAGCGGAGAAGGTGGGGGGCTGTCTGCCCCCCAACACCCCCCGAGGATATTTGGGGCCAGATGAAGCCTGGGATCAGCCTTTGTCGAGACCGGTGAGGGCGGCGGCGAATTCTTCGGGGTCGAAAGGGGCAAGGTCGTCGATCTGTTCACCGACGCCGATCGCGTGGATGGGCAACCCGAATTTGTCTGCCAGGGCAACAAGAACACCGCCCTTGGCCGTGCCATCCAGCTTGGTCATGACCAGACCGGAAACGTCCGCCAGTTTGCGGAACGTTTCCACCTGGCTCAGCGCGTTCTGTCCGGTGGTGGCGTCGAGTACGAGCAAGGTGTTGTGCGGAGCAGTGTCATCAACCTTGCGAATGACGCGGACGATTTTGGCCAGTTCCTCCATCAGGTCGGTGCGGTTTTGCAGGCGGCCCGCCGTATCTATCATCAGCAGATCGGCGCCCTCTGCCTGTGCACGGGTCAGCGCGTCAAAGGCGAGGCTGGCGGGGTCCGAGCCTTCGGGGGCGGTCAGAACCGGAACTCCGGCGCGATCACCCCAGACCTGCAACTGTTCCACGGCCGCGGCGCGGAAGGTATCGCCGGCGGCGATGACGACCTTTTTGCCGGCCTCTTTGAACTGGCTGGCCAGTTTTCCAATTGTCGTGGTCTTGCCCGAGCCGTTGACGCCGACGACCAGCACCACTTGTGGCCGTTTGGGATAGATCGGCAGAGGCTTGGCCACAGGCTCCATCACGCGGGCGATTTCTTGTGCCAGGAGTTGCTTGATCTCTGTGGTCGACAGTTTGCGGCCAAAGCGGCCCTCGGCCATGTTCGACGTGACACGCAAGGCCGTGTCGACGCCCATGTCCGAGGCGATCAGCAGCTCTTCGAGCTGCTCCAGCATGTCATCGTCCAGGGTTCGGCGCATTTCCGTGACGGCGCCTCGATTGAACAGGCGGTTCAGGATACCCTTGGATTCCGGTATTTCCGGCGGCGGAGCGACAGGCGTGGGGTCAGCCGGGATCGGTGCCGGCGGTTCAGCCGGTTGCGGGGCCGGGGCAGGTTCTGGCACTTCCGGAACGGGTTGCGGATCCGGCTGCGGCTGGGGGATCACCGGGTCCGGTGCCGCCGTTTCCTCGCCGCCATCCTCGACGATGGCTTCCAGCCCTTCTTCAAGACGAGATGAAGATTTGAACAGCTTGTCCTTTAGCTTTGAGAAAAACGCCATACTTGGTCTCCACAGGTGTTCCCTTCACCTAATGCGGATTTGCGGCAGTTGCAAAGGGTCACGCAAACGCAAGGACAAAGCCAAGCTGAGCACCCCAGTAAAGGGGCCATACAAGATAGGGCGTCACCTTGAGGGCCGGATGGTGCGGCGGCAGCAGGAACTTCTCGGTTGCGAGGATCAGATCTGACGCGATGAAGGCCATTGCGGCGGGAAAGGCCCACCGAAGGGGACCGGCATCCGGCAGTGCCAGCACCGTGATCCCCATGCCAAGAATGATGGGGATATAGGCCAGAACGGGCCCCTTCAGGTCTCCGGCGCGGGGCGCAAGCAATGTGGCCATGATGATGCCCAGAATGATCAAGGACCATACAATCGCAGGCGCGCTGAGGATCAGCCCGGCAGAACTGATCGGCAATGTCAGGAACAGAGCGATATAGGCCAGATGCCCGGCGGCAAATGCGGCGATGCCCGTCATGAAGGTGGCATCTGTTTCGCGCGACAGCAGCGCGTCGCCTGTCGCACAAAGAGCGAGCGCAAGAACCAACAGCCAAGGCCCACCGTTCATGATGGCCGTGACCGCCAATAGGGCGACCGATGCGGTTTTCAGTGCAGTGCGCAAAGAACCGGCGGGCCGGGAGGTCAGCGGCAGGTACCCAAGGGCACAGCCAAAGGCGATCCAGAACAGTAGGGTTGGCATGTCATCTCCTCGCCGGTTCAGAATAATCTGATCTGGGACGTGGCGTGAAATCAACCGCTTACGTTGAGTTAAGCGCCTTGTGATGACCCCGATCCAACAGGCGAATGGCATGACCGAAGCGCTTCTGACAAAATGGAAGCATGTTCAGGTTCCTGATGATTCTCGCGACTTTTGCCGCACATTCCGTGGCGGCACAAACGCCTTTGTCTGGCTCGGAGTTCGACAAGTATACGCAGGGCAAAACTCTGTTTTACGGGTTCGAAGGTCAGATTTACGGGGTGGAGCGGTATCTTCCGAACCGTCGTGTGATCTGGTCTTTTCTCGACGGGAATTGCAAGGAAGGTATCTGGTATCAGCAGGGTGAGCAGATCTGCTTTGTCTACGAAGACAGGCTGGATCCGCAATGCTGGGTTTTCACTCAATCCGGTGGCGGTTTGATTGCGCAGTTCGAAGGCAATCCGCAAGCGACCGAACTGTATGAGGCCGAGGATCTTGGGGAAGAAATGGTTTGTTACGGGCCGGACGTTGGCGTTTGATCAGTTGGCGCGCAGCTCATCATAATCGATCATGACATGGGTTTGGTAAGCTGTCCTGTCCGTCAACCCTTCATGATAGCGGCGCAAACTGCGCAGTTATGCGCGCGAAATATCGATGTCATAGTAGCGATAGAGTATGTGTCCCAACTGGATATCGGCCAAAGTCAGGCAGGAACCGCACAGGAAAGCGTTTTCAGAAAGTTGCGCATCGGCGATTGTCACGGCCCCAGATGGTCAACACGGCTTAGAACAGTGATCCCTGATCCGGGGTGTCCGGCCTGGGTTTCTTCGAGGGTGATTTCGCGCCCGGGCCGGTGCTGAGAACACCATCGGCGAATTCGATCTCGAGCGCCGTTTGTTTGGCGGCCTGAGCCTTGGTGGTGATCACATTCCCTTCGGCCCGGACGACTGCGTATCCGCGGTCCAAAGTGGCTTTGTAGCTCAGCGTCTCGCGCAGGCGGTCCGTCGCTTCGAGTTGCTGTTTGAGGCGGTCCAGTCGCGTGGTTTGGGCCGTGTGCATTCGATCGCGCAAACGATCGAGGTTTTGCCGCTGCTGGTCGATTTCCCTTTGGATCGGTCGCAAGGACAGGCGCGATGACAGGTTGCGCAGCGATTCCTGTCGCGTCGATATCAAGCTTCGCAGGGTCGAGGGGCGCAGATGAGCAGACAATTCCACCACTTGTAGGCGACGGTTCTGCACCCCTCGGATCAAGGCGGGTGTGAGGCGATCTGCAATCAAATCAAGGCGTTGTCTTGGTGTGTTCAACAGGCTGTCCGGGCGCGGCAGGGCGCGGGACAGATCGCGCAGCCTTTGCGTTCGGCGTTGAACGGCATCCGTTGCCGCGCGGGACAGGCGCGCGGCTTGCTCTTCGGTCCAGGCAAGCAGTTCCATGCGCACCGGAACGGCCAGTTCGGCGGCCGCGGTGGGCGTCGGCGCGCGCTGGTCCGACACGAAATCAATCAGGGTGGTATCGGTTTCATGCCCAACGGCCGAGATCAACGGTATGTCCGACGCGGCTGCGGCGCGGGCGACGATCTCTTCATTGAAACCCCAGAGGTCTTCGATCGATCCGCCGCCACGGGCGACGATGATCAGGTCGGGCCGCGGCAACGCGCCGCCGGGTGTCAGTTGGTTGAAGCCTTCGATGGCGCGGGCGACCTCGGGCGCGCAGTTGGCCCCTTGAACCGCCACAGGCCAGATCAGCACCTTGCGCGGAAACCTGTCCCTGAGCCGATGCAGAATGTCGCGGATCACGGCACCGGAAGGGGATGTCACAACGCCAATGATCTGCGGCAGGTACGGCAGGGGTTTCTTGTGTTCAGGTGCGAACAGACCTTCGGATTCCAGTTGTTTCTTGCGCTTCTCCAGCAGCGCCATGAGCGCGCCCTGACCCGCGACAGAAACCTCATCGACGTTCAGGTTGTATTTGGATTGCGCCCCGAAAGCGGTAAGGCGGCCGGTGACGACGACCTCCAACCCTTCTTCGGGCACAACGGACAGGCCGGAAATCTGACCTTTCCACGTGGTGCAGGCCAAAACGTTCCGGTCGTCCTTGATGTCGTAATAAAGATGCCCGGATCGGGCTTTGAACACGCGCCCAACCTCACCGCGCACGCGGATTCGGCCGAATGAGCCTTCGAGCGTCCGTTTCACCTCACCCGAAATTTCGGACACTGTGTATTCAGGGGTGTTTTGGCCCGGAATCGGGTCATCAAGCAGGTCGGACATTTCAGCGCCTTGTTTCAAATGCGCGCCCAGCTTAGAACGCCGCGCAGGCAAGGCCAAGCAGATCGGAGAGCTTTCATGAATATCCTCATTCTCGGCAGCGGAGGGCGCGAACACAGCCTGGCATGGGCAGTGCTGCAAAACCCCAAATGTGATCGCCTGATCGTTGCTCCGGGGAATGCGGGGATCGCGCAGATCGCGGATTGTGCCGCTCTGGATATTGAAAACGGCGGGGCTGTTGTCGGCTTTGCCGAAGAAAATGCGATTGATTTCGTGATCGTCGGGCCCGAGGCGCCTTTGGCGGCCGGTGTGGGTGATCGGTTGCGCGAAGCCGGAATATTGGTTTTTGGGCCCTCAGCCGAGGCGGCGAAGCTGGAAGCGTCGAAAAGCTTCACCAAGGAAATCTGCGACGCGGCCAACGCCCCCACCGCAGCTTATGCCCGGTTTACCGAGGCTGAGCCTGCCAAAGCCTATATCCGCGAACAGGGCGCACCGATTGTGGTCAAGGCCGATGGTCTGGCCGCGGGCAAGGGCGTTATCGTTGCGATGGACGAAAAGACCGCACTGGACGCCATTGACGACATGTTCGGCGGTGCGTTTGGTGGTGCTGGTGCGGAAGTCGTCATTGAAGAATTCATGGATGGGGAAGAAGCCTCGCTGTTCGTTCTGTGTGATGGTGAGGACATTCTTTCAGTCGGGACGGCCCAGGATCACAAACGGGTTGGCGAAGGCGATACCGGGCCGAACACGGGCGGGATGGGCGCGTATTCTCCGGCGCCGGTGTTGAGCGAAGAGGTGGAGGCGCGCGCGATGGAAGAGATCGTGCGCCCCACCATCGCCGAGATGAAACGCCGGGGAACGCCGTTTCAGGGCGTTCTTTATGCAGGTTTGATGATCAAGGACGGGCGGCCAAGGCTGGTTGAATACAACGTCCGCTTCGGTGATCCGGAATGTCAGGTGTTGATGATGCGGTTGGGCGCGCAGGCGATGGACCTGATGCACGCCGCGGCCGAGGGCAGGTTGGGTGAAATGCGGGTGAATTGGGCGGATGACCATGCGATCACGGTTGTAATGGCGGCCAATGGTTATCCGGGTGCTTACAAGAAAGGCACTGCGATCAAAGGGCTCGAAGGCCTGCCCGAAGACAGCCGGAACATGGTGTTCCACGCTGGTACAAAGAGTGTCGATGGACAGGTGGTTGCATCGGGCGGGCGCGTGCTGAACGTGACCGCCCGTGGGAACACGCTGAAAGAGGCGCGCGACCGGGCCTATGAAATGGTTGAAGCTGTGGGTTGGCCTGACGGGTTTTACCGGCGCGATATCGGATGGCGTGCTTTGGAAGGTTGACGGGGCAGGGGGGTGCCCCCTCGGCCTTGCGGCCTCCCGGCGCTGCGCGCGTTCGCGGTCGAAATCGTCCACTGGACGATTTCCTTTCAACCGCTCACCCCCCCCAGGATATTTTTGGCCAGATGAAGAGGCGGATCAGCAGTTCAGGGCTTGGGCAAGGCTTTTGCGGCCGTGGAACGGGCCCCGGTCGGATGTGATCCAGCCGTTGTCGTAGAAGACGCTGACGATCCGCGTCCAGTCGGCGCTGGCCACGATTAATTCCGGGCGGTCGCCGCAGGTGCGCAGGCCACCGGAAATGAAATCTTCACCGATCCTGTGGTTGGTCAATCCGGGCAGAGCCGCGATTTCGGTCAGGGCGTTGTCTTTGTAGCGCCAGATGCGCAGCGTTTTGGCAAGGTGCGGACGGTCGATATAGGCGATCTCGACATGTCCGTCGCCGTCCAGGTCGGCTGCCCCGATCGGGGCGAGCCAGCGGAAGCGGGTACCGATATGAGGCGTGGCCGCGATCTTGTCTCCGGCGGCGTCGTAGATCGCAAGTTGAGCCCCTGATTTGTCGTGGGATTCAACGACAATTGCTTCGCGCGCGCCGTCCAGGTTGACGTCTGCCAAACGCGGAGCGAGGTCTTCGAACACGCGATCCTGCGGCAGTCGAACAGTTACGACCGTAGTGTCGGTCGTGAATTCCAGCGCGCCATATTCGATCGTGTCACCCAGGACGCCATGGGCGTAACGGGTGGTTGGTTCTGTGAAACGGGCGCCGTTGATGGTTTCCGCCGCGTCAGCCGGTTGCTGTGAGAGCCAAAGTCCGAAAGATAGCAAAGCGCCGCGTGCCCGAGATTGCCAAAAGCGGCGGGGCAGGCGCGGCGCATTGTTGTGCATCAGATCTGCTTTTCAGGCATCTGAACGACCAGACCGTCCAGCGCATCGGTGACCTTGATCTGGCAGGTCAGGCGCGAGCGGGCCGGGTCGGGCTCATAGGCAAAGTCCAGCATGTCTTCTTCCATGTCATCCTTGGCCGGGATTTTCTCGACCCAGTCGGGGTGGACGTAGACATGGCAGGTCGAGCAGGCGCAGGCGCCGCCACAATCGGCCTCAATGCCGGGAATGTTGTTGTCACGGGCCCCTTCCATGACGGTCAGTCCGTTGGCGACCTCGACTGTGTGTTCGGTACCGCCGTGCTCGACATAGGTGATCTTTGCCATTGCGTGCGTCTTCCTTTTGCGATGTTCGATTTCTTCCTTAGTGAAGGCATTTAGGTCTTTCCAGCCTCATTTGCGACTCAGCGCGCCGTGTATGGACTTTCTTGTGGTTTGTTCTATTTTTGTTCTTATGCTTGTTACACCCATTCGCCCTGTGGTTTCAAACCGGGATTGGCCGCGCCCGCCGTCCTGTCTGCCTTCCAGCCAACTGGATTCCCCGCCCGAGGGCGCGCGCGTGGCTGTGGCCGGGCTTGTGATCCTGCGGCAGAGGCCGGGGACGGCCAAGGGCGTGATCTTTCTGACGCTTGAAGATGAGACCGGGATCGTGAATGTGGTGGTGTGGCGCAAAATCTACGAACGGTTCCGCCGTGCGGTGATTTCGGGGCGGTTGCTGAAGGTGACGGGCCGGATGCAGCGGGCGCATTCAGTGACCCATGTGATTGCGGAAGAAATCGAGGATATTTCGGGGATGCTGGATATGCTGGTTCAGGGCGCAGGGGCGGCCTGCCGTGACGGACAATAGCGAGCGGCTGTCTTGCCGCCTTGCGCACAGCAAGACCTGTGCGCCGATGAATGTCGGTAAGTTCTCGCATATCACGCTGGGTCAAAGGCGCTTTTCCGCCAATTCGGCATTGGTCGGTCGACTCTTTGATGTCGTGTTAGTACTGCGGGCATCTCTATGCGTCGGCCTGTGTCTGAACGCAGGCGCGACGGCACGCTACTCAACATCTTCTCAGAGTCAGTTCAGATGCCCGAAGTAACACGAAATGGATCGTTCGAAAAAACCGTCCAGCTGGATGAGAGCCAGATTGCCGGTCGCCTTGGCGAACTGTTGGAGCATACGCGTTCAAAAGGATACGTGCATACCGCCAGAATGATCGAGGAAGCATTGAGTGCCCACTCTTTCGAGCGCAGACACCTTGGGAATACCCAAAAATACCTCTCGGAATTGCAGCGTCTGAAGCGAAAAGAGATGACACGCTTGGTGCGGGAAACGGATGGGAAGAAGCAAGCGGCTTTTGTTCTGACACCCCGGATGCGCGTTGACCACAGAAATCCTGCCGCGCTGCGCAGTGGAGCTTGGAGGAACACCCCGATGCCTTTCCCGGAGGAACCCGAATTCAAGTTTCGCTAGCCGAACCTGCCGTGGCCAAGGCGGACAGGGCTGATGATCCGCGTCAATCCAAACGGGTTTTCAACGCAGTCATCGTTTGAACAAGACCTCCTGCGCCTGCTTGTCACGATTGTCTCCTCGTAGCTCTGCGTGCAGAGCGCGTCCGGCCTGAACACCGGGGCGGGCGCCGACGGTCTTCAGCCAGCGCGCAAAGTGGGGTTTGTCATCCAGCACTTGCTGCTGCCCTTCCCACAGGCTGGCCCAGCCCCAGATCGACATGTCTGCAATCGAATAGAAGTCTCCGGCAACGTATTCGTTCTCGGCCAGCCGTCTGTCGAGCACCCCGTACAGACGACCGACCTCGGCCCGGTATCGATCTTTGGCATAGGGCAGGTCCTGTGGCGGGTTCAGTTGCGGGGCGTATTTCAGGAAGTGATGCGCCTGACCTGCCATCGGGCCAACACCGCCCATCTGCCACATAAGCCATTCTTCGACGGCGATCCGATCACGCTCGGTCTTGCCATAGAACTGCCCGGTCTTGCGGGCCAGATACATCAGAATTGCCCCGCTTTCAAAAACCGAGATCTGTGCACCATCCGGCCCGTCAGGGTCCACGATTGCGGGCATACGGTTGTTCGGGGCGATCTTCAGGAACTGCGGGTCGAACTGATCGCCCTTTCCGATATTGACCAGATGCGTGGTGTAGGGCAGTTCCATCTCCTCAAGGGCGATGGACACTTTCCAGCCGTTCGGTGTGGGCCAGAAGTACAGATCAATCGGGTCGGCCATGTGTTCTCCTGATGTTGAAGGGATCATGCGGGTTTCTGCCGGTTCGGCAAGGGCCGCTTACGAAAGCGTGACTGAAACGCAGGCCGGGCTTGACCGCAAACCGCCCGGGGCGTATTGCCATCCCAGAGCTTCGTGGCGATTTGTTACCGGATTGCGGGCCACGCTAAACAACACCGCTAAAAGGTCAGGATGAAAGACCCCTTTCGCTTGGCCGCGTCTGGGGTTTTTTGTTTGCCTCCGCCGGAGGCTGAAAGGGAATGAGATGAGCGAGAACTGGAACAAACGCACCCAAGCCGTCCATGGCGGTGTCCGCCGCAGTCAGTACAACGAGGTGAGCGAGGCGATTTTCCTGACGCAGGGCTTTGTGTACGAAACTGCCGAACAGGCCGAAGCCCGGTTTCTGGAATGCGGCCCCGATGAGTTCATCTATGCCCGCTATGGCAACCCGACCGTGTCTATGTTCGAACAGCGCATCGCGGCCCTTGAAGGTGGCGAGGATGCGTTCGCGACGGCCTCGGGCATGGCGGCGGTGAACGGTGCGCTGACCTCGATGCTGAAGGCCGGGGACCATGTTGTTTCAGCAAAGGCACTGTTCGGGTCCTGCCTGTACATTCTGGAAAACATCCTGACCCGTTTTGGCGTCGAGGTGACTTTTGTGGACGGCACCGATCTGGAGCAATGGCAGACAGCGATCCGCCCGGACACCAAGGCGGTCTTCTTCGAGTCGATGTCGAACCCGACTCTTGAAGTGATCGACATCGCATCCGTGTCAAAGTTGGCCCATGCCGTTGGGGCGATTGTGGTGGTGGACAACGTGTTTTCGACGCCCGTCTTTTCGCGCGCGATAGAACAGGGCGCGGATGTAGTCGTTTATTCGGCGACCAAGCATATTGACGGACAGGGCCGTGCGCTGGGCGGTGTCATCATCGGCACCAGGGATTTCATCCGCGGAACCGTCGAGCCGTATCTGAAGCATACCGGCGGCGCGCTCAGCCCGTTCAATGCCTGGGTCATGCTCAAAGGTCTGGAAACCATGGCGCTGCGCGTCAATGCGCAGGCCGACAGTGCACAACGGATCGCAGAGGCGCTGGAAGGGCATCACGCGTTGGCGCGCACCCTTTACCCCGGTTTGAAGACCCACGCGCAAAATGCTCTGGTTCAATCGCAACTTGGTGGAAAAGGCGGGACTGTATTGTCCTTGGATGTCAAGGGCGGCAAGGACGCGGCTTTTGCTTTCCTCAATGCGCTGACCATTCCTGTGATCTCGAACAATCTGGGCGATGCCAAGTCGATCGCAACGCACCCGGCGACCACAACGCACCAGCGTCTGAGCGATGCGCAGAAGGACGAGTTGGGCATTACGCCGGGCCTGATCCGTTTTTCCGTTGGCCTGGAAGACGCCGGAGACCTGCTGGCAGACATCCAGCAGGCATTGGAGGCTTCGCAGAAGCAAACAGCAGCACAGTGACAAGCCTCTTACCACTAGGGGTCGTCGCGTTATCTGTGAACGCGGCGTCTTTCCGGGTGGTGTTCGCGGTTGAAGCTTGGCCTTTGTGTCTGCGAAAGGCGTATTTCGTTGCAGAATGACGGTTTTGCGCCGGTTTTTTCAATCCGGACTGCTATTGCCTGCGTATTGGGTTAAACTGGTAAATCACCTGCAGTCGTATATATTTCTACGACCAATCGAGGAACCGCAGCCGATGAACATCCACCCGCGCGACATTGATGAGACCCCGGATCAGGAAAAAGCCGCCGAGGCCCTGAAAGTTCTGCGGCAATGGGCGGAATCTGCGACGGCATCCGAGATCACCCAGCTGGATCCGGCTATTGCGCGGCTGGTGCCCGGCCTGACGCAGGTGAACTATCCTTCGCTTTCGCGCGAGTACCCGGAGGGTTTCTCGGTTGACGCGAATTACCGCGCGTCTTTGCCCGACTTGCAAAACGGCCCGTCCAGCTTGATACGCGGTGCCAAACAACAGATTCAGCATGTTGGCATCTCGAACTTTCGCCTGCCGATCCGTTTCCATCGGAAAGATGGGGAAGACCTGACGCTTGAGACGTCTGTTACGGGCACCGTCAGCCTTGAGGCCGAGAAAAAGGGCATCAATATGTCCCGGATCATGCGGTCTTTTTACAAACATGCCGAGCGTACATTCAGCTTCGAAGTGATGCAGGCGGCGCTTGACGACTATATGACCGATCTGGACAGCTTTGACGCTCGTATCCAAATGCGGTTTTCTTACCCCGACAAGGTCAAGAGCCTGAGATCAGGTCTGGAAGGATATCAATATTACGACATCGCACTGGAACTGGTGGAGTCGGGCGGTGTGCGCCAGAAGATCATGCATCTGGACTATGTCTATTCCTCGACCTGCCCGTGCTCTCTGGAGTTGAGCGAACATGCTCGTGCCATGCGGGGACAACTGGCGACACCGCATTCGCAACGATCTGTCGCGCGGATTTCCGTGGTGGTGGATTGCGATGCCGATTGTCTTTGGTTTGAAGACCTGATCGGGTTGTGCCGACGCGCGGTGCCGACCGAAACTCAGGTCATGGTCAAACGTGAAGACGAACAGGCTTTTGCCGAGTTGAACGCAGCCAATCCGATTTTTGTCGAAGATGCGGCGCGCTTGTTCTGCGCTGAATTGCTGGCAGATCATCATGTTGGTGATTTCCGGATAATAGCCAGCCATCAGGAAAGCCTGCATAGCCACGACGCTGTGTCGATTCTGACCGAAGGCCCAACCTTTGCGGCATCCAGCTTGGATCCAAGATTGTTCAACACTTTGTTTCACGTTGGGTGAACACCGCCGTGTAAGCGATTAGGATTTAATCAGAGATTGCGGCGGTAGGCGTTCTTTTGCCGCAATGCAGCAAAAATGCTGCATTTGCGCAGTCGTTTGTTGTATATCTATCGTGAATGCAGCAGCTGGATGCTTGCCATTTGATTGGCTGGCCGCCCCGAAAAGGATGCCGAGACGTGAGACGCCTTGGACTGCAAGACCGCGACCACCGTTCGAGAAATCGAAGAGGGCAAGGCGTTTTATCCATCACATTTGTGCTGCATCGTTATTACAGGAGAAGCATGTAATGAATCCGATTACCCAACCGCTGGAGTTTCAAGCTGCGGCAATTCGCATGGCTGGTTACGCAATGGTCAACCAGATGAAGATCATGCAGATCGTAGCCCGTTCAGCGTTCGAATTGCCGATGGCTCCTGTGCAGGCGTTGCACGTGGCTGCGGCGTCCCCGGAAAAGCCGGTGGAAAAGACGACGGTCAAGGCAAAAGCCACTGCGCCGCGTGTGCAAAAAGCTGCCGTCAAAAAGACCGCAGCAGTGAAAAAAACCGTAACGAAGGTCACCGCCGGTAAACCTGAGCCCAAACCTGCGGAGTTTTCCGCGAAGCCGCGCGCCGCCGTCACGCCAAAGGCTGAACCTGCGGCGATAGCAAAGCCGGTACCAAAACCAGCACCCAAACCGGCGCCGCAGCCAAAAACAGAATCGAAACCGGCTGCAGCTGTTGCAAAAAACGCCAAACCGGCTGCGCGGAACGCGACTGCAACCACGTCTTCCTCTCGCGCGTCGGCCCCGGCAAAAAAACCTCGTACCCGACCGGCGGCTTCTGCGACCAAGGCACCTGCTGCGCGTGCCAAAGCCGCTAAGCCTATCGAACAAACCGTTTCGACCCCAGCAAAAACCGCGCCCCTTGCTCCCAAAGCAGAAACTCAGCAGTCGGCGCCCGCTGCTGCGCGGTCAAAACCTGCGGCATCGGCAGAACAATCAAAACCGCAGGCGCGCAAAACGCGACCGCCGTCGAAACCGCCCGCAATGCCGGGAGCGGATACCAAAACAGACACGTAAACCGGGATCATCTGCTTGACACGGTCGGGCTGGCGCGCCAACGCTGCGCGTTATGATGGATCTTCGCCCGGTCGGATATGTGATTGGCTTGCTGGTCGCCATTCTTGGGGCGACCATGCTGTTTCCTATGCTCGCGGACATTATCGAAGGTCGCGGCGAATGGAATGTGTTCCTGGAAAGCGCGATAATCACAATGCTGACCGGATCCGTCCTGGCGATGAGTTGCTCGAACGGTGTGGGCGAGGGGCTGACCATCCGGCAGACCTTTTTGCTGACAACCGGTGTTTGGGTCGCGCTGCCGGTGTTTGGTGCAATCCCGTTTCTGTTCGGTGAAACCGAGCTGCGCTTTGTCGATGCCTATTTTGAGGCGATGTCAGGCCTTACGACGACCGGTTCGACCGTAATATCAGGGTTGGACACGCTGCCAAAGGGCCTTTTGTTGTGGCGCGGTATCCTGCAATGGCTGGGAGGCATCGGTATCATCGTCGTCGCGATGGTATTCCTGCCCGAATTGCGGGTTGGTGGCATGCAAATCTTCCGCTCGGAAGGATTTGAAACCATGGGGAAAATCCTGCCTCGCGCGCAGGAGATTGCGGGGCAGATTTCCCTGATCTACGTCTTCCTGACTCTTGTGTGCGTGCTGGTCTATGCCGCGTTTGGGATGAGCTTTTTTGACGCGTTAGTGCATGCTTTCACGACGGTGTCCACGGGCGGTTTTTCGAACTATGATGCCTCGTTTGGAACATTTTCAGGCCCGGCCGAATATGCTGCATCCGTCTTCATGATACTGGCGGCTCTTCCCTTTGTGCGCTATGTCCAGTTGGCCAATGGTCATACGGCGTCGTTATGGAAAGACAGTCAAATCCGGGCATTTCTGGCGACCATTCTGGTTCTGGTTGTCATCATGTCAGTCTTTCTGACCTCGGTCTTTCCGCATCATTGGGAACAGGCGTTCCGCGAGTCACTGTTCAACATCACCTCGATCATTTCGGGGACAGGATATGCCAGTGTCGATTACATGGGGTGGGGCAGCTTTCCGATCATGCTGTTTTTCCTGATCGGATTGATCGGTGGATGCGCGGGGTCGACTGCGTGCTCGATCAAGGTTTTTCGCTATCAGTTGCTGTTCGCCTCAATCAAAAGCCAGATCAAACGGATCAGGTCCCCACATGGCGTGTTCATGCCGCTCTATGATGGAAGGCCGGTCGGACGGGACGTTCTGACCTCGGTGATGAGTTTTTTCATGTTCTTCGTTCTGTCGATGGGAGTGTTGTCCTGGGCGTTGGCACTGACAGGTCTGGACTTCATTACTTCGGTGTCCGGGGCCGCGACGGCGCTGGCGAACGTTGGACCGGGTCTCGGCGATCAGATCGGACCGGCGGGTAATTTTGCGGGTCTCAACGATACGGCCAAATGGCTGCTGACAACTGGAATGCTGGTCGGGCGGCTCGAGCTTTTAGCGGTATACGCGATCTTCACCGTTCAATTCTGGAGAGGCTGATGAAAAGACCCCTTGGCGCGCAAATCTCGCATATGCTCAAGGATCGTGGCGTGGATGTGATTTTCGGTATACCGGGCGTCCACAACCAGGAAATGTATCGTGGTATCGAAGAGGCCGGCATCACGCATGTTCTGGCCCGGCACGAGCAGGGGGCCGGATTCATGGCTGACGGTTACGCGCGCGCGACCGGCCTGCCGGGCGTCGCCTATGTGATCACCGGTCCCGGTTTGTGCAACATCATGACCCCGATCGGACAGGCCTACAGCGACTCGGTTCCGATGCTGATTCTGTCCTCCTGTCTGGATGAAACGCAGGCTGTCCGGGGTCAGTTGCACCAGATGAAAGATCAACGTGCTGCCGCCGGTACGGTTGCGGATTGGTCCGTACAGGCCAACTCCGCCGAAGCTGCCTATGGGCTGATAGAACGGGCGTTTGAAGAATTTGAGCTTTCGCGCCCGCGCCCCAAGCACATTCAGGTGCCCATCGCGCAGTTGCAGGCCGAGGCCGACTCCGCGCCGTTCCCCAACCAGCCCGCGCTGCGCACCAAAGCCTTGCCGCCTGACGTGTCATCGGTCGTGTCCATGTTGAACCTGGCCCGCAGGCCGCTGTTCATCCTGGGCGGCGGATGCAGGTCGAATGATTGGCGTCAGATTTTGACACAGCTGGGGGCGGCCTGTTTTACCACGTATGCCGGGCGCGGGCTGCCGGGCGCAAATTATCCGCTGGACTTCGGGTCCATGTTGCCGCGTCCCGGCAGCGCCGAGGTAATCGCGTCGGCGGATCTGGTCGTTGCGGTGGGGGCCGAGCTGGGCGAGGTCGATTTGTGGCGGCAGGATTTGGGGCACAAGGCGACCTTGATACGCGTCGACCTCGACCCCGAAGTTCTTTCCGATCGCCATCGCGCCGCCATCAAGCTGCAAGTCGACAGCCAGAGCTTTGCCCGCGCCTTGTGGCACGCAACTCAGGACATGAAACCAGCAACAGGCTGGTCACCCGAGGAAGTCGCCGAGATGCGCGCCCGCTGGCGTGCCGAGGTGGATGCAGAGCGGCCCGGAATCGTGCCGATCGCGGACGCTTTGCGTGCGGCCATGCCGGCCGACACCATGATCTATTCGGACATGACGCAGTTTGCCTATGTCGCCAAAGAGGTATGGGACATGGCCTATCCTCATCACTGGCATCATCCGACGGGGTTTGGCACTCTTGGCTATGGGTTGCCCGCCGGTATTGGCGGGGCGGTTGCCCGGCGCGGCAAACCCACGGCGGTTATCGCCGGGGATTACGGGTTCCATTACACAATGCAGGAACTGGGCGTGGCGGTTGAGTTGGGATTGTCGCTGCCCATCATTCTATGGGACAATGGCAAACTAAAGGAAATCGAGGACAGTATGGTGCGCAGCCAGATCGCGCCCAACGCGGTCATGGCGCATAATCCCGATTTCTGCAAACTTGCCGAAGCCTTTGGTGCGCGCTCCTCGGCGCCTTCGAATGTGGCAGAGATGCAAAGTGCAGTAAGGGCCGCATTCGATGCGCCTGTGCCGACCTTGATCCACGTCACACCTGACATTCTGTAACGAAAATGCGCCGCACTTTCATGCGGCGCTTTTTTGCTGAGGTGCTGTCGGATCAATCCCAGCAGTGAACCAGAACCGTCATGCCGGTTGCGCGCCGGTTCAACTCATTGGGTGATATCTGTATGGTTTCTTCGCTCGACTGACCGGACACTCCGGCCTCTGCAAGAATTTCGGTCAACCGATCAACGGTGGCCGCAAGGCTGACCGAAGCGGGCAGGGTGCGCCCTTCGGACGGTGTGGGCAACAACATTCCGACGACGTTGCCGCTGTCGTTGAAGACCGGGCCGCCTGCATCACCGGGTTGGGCGTTCAGCGCCAGACGCTTGACGCCGGTCTCACCGCTCAGCCCACGTATGTCCGCGACCTGCCCGTAGGTCAGGGTGGGGCCACCCAATGCGCCCTGATAGGAAAAGCCGGACACGGCCACTTCCGACTTGATGCGCGGCTTGGTGGCACTGAACGCGGCGACGCTCATGGGGGCGAGCGTTTTTGCAGGGCGCAGGACTGCCACGCCAAGTTCAGGGTCCGTCAGGGCCAGTTGAACCTCTTGATCACCATCCAGAGTGATCCGCGTGCAGCTCTCCGCGGCCTCGGAAACCGTCAGTACTGTCCCGTTCTCATCCGCGAAGAAACCAGAGCGCGTCAGCCGAGGCTTGCGGACCTGAAGGCCCGACACCAGATCGATGCGCTGTTCTGCGGAAGCACCGGCGGCGGCATCCAGAACCGCATCCGTCGTGCTGAAGCTGGACGTCATCGCTGACAGAACTCGCAGGCGACGTGCCTCGTCTCCTTCGGGCCAGACAAGGGTGAAGCCCTTGATTTTTCCATCGGCCAATTGCGCTTGCGTAAAGGACACTTTGCCGTTGCCGCGTCCTTCAAGGGTAAACCGGTCGCGGCCCAGTTCACGAGGGCCATTCAGTGGAACGATCTCAAGCGATTGCATCACCTCGTAAAGCGCGCGGAGCGTGTTCTTGTCCCCCTCCTGGCTGATCAGCAGCGCCTTGGCGTTCAGGTCAGAGCTGCTTTTGAAATGTGCGAAGGGGGCCTCATAGCGATCAAGGCTAACAGCGCCCAGAGGCATGTCGAGCACGATCCCGGCCTTGTCGTCGGAATACCGCTCCATTCCGACAGAGATCAGCGGCGCGTTGTATTCATCCATCAGGGCCTTGCGCTGCAACGTCGTCAGAACGCCCGTGGCGTCAAACCCGTTATAGCGCTGCCAATCGCTCATCGATCGGCGGGTGCCTTGCCCGAACGCACCATCAATGGTCGAGTTGTAAAACCCCGCCGCGCGCAGAGCCGTTTGCAGATCCTTGCGTTCCTGCGCGGTCAACAGACGTTCGGACTGAAGCGCCTGCGCACGGGTTTCATCCGAATCCTGTGGTGTGGCGACTGCCGGAGCCTCTTCCGGTTGTGGCGCTTGTTCAATTGGTGCCGCGACGGCGCCACGGTTCAGAACGTTTGCCCCGATGGGCCAGAACTGTTGCCCCATCGCGCTGGAAAACGCGATGTAACTGTCGCGCGGGATCTGGCCTTCCGCCCGATAGACGCGCAGCACCTGTTCGGCGTCGGCCCGCGCATAGGGGCCGATCACGATCGCGTACCAGCCGCTGTTCAGGCGAAACCCGTTCACGTCCGGCAAAGCGCTGGCATAGGCCTGTGCCCGTTCCTGCGCTTCGCGCAGCGAGGGCCGCGCCTCGACCTGGACCCAGACGCCGGGATCTTGTTGTGCGGCTGCGGCGCGCAGGCCGACCAGAAGAAACAATAGGATTGCTGAAAATACGCGTGTCATAGTCTGCCCGTCTTATGCAGTGTTCGTGCTTTGGCGCAGAATACGCGAATTCATTTGCGAAAAGCCATGCCGCGAATGCGGGGAATTTACGGTGTGGCCCTGCAGATACAGGCTTGACCCCAAGCCCCGTTGACGCCCCTTTGCCCCTTGCATAGGAAGGGCAAAACCGAACGGAACCGGGCGCAAAGGCGCCCAGAGGGAATGCCATGACCGAACCGACCAGCGCACCGCGTTCATTTCAGGAGATCATCCTGCGGCTTCAGACCTATTGGGCGTCTAAAGGCTGTGCCATTCTACAGCCCTATGACATGGAAGTCGGGGCCGGAACGTTCCATCCCGCGACCACCCTGCGCGCGCTTGGCTCGAAAGCCTGGGCTGCGGCTTACGTTCAACCGTCACGCCGCCCGACGGATGGGCGTTATGGCGAGAACCCGAACCGGTTGCAGCACTACTATCAGTACCAGGTGCTGATCAAACCCAGCCCACCGGATTTGCAGGAGCTGTATCTGGGAAGCCTCGAGGCGATTGGCATCGACATGGACCTGCACGACATCCGTTTTGTCGAAGATGACTGGGAAAGCCCGACGCTCGGCGCGTGGGGTCTGGGTTGGGAAGTCTGGTGTGACGGAATGGAAGTCAGCCAGTTCACCTATTTCCAACAGGTTGGCGGCCATGACTGCGCGCCGGTATCAGGCGAACTGACCTATGGGCTGGAGCGTCTGGCCATGTATGTGCTGGGCATTGATCACGTGATGGACATGCCGTTCAATGACCCCCAGTCGCCGAGTCCTTTGACTTACGGCGATATCTTCAAGCAGACCGAAGAGGAGTATGCCCGCTGGAACTTTGACGTGGCCAACACCGAGGTTCTGCTGCGCCACTTCGAAGAGGCCGAGGCCGAGTGCGCCGCCATTCTGAGCCAGGAGCATGTGGACCCGAAGACGGGCAAACGCATCATCATGGCGCACCCGGCCTATGATCAATGCATCAAGGCCAGTCACATCTTCAACCTGCTGGACGCGCGCGGCGTGATCTCGGTGACCGAACGGCAGGCCTATATCGGGCGCGTCCGGGCGTTGGCCAAACAATGTGCGGATGCGTTCGTGCAGACCGAGGCCGCCGGGTTTCAGGCCTGATGAGGCAATCAGGCCAGCCCGGGCAAAAGCGCCTTGAGCCCGTCTGCGATCATGCTGACGGCAATGGCGGCAAGGATCATACCCATGAAGCGGCTCATGATCACGCGCGCGTTGCTGGACAGGCGTTCAGCCAGCCAGGCGGCGTTCCAGAACGTGATCAGAAGCAGACCGACCACGACAAGAAATACTCCCATAAAAACAAAAGCCTCGACCGTGGTTTTAACCTGATGTGCGTACAGGATCAGGGTGGTTATCGTGCCGGGGCCCACAAGAATGGGAAAGGCCAGCGGGTAAAAGGCTACCGTATCGGTTTCGGGGTAAGCTTCCTTCTCTCCTTTTGTTCCATGATGAGAGGTGCTTTCGTTTCCGTTCAGCATGTTGAGGCCGATCATCATAACGACCAGGCCGCCGGCGACGCGCAGGTGATTGACGCTGATGCCAAAAAGGCCAAGCGCCTGACTTCCGACCAGCGCAAAGGCACCGCCAAGGATCAGGCAATAGATCACCGTCTTCACCGCAATCTTGCGCTGGTCGGCGGCAGGCAGGTCCTGAGTGACGCTCAGAAACACCGGCAGGTTGGAAACCGGGTTCATGATGGCAAACAATGCGCCGAAAAAACCGACAGCAAGCGTGGATTCCATGGTGTTGACCTCATTGATGCCTGTACCCGGACGAAACCTGTCCTATTTTACAAGAACTTGAAAGAGGCAGCCTGAAACATGACGGGAAAACTGCTGGCAATTGTTCTGTTGTTGTCGGCCTTGGTGGCCGGGGCCGGAATGTATTATTTGCAGATTTACGGTTTCTACTATGAGGTCGAACCGCAGCCCGGCCAGGACGTGGTCCTGATGACGGACCAAAGCGATGCGCCTGTCCCAATCACCTATTCGGACTTTCAGGCGATCGATGCAGACAGTTCTCCGATCCGCTACCGAGGCTGTTTTGAAACGGATCTGAAGCCGGATCAGATGGCCGAGTTTATTGCTGTTGAAAACCCCGAACCCTTGACCGCGCCTGGTTGGTTTGACTGTTACGACGCCGTTTTGCTGGGCGATGCGCTGAAATCGGGGCAGGCGCAGGCGTTTTTGAGTGAGAAGAACATCCATTTCGGCGTCGACCGGATCGTGGCGATTACAAGGGATGGCAAGGGATATGTCTGGCACGCGTTGAACAACTGCGGTGAAAAAGCCTATGACGGTACGGTGGTGGGTGAGGAGTGCCCGAAACGCCCTGAAAACTGAGGAAAACCATGGCTGACGCCGTTTTGATCCCGGACTTCATTACTGCAACTCTGGGGTTTGCGGTGTATTTGTTGGGCGCCCGGATCAACAGCAAAGTCGCAGTTCTGAGGCAGTTCAATATTCCTGAACCGGTCACGGGCGGCCTTTTGGCTTCGCTCGTGGTTTTGCTTCTGTATCTCTTTGCCAATGTAGAACTGTCATTCGAGTTGCAGACCCGGGACGCTCTGTTGGTTCTGTTCTTTGCCGGGATCGGACTGAACGCGCGGCTTTCTGACTTGATTGCCGGTGGTAAGCCTTTGTTGATCCTTCTGATTTTGACGCTTGTCACGATTGTTGCGCAGAACGTTATCGGCGCGGCAGGGGCTTCCTTGTTTGGCTATCCGGCGCAAGCTGGCGTTCTGTTCGGTTCGGCCGCGTTGATTGGTGGACACGGAACCGCAATCGCATGGGCACCCGAAGTTGCCAGCGCAACGGGTCTGGACGGTGCAACCGAACTTGGCGTTGCCGTGGCGACGCTCGGACTGGTGCTTGCTGCGCTGGTGGGGGGCCCCATCGCCCGTCTTCTGGTGGAAACACGAGGTCTGTCGCCGGACCGACCTGACGAAGAACATACGGTCGGACTGCCGGAAGAAACGACCGCAGCCACCGAAATTGACCATGTGACAATCATGCGCGTGCTGCTGCATCTGAACCTTGCCATCATTCTGGGATATGCGCTGGGCGAGGCGATTTCGGCTGCGGGGCTGAAACTGCCGCTGTTTGTGCCCTGTCTGATCATGGGCATCGTGATTTCGAATGTCCGAGCGGCCATCGCTCCGACCGCGCCGCCGGTTGCACGGACACCGTCGCTGGCATTGCTGTCTGAATTTGCGCTTGGGGCCTTTCTGGCAATGTCACTGATGAGCTTGCAGTTGTGGACCATCGCGGAACTGGGTGTGGCGATTGCCGTGATCATGACGGCGCAAACGGTGTTTACGGTCGTCTTCGTGATTTGGGTACTGTTTCCCCTGATGGGCTCGAATTATCGCGGAGCGGTGCTGGCAGCGGGCTTCGGAGGCTTTGCCCTGGGCGCCACACCCACGGCGATTGCAAATATGACGGCAGTAACCAAGCGATATGGGCCGTCGCCTATTGCCTTTATCGTGCTGCCCCTTGTATCCGCCTTCTTTGTGGATATCGCCAATGCCATCGTCATTCAGACGATTGTGAACTTCTAAGGACCGACTATGCCCGACCTGCTGATCGAACTGTTTTCCGAAGAAATTCCTGCGCGGATGCAAACCCGTGCCGGTGAGGATCTGAAAAAGCGGATTACCGATGGTCTGGTCGAGGCCGGTTTGACCTATTCAAACGCGGCCGCACTGACCACACCGCGCCGCCTGACACTGGCGGTGGAAAGTCTGCTGGCGCAAAGCCCGACAATCCGGGAAGAGCGCAAAGGGCCCAAGGTTGGCGCGCCGGACAAGGCGATCGAAGGGTTCCTGCGGGGCGCGGGCCTGACCCGCGACCAACTGGAAGAGCGTGAGACACCCAAGGGCGCTGTCTATTTCGCCACCATAGAGAAACCGGGCCGCCCGGCCGCCGAGATCATTGCCGAAGTGCTGGAAGCCACCATTCGCAATTTCCCATGGCCCAAATCCATGCGTTGGGGCAGTGGCAGTCTGCGGTGGGTGCGTCCGTTGCATTCCATTCTGTGCATCTTGTCGGATGAATCAGGGGCGCAGGTTGTTCCGATGCAGGTCGATGGCATTCGTTCCGGTGACACCACGGCCGGTCATCGTTTCATGGCCCCCAACCGGTTCTCGGTTACGTCTTTCGAGGACTATGCTGCCAAGCTGAAACGCGCATTCGTTTTGCTGTCACAGGATGAACGTGCCGAACACATCTGGAATGATGCGCAGAACATGGCTTTTGCCGCCGGTCTGGAAATCGTCGAAGACAAGGGACTGTTGGCCGAGGTTGCCGGGCTGGTGGAATGGCCTGTGGTGTTGATGGGGATAATCGACGAGGAATTCCTCGAATTGCCGCCCGAGGTGTTGCAGACCTCGATGAAAGAACATCAGAAGTTCTTTTCGGTGAAGAACCCCAAGACAGGTCGGATCGAACGGTTCATCACCGTCGCCAACCGTGAAACCGCCGATAATGGCGCAACCATTCTGGCGGGGAACCAAAAAGTGCTGTCGGCACGTCTGGCCGATGCCAAGTTCTTCTGGGAAAACGACCTGCGCGTCGCCAAAACGGACATCGCCCAATGGACCCGCGCGCTGGAGAACGTGACCTTCCACAACAAGCTGGGCACTCAGGCCCAACGTATCGAGCGCATCGCCGCGCTGGCCCGCGAACTGGCCCCGGTGACGGGCACCGACCCGGATCAGGCCGAGAAAGCCGCGCGCCTGGCCAAGGCCGATCTGAGTTCCGAGATGGTCTATGAATTCCCCGAACTTCAGGGGCTCATGGGGCGGTATTACATCGAAGCCGCCGGCGAGGATGCCGCGGTGGCAGCTGTGGCGCAAGAACACTACTCGCCGCTGGGGCCGTCGGATGATGTGCCTGCGGCACCTCTGTCGGTCGCCGTGGCGCTTGCGGACAAACTTGATACGCTGGCCGGGTTCTGGGCGATCGATGAAAAGCCCACCGGGTCGAAGGACCCGTTCGCGCTGCGTCGCGCGGCCTTGGGGGTGATCCGGTTGATCTTGAACAATGATCTACGGCTGAAGCTCGACCGTTTCTTCGACGCGCAACTCGTTCGGGCCGAAGCGGCTTCGAACGAAGCCTTGCACGACGGGCATGTCGCAGAGCTGTTGGATGAGATTGCCGACCACGGTGTTTTCGGAGCAGCGTTCCGTACGGTGAAGGAGAAGCTTGCGGGCGACAAGGCCGGGACGCACCAAATGACGGACTTTCTGCATCTTGAACGGAAGGTACCCGATACGTCAGATGACCTTTTGTCCTTCTTCCACGACCGCCTCAAGGTCTTCCTCCGTGACGAGGGCATCCGCCACGACATCATCGATGCCTGCATCGCGATGGAGGGGAATGACGACCTCAACCTGCTGGTCAAACGCGCCCGCGCCCTGAATGCAGTGATCGCGACTGAAGATGGCGAGAACCTCGTGCAGGGGTTCAAGCGGGCCAACAACATCCTGACCCAGGCCGAGGAAAAGGACGGCGTGGAATACTCTTACGGTGCGGATGTGAAATTCGCCGAGACCGACAGCGAGAAGGCGCTTTTCGCGGCTTTGGATGGGGCGCAGACGCAAATCGACGTGGCCCTGAAATCCGAAGACTTCCCAACTGCAATGGCGGCGATGGCCGCGCTGCGCGGGCCGGTGGATGCGTTCTTTGAGGACGTACAGGTCAACACCGACAATGACGTGATCCGTCGTAACCGGTTGAACCTGCTCAGTCAGATCAGGCAGGTTTGTTCCAGCGTGGCCGATCTGTCGCGGATCGAAGGTTAAAACCTCGGGCACGCAGTGATGCGTGCCCACAACGCCCTTGCACGAAGGGCGCAAGCGCTTATGCTGCACTCAAATCAAAAGGTGCTGCAGTGCAGAATAATCCGCATACCACGCTCATTACATCCGATGCTCCGGTCACGGCCCATACCCATGGCGGGCGGGCCAAGTGTCTGCAACGGCTGGTCCGACTGGACCTGCCGGTGCCCCGGACCGTCGCCTTGTCGTTTGATGCGGTCCATCAGATTGCGGAAGGCGACGTTCCGAACCTTGACGCGATCCTTGAGCAATTCGATCCGGCGACCTTGCTGTGCGTCCGACCAAGTTCTGAAGATCCCGACTGGGGTGGGCCCGGTGCGGTTCTGAACATTGGCATGAATGATGCACGCTATGTGGACCTGTCCGATACCATGGGGGCGGAGGCCGCCGCTGCGCTGTATCTCAGGTTCGTTCAAAGCTATGCGATCCACGTGGCGCGGCTGGACGCGGATGTGTTTGATGACATCGACATGGATGGCAGCGAAGGCTTGCGCCATTCCCTGCGCGCTTACGAAGATGAAACGGACGAAGCCTTCCCGCAGGATCGGGGTGAGCAGTTGATCGGGGTTTTACGCTCGATGGCCCGTGCATGGGACGGGACATCCGCCCGGCTGCTGCGGCAGGCCAAGGGTGCCCCGGCAGATGCCGGTCTTGGGCTTGTCATTCAAGAGATGATCCCGGGCGTCGGGCAGGGTGAGTGCGGATCAGGCGTGCTTCAACTGGTCGACTCGACCACCGGAATGCCGCAGATCACGGGGCGCTACCTGAGCCAGAGCCAGGGCCGGGATGCGCTGGGCGAAGATGTGGCGGCGCTGTTTCTTGAGAAAGACCCGCGAGGACCGTCGCTTGAAGAAGTCGCGCCCAAAGCCTTTGCCGAGTTGAAAGAACAAGCCGCGCTGATGCGCGAAAAACTGCGCGAAGAAATGCAGGTCGAGTTCGTCATTCAAAACGGCAAAGTGCACATTCTGGATGGCGTCCGGGTTCAGAGAACGTCGCGCGCAGCGATGCGGATCGCCGTTCGTCTGGCTGAGGACGGGATCATACCGCCGCAAGAGGCGGTGATGCGTGTGGACCCCCACGCGCTGAATGAACTTTTGCACCGGCAGGTCCATCCGGAAGCGCGGCGTGATGTTCTGACAACGGCCATCGGTGCCAGCCCGGGCGCCTCAACCGGAAAGATCGTGTTTACGTCGGCAGAAGCGCAGGCCAGTGCCGCGCGCGGAGAGGCCTGCGTTCTGGTCCGCCGCGAAACCTCGCCCGAGGATGTGCGCGGGATGCATGCCGCCGTGGCGGTTCTGACGGAAAAGGGCGGCATGACCAGCCACGCCGCCGTGATTGGTCGTGGACTTGGCCTGCCGTGTATCGTTGGTGCCTCAGACATGCGGTTCCAGACCAAAAAGAAGATGCTGACCGCGCCCGATGGCCGTGTTTTCAAAACCGGTGATATTCTGACAATCGATGGCAGTTCCGGTCAGGTGCTGGCAGGGCAGCCAGCCATGCTTGAGGCCGCGTTGGATGATTGTTTTCAGACATTGATGGCCTGGGCCGATGCCGAGCGTGATATTGACATCCGCGCCAATGCCGACACGCCGGCCGATGCGCAGACGGCGCGCAATTTTCAGGCTCAGGGGATCGGCCTGTGCCGGACGGAACATATGTTCTTTGAACCCGGTCGCCTGATCGTGATGCGCGAGATGATTTTTGCGCAAACGTCCTCGGGCAGGGCGGCTGTGCTGGAACGTTTGCTTCCGATGCAACGCGAAGACTTTGTTCAACTGTTCAGAATCATGGAAGGGCAGCCTGTTTGCATTCGCCTGTTCGACCCGCCCTTGCACGAGTTCCTGCCCACCACGCGCAGCGGTCAACGGGAATTGGCCGAGGCGCTGGATTTGCCGGTTTCCGATGTCGAACGCCGGGTCAATGCGATGACTGAATACAACCCGATGCTGGGTTTGCGCGGCGTTCGTCTGGGCGTAACGGTGCCGGAAATCTATGACATGCAAGCGCGCGCGATTTTCGAAGCCACGCTTGATGCCAGAAAGAACGGCGCCCCGGTCGTGCCCGAAGTGATGATCCCGCTGGTCTCTGCGAAACGAGAGGTCGAACTGGTCAAGTCCCGCATCGATTCGGTGGCGGCCGCGGTCGCGTCAGAACGAGGGCAGGAATTTGAATATCGGCTGGGTGTGATGGTTGAAACCCCGCGTGCCTGTCTGCGCGCAGAAGAGATCGCCCCGCAGACCGCGTTCATGAGTTTCGGGACCAATGACCTGACGCAGATGACCTATGGTCTGTCCCGCGACGATGCCGGCCGTTTCATGTCCGCTTATGTTCGCCAGGGTGTCTTCGGCGAAGATCCGTTCCACGTTCTTGATCCGGATGGGGTCGGGGAATTGCTGAAGCTGGGAGCCGAGCGGGGACGAGCCGCAAAACCGGATGTAACCCTGTCCGTTTGCGGAGAACACGGCGGAAACCCCGAATCAATCGCCATTTGCAGGGATCTGGGGTTCGACTATGTTTCGTGTTCGCCGTTCCGGGTTCCTGTCGCTCGGCTGGCTGCCGCTCAACTGGCGATTTCCTCCAGACTTGGGGGTTGACAGGGGCTGAAAACCCAAGGATTAGTGGGTTGTCAGAATACTCGCAGGCGAAATTTATCTTCGCTGCGGGCAAGATTCCACTTGCATTTTCCGAATGACTGGACCTTTGCGCTCGATTGCGTTAGATGCCTCGTCGCGCCCGCCGGGGGAGGGTATGGCGCGTGAAGTGCCTGTGCGAGGTTATCTGATGCTACGTTACATAATGGCTGTTGCCACAATGGCGGCAACCGTGCTGCCGAGTGCGTCCTTCGCCGAGAGGGAAGCAATTGATACTGCAAAGAAAGAACTTGTCGCCCGCAGCGAATTGCCGGCGCAAAGCTTTCGCGACTATTTCAAACTGTTCCAGCCGCGCAAGGCGGCCAAACCTGTTGAAGTAACATACTCCAAGGATTGGCTTGACCAACAGCCCAAGGCGACCGGTGACGAAAACTGGAAGTGCCTGTCCGAGGCGCTGTACTTCGAAGCGCGAGGCGAAAGCGTGCGTGGTCAGTTTGCGGTGGCCGAGGTCATTCTGAACCGGGTCAAAAGCAGCCGCTTTCCAAGCTCACTGTGTGGTGTGATCCGCCAGGGCACCGGCAAGAAATACCAGTGCCAGTTCACCTATACATGTGACGGTCGCAAAGAGGTCATCCACGAGAAGAAAGCCTATGAGCGCGTGTCCAAGGTCGCTCGGGCGGCCATTGATGGTATCGGCCATGAGCTGACCGAAGGGGCGACCCATTACCACACGACCGCGGTTCGGCCATCTTGGTCGCGGGTCTATAAACAGACTGCGCGGATCGGTGTGCACATTTTCTACCGCCACAACTATCGGACAGCGAGCAACTGATTGACGCACCCGCGCTGGAAGCTTGATGGCGCGTGGCAGGTCGCAGTCTATATTACGGGCCAGGAGGCCCGTAATGCTTTTCACCCGACGACACATTCTGAAAACAGCCGCCGCAGTCGCCATTTTGCCAGTCGCGGCCGAGGCTGGTTATCCGCCGCTCAAGGCGCGTCTGAGCCGACAGCGCGTTGCGTCCGATGGGTTTCCTGACACGACGGTCTGGAGTTACGGTGACACAGTCCCCGGTACGATCATAAAGGTCGATCAGGGCGCACGCGTTCAGCGCAAGCTGGTGAATGACCTTCCCCAACCCACATCGGTGCATTGGCACGGAATACGCATCGATAACACCATGGATGGTGTGCCCGGCCTGACGCAGGATGTTGTCGAACCGGGCGGCACTTTTGACTATGATTTCGTTGTCCCGGATGCGGGCACCTATTGGTACCACGCGCACAACCAGTCGATGGAACAAGTTGCCCGCGGGCTTTACGGGCCGCTGATCGTTGCAGAGGCCACGGCACCGGATGTCGATCAGGATCTGGTGCTGATTTTGGATGATTGGCGGTTGAACCCTGAGACCGCGCAGATAACGGATGATTTCGACAATGGCCATGATCTGAGCCATGCAGGTCGGATTGGGAACATCCTGACCGTCAACGGATCATTCGATCCCGCGTTTGCGGTACGCAGAAACGAGCGAATGCGACTTCGATTGGTCAACGCGTCCAATGCCCGGATATTTGATCTGGATCTTGATGGTCTTTCGGGGTGGATCGTCGCCTTGGATGGAATGCCCGTGGAAACACCGCTGCGGCTGTCGGGCTCTTTCCCGCTAGCACCTGCGCAGCGTGCGGATCTGATTGTGGATGTCGTCACCGAGGGCGAAACGGCAAGCCTGGTCAGCGTCGAAAGAGATGGTTCCTTTGGGCTGGCACGGTTCGAGGTTGGTGGAAACGCTGCCGGGGCGCACAGGCACGGCGTGTCAGCATTGCCGTCTAACCCTTTGCCTGAGATCGGAAATCTTCAAAATGCCAGAACGCACCGGATGGTTCTGCAAGGTGGCGCAATGCGCTGGCTGGAAAGCGCCCGGCTGGGTGAAACGGAACTGTCAGGCCGCGAGCTGGCGCAGTTGGGCAAATTCTGGGCACTGAACGGTTACGCCGAGCGCCCCGAAGATCCGTTTCTGGATGCGGCCGTCGGTAGTTTGCACAGGATCGAGTTCGTGAATGAAACCGCATTTCCGCACGCAATGCATCTGCACGGGCATCACTTCCGGCTGATCATGGACGATGGCTCTCTGGGCCCCTGGCGTGATACCGTTCTGGTCGGGCGGGGACAGGCGCGCCAAATCGCATTGGTCGCGGACAATCCCGGCAACTGGTTGCTGCATTGTCATATGCTTGGGCATGCTGCTTCGGGGATGATGAGCTGGTTTCGGGTCTCGTGACGCCGCATTCGGCGGTTGGAATGGCGCTTGTTTGAATGCTATAGGCCCTCGCGACGCCTATAGTAGGCAAACTATGCAACGAGCCCGAAAAGGCCTGACCCATGAGTTCTGAAATCCGTCTGGCATTCGCACACCCGTCCGAACGGTCCGAGGCGACGTCTCCTCGGGGGCCGTTGGATCGTATCTCGTTGCGCGACCATATCGTCGAAGTCGAAATTGGCGCCTTCCAGGCCGAGCGGGGAACAACCCAGCGGATCTGCTTCAACATCGTGGTCGAAGTCCGGCCTCTGACGGACCCGATTGATGATGATGTGGATCGCATCCTTTCATATGACCGCGTAACGGAATCCATCGCCTATGAGCTGGCAGCCGAGCGCCTGAACCTGCTTGAGACATTGGCCGAACGCGTTGCGGAACGCATCCTGCTTGAACCTCAGGCTGTAAGAGTCTTTGTTCGCATCGAAAAACTGGATCGGGGCCCGGGTGCGTTGGGGGTTGAGATCGTGCGCGGAAAAGACTCGGTCCATCATGAGGTCGCCGAAGAAGAACGCCCGCATCCCCGCCTTGTCTTCCTGTCGAATGACGCCATCGCCTCGGAAAACCTGAAGGGTTGGATCGATCAGTTGGAGAACCGCCAGCGCCCGCTGATCCTGTGTGTCGGGGCGTCCGACCTGGCCGCTCCGCAAACGGGTCATGCGATGACGCAACGCCGAATTGACTTGTTGGCAATTGAACAGAATGCCTGGGTTCTGGCGGCACGGGACCATCGCTGTGTGGTGGTCTCAACGCGGACCGAATTGGATTGGGCGATGAAGAATGGCCAGATCTGTGTCTGGGCCCCATCCAAGATCGTTCTGGATGCCGTTGACGGCCCGTCTGCCGCCCCGTCGGATGCCGTGGCACTGGCTGCATGGTTCGCGGCGACCTTTGAAGCGAGCGAAATGATGGTGATCGGCGGCGCATTGCCGACGGAACCCAAAACGCCCTTGCGCGCTGTTGCGGTGGATCAGGCCCAGCTGTGAGAACCTATTTCAGACCACTGACCCAGCATGGAGCGACCCGTCCCACAGGCGCTGTGCCGCTGGCGGGCCAACCCCTTTGGTTCACCCATGTCGAAGCGCTGCGGCGCGGGTTCGAACCCGAAATCGTCGCGGCCTCGGACGTTCCGCCAGATCACCTGAGCCGTTTGAGCCAATCGCGGGCTGACGTGGCGGGCCTTGATATGCAGCTGCCTCATATCATGGGGATTCTGAATGCCACGCCGGACAGTTTCTCGGATGGCGGTGTTCACAGCTCGGTAGATGCTGCTCGCGTGGCTGCGGTGAATATGGTGGCGCATGGTGCCACGATTCTGGATATCGGCGGAGAGTCCACCCGTCCGGGTGCGGATTTTGTCCCGGCCGGGGAAGAGATCGCGCGAACCCGCCCGTTGATCGAAGCGATCCGGTCGGAAACAGGCGCTTTGATTTCCATCGATACACGAAAGGTCGATGTCGCCAAGGCTGCCTGCGCGGCCGGGGCAGGGTTGGTCAACGATGTCTCGGGCTTCACCTTCGATCCGGCGTTGGCACCGTTCTGTGCCGCGCATGGAGTGCCTGTCTGTGTCATGCACATGCAGGGTGATCCGGCGACGATGCAGATCAATCCGCAATACGACAACGTATTGCTGGATGTTTACGATTTTCTCGAAGGCCAGATCGCGTTGCTGGAACGTCTTGGCCTGAGCCGCGATCAGATCGTTGTGGATCCCGGGATCGGGTTTGGGAAGACCGAGGATCACAACCTGACCCTTCTGCGCAATCTCAGCCTGTTCCACGGCTTGGGCTGCCCGATCCTGTTGGGCGTGTCGCGCAAGGGCTTTATTGGTACCATCGGAAAAGAGCCTTGCAAGACTGCCCGCGCGCCGGGATCAATCGCGGTGGCTCTGGCAGGATTGTCTCAGGGCGTGCAGATCATCCGCGTTCATGACGTGGCCGAGACCTCTCAGGCCTTGCGCCTATGGGCTGCTGTCCGGTAATCCGGTCGCACGGCAAATCACGGAGTGACACCTATGCGCAAGCTGTTCGGAACCGACGGGGTGCGGGGCACCGCCAACACGCATCCGATGACGGCAGAGATGGCGTTGTGCATCGGGGCCGCTGTCGGGCGGTATTTCCGACGAGACGCGACAGGAGTGCACCGGGTTGTCATCGGCAAGGATACGCGTTTGTCCGGCTATATGCTGGAAAACGCGCTGACGGCCGGTTTGACGTCCACTGGAATGAACGTGCTGCTGCTGGGGCCCGTTCCGACACCCGCCGTTGGCCTCATGACGCGGTCCATGAGGGCTGATCTGGGCGTCATGATCTCGGCCAGCCACAACCCTGCCGAAGACAACGGAATCAAGTTCTTTGGGCCGGACGGCTATAAACTGTCCGATCAGGCCGAGGTCGAGATCGAAAGGCTGATCGACGAAGGCGTCAGACCCGCCCAGGCGCAGAATATCGGCCGGGCGCGCCGGGTTGACGACGCACGGTTTCGCTATGGCGAACGTGTGAAGTCGTCGTTGCCGCGGAACGTCAGTCTGGATGGTTTGAAGGTGGTGATCGATTGTGCGAACGGCGCAGCCCACCGCACCGCGCCAGAAGTTCTGTGGGAGCTGGGCGCAGAAGTGATCCCCGTGGGAATCGCGCCCAACGGCAAGAACATCAATCTCAACTGCGGATCGACCAAGCCACAACTGGCCGCAGAAACCGTTGTCGCGCATGGCGCCGACGTGGGCATATGTCTGGACGGCGACGCGGACAGGGTGGTTGTCGTCGACGAAACCGGCCAGGTGGCTGACGGCGATCAGCTTATGGCTTTGCTGGCGACGGCATGGAAGAAATCGGGCCAGTTGAAGGGCGACGCCCTAGTCGCGACCGTCATGTCCAACCTGGGCCTGGAACGCCATCTGACAGCGCAGGGTTTGCGTCTGGAGCGAACGGCCGTCGGTGATCGCTACGTGGTCGAACGGATGCGTGAAGGTGGGTTCAACCTTGGTGGGGAACAGTCCGGCCATATCGTGATGAGCGATTACGCCACCACCGGTGATGGGTTGATGGCAGGGCTGCATTTCCTGGCGGAAATGGTTCTGTCGGGGCGCAAGGCATCTGATCTGTCCAAGCAGTTCGAAACCGTTCCGCAGTTGCTGAAGAATGTGCGCTATTCCAGCGATCAAACACCGTTGGAGGTTCAAAGTGTTCAGGCGGCCATCGCCGATGCCGAGGCGCGGCTGAACGGGCAGGGCCGGTTGTTGATCCGCAAATCCGGGACCGAGCCTCTGATCCGCGTGATGGCTGAATGCGAAGACGATGGGTTGCTGACCCAAGTTGTCGACAGCATCGTGGCAGAGGTCGAAGCCGCCACAAGCTAGTGCCCGAACAGAACCTTGCGCAGGCTGAACCATTGACTGATGGCCATGCCTGTCAGGATCAGCGCAAGGGCGATGAAAAAGCGCAGGGGCAGGGCCTCGGACAGAATCCAGGCGCCGAATACCATTGACCAGATGGGTACCTGATAGTTCACCAGTGTCAGAAACACGGAACCTGCGCTGCGGGTGATGGACACGCGCAGCAGGGTGGCGAACGCCGTTGGCACCAAGCCCAGCACGATCAGAGCAAGTGTGGGGCGCGTGCCTTGCCATTTGGGCAAGCCTTCGGTCATCAGCATGATTGGCACCAACAACGCAGCCCCAACCAGCAGGGTCAGCGCAGCAAGCGCCAACGGGTCGACAGGCGGACAGCGACGGGTCAAAACCGACGAAGACGCATAGCACAATGCGGCAGTGATACAGGCCAATTGGGCTAGGGGTTCGGCCCCTTGGCCAAGCTGTGCCAGACCGGGGCCGATCAATGCCAAAGCTCCCGAGAAGCCCAAACACACGCCCAGCAGGCGACGTAGATTGAGCGGCTCATCAGAAAAGAAATGCGCAAGTGGCAATACCATCAGCGGAATGGCGGCCATGGACAGCCCCGCAAAGGCTGATGGCACGAATTGCTGCCCCCAGCTGAGCAGCATGAAGGGTACGGCAGTAGACAGCACGCCGATAAGGACAATCGAAACACTCAGCGCCGGCGTCAGAACCGGCAGCTTGCGACCGGTCGCCCTCATCATCAGCAACAGGGTAACTGCGCCCAGCGTAGTTCGTGAGGTGGCAACGGTGATTGGGCCATACCCTTCAAGTGCCATGGCAACGACCATGAAGGTCGCGCCCCAGATCAGGCCAAGCGTGAAGACGCCGCTCCAGTCCTGTTTTGTCGGCTGTTGAACCATTGATTGTCCTGTCGGAACGCGCGGGTGCGCCAGAAATTAAACCTGACCGGCTGTTTATGTGCCTTGCCGAACCTTTGTTCAAACGAAAAGGGCGGCCACGCGGGCCGCCCTGTGACAGGCTTCCGCCCTTCTTAGTTCTTTTCTTTGTCGACCATCTTTCCGGCCGAGATCCACGGCATCATGCCGCGCAGCTTGGCGCCGGTTTCCTCGATCATATGCTCGTCATTGGCACGGCGCGCCGCTTTGATGGTCGGCTGGCCAACGGCGTTTTCCAGCATGAAGTCACGAACGAATTTACCCTGCTGGATGTCGTTCAGGACCTCTTTCATACGCGCTTTGGTCTCGTCGTATTTCAGGATACGCGGTCCGGTGACGTACTGGCCGTACTCGGCGGTGTTCGAGATCGAATAATCCATGTTGGCGATGCCGCCTTCATAGATCAGGTCAACGATCAGTTTCACTTCGTGCAGGCACTCGAAATAGGCCATTTCAGGGGCGTAACCGGCTTCGACCAGAGTTTCAAAGCCGCAGCGGATCAGTTCGACCAGACCGCCGCACAGAACCGCCTGTTCGCCGAACAGGTCGGTTTCACATTCTTCCCGGAAGTTAGTTTCGATGATGCCCGAGCGGCCGCCACCGATGGCCGAGCAGTAGGACAGGCCGATTTCCAGCGCCTTGCCGGTTGCATCGTTGTGGACAGCGACCAGGCAGGGCACGCCGCCGCCTTTGGTGTATTCGCCGCGCACGGTGTGGCCGGGGCCCTTGGGGGCCATCATGATGACGTCGACGCCTTCTTTCGGCTCGATCAGGCCGAAATGGACGTTCAGGCCGTGGGCGAATGCAATCGCGGCACCCGGCTTGATGTTGTCGTGGACGTATTTTTTGTAGGTTTCGGCCTGAAGCTCGTCGGGCATGGTGAACATGATCACGTCACACCAGGCGGCCGCCTCGGCGATGCCCATGACTTCCAGGCCCTCGGCTTCGGCTTTCTTGGCCGAAGGCGAACCTTCGCGCAGGGCGATGACCAGGTTCTTTGCGCCTGAATCGCGCAGGTTCAGCGCGTGCGCGTGACCTTGCGAGCCATAGCCCAGGATAGCCACTTTCTTGTCTTTGATCAGGTTGATATCGCAATCGCGATCGTAATAGACGCGCATTTCGCCGGTCCTTTCTGGTTTGATTGCGGCGGTTGTATCTGCCCGTTCGCGCAATGGCGATAGGGTTGGGCTTGAGTATTTGCGAAAAAGATGAAGAATAATTCGCGATAATCGGAGAATGTGAAAAAATCATGCTTGATGATATTGATCGGCGTATTCTGCGCCACTTTCAAGCAGACCCGAGCCTGACAACAGCGGAACTGGCCGATCTTTGCCGGATCAGTGCGGGCGTCTGCTGGCGGCGAATCGAAAAGATGCAGGCCGCAGGGATCATCGAAGGGCAGGAGGCCGTGATAGACTGGGCCGCGATGGGATATGCCGTCGAGGTTTCGCTTCGCATCACGCTCGACAAGACGCAGGCCCGAGCTTTCGACGATTTCACGCAGGCGGCGCGTGACGTGGCAGAGGTGATCGAAATCCAGACCTTTCTGGGTCGTGTCGATGTTCGTCTTTCCGTCATTGCAAGAGATATGAAGCACTATCAGCAGCTTTATCGCGACCGGATTCTGACCCTGCCGCATATTGCTGATATCGAAGCCCTTATGCACATCGCGCGGGTCAAGCGGGACGAGGTGCTGCCGGTATGATCGAGCTGGATGAGATTGATCGCCGTCTTCTTCGCGCGCTGCAACAGGATGCCACGCAAAGTGCCGGAGCATTGGGGCGCCGGTTCGGATTATCCCAACCCGCCACCTGGCGTCGCATTCGCCGGCTGGAGGACGCAGGAATAATCAAGGGCCGTCGGCTGCGTCTGAATGCCGAAGCGCTGGGGTTCGGTGTGACAGTCTTTCTGGGCATCAAGCTGGGGCGCAAGGGCCAAGTCAGTCTTGAAGATTTTGAGCGCGCTGTCAGTGCCGTTCCCGAGGTGCAGACCGTCGAGCACGTGCTGGGGCTGTATGATTATCGACTGCGTGTCGTGGCCCGGGACCTGGCCGATTTCGAACGTGTTTTGCGGCGCCGGATCATGACTCTGCCGGGTGCAGGCGACGTCGAGGCCAACGTTCTGCTGAGCGAAGAACGTCTGCCCGGTCCCATTGGCTGAACAGTGTCAGTACTTGGTGCGGATGCAATAGCCCGGATGATGCGTCATACGCGCAAAGGTAAGCGGCCTGTCTTCTTTCCAGGTGGTGCGCTCCATTTGAATCATGGATGTTCCCGCCGTGGTGCCCATGAATTCTGCCAGTCGCGCATCTGCGGAAATGGCACAGAAAGCGACCTCGGCATCGGTGAAAGGTGCGGCCGTCAACAGCCATTCATGTGGCCCCTGTTCGAACAGGTCCGCGTCCTCCACATCAGGTACGGCCTCGATGTTGATCCATCGTTCTTCCATCTGAAAGGGCCGATTGTCCGCATAGTGCATACAGATTACATGTAGAACACGCGCATCCGGTGCCACGTTGATCTGCGAGGAAAGCCATCCTGGGCTGGTGACGACATTCCTTTCAACAAGCGCATAACGATAGTTTGCATTCTGGCTTTCGACCACTTGCCGCGCCAGTGACAATTCGAGTTTGGCGTGTTTGCTGGGCTCTTTCTTGACACGTGTGCCGCTCTTGCGTTTGCGCTCGACAAAGCCCTGGTCGGCCAGTTCTCTCAAGGCTCTGTTCACAGTGGCCCGGGCGCAATTGAACTCCTCTGCCAGCTGGGTCTCTGTCGGCAAAAGCGATCCTTGTGGCCAGACACGGCTTTCAATGCGTCGTTTTACTTCGTCTCGAACGAACTGGAAGCTAATCCGCTTTTGTATCGTCACGGGTGAATCTATCCCTTCAAGTATAAAGTGTGCGCATCTGTTCAGAAGCAAGTAGAAGTGTAAAGGGGAAGTGACACTGGTTGGCGTCATTTTCGTGCTTTCACGAATTTAGCGAAAAAAAATTAAGTGTTTGTTAAGCTTTACGTTGGGTCAAATTTTTGCCGCGAAGGGGCTTTACCCGAACTGACAAAGCGGACAAGACTTCGAAAACGCTTTGGAGAGGATGCGCCATGCCAGGCTTGCTGGAAACCGTTGACCCGAACGGGCTCGAAGAATTCTCGGTCGTATTTACCGACCGCTCGCTGAACCATATGTCGCAGAAGTTTCAGCAGGTGATGCGCGACATTTCCGATATGTTGAAGGGCGTGTACAACGCGGATGGCGTCGCCGTTGTTCCCGGCGGTGGAACCTATGCCATGGAAGCGGTCGCCCGACAGTTCGCGCGCGGCGCAGATGTGCTGGTGGTTCGCAATGGATGGTTCTCGTACCGGTGGAGCCAGATCATTGAAAGCGGGTCTCTGAACAACTCGACCACGGTCATGAAGGCGCGCGAGACCGGCAATTCCAGCCCATCGCCTTTTGCGCCTGCTCCGATCGAAGAGGTCGTCGCCGCGATTCGCGAACAAAAGCCCGGTGTTGTTTTTGCTCCGCATGTTGAAACGTCGGCGGGGGTTATTCTGCCGGATGACTATGTGACCGCGCTGGCAAGCGCGGCGCATGAGGCGGGTGCGTTGATGGTGTTGGATTGCATTGCGTCGGGTTGCGCCTGGGTGGACATGAAAGCCACCGGTGTCGATGTTCTGATCTCGGCGCCGCAGAAAGGGTGGAGCGCCTCGCCATGTGCCGGTCTGGTCATGTTGTCTGAACGCGGAGAGGCACGTCTGGAGCAGACCAGTTCCGACAGTTTCGCCCTTGATCTGGAGAAATGGCGGCAGATCATGCAAGCCTATGAAAACGGCGGCCACGCCTACCACGCCACGATGCCGACCGATGCGTTGCTGGCCTTCCGCGACACCATGGCAGAGACTCGTGAATACGGGTTCGAAAAGTTGCGTGCGGCGCAGTGGGCGCTGGGTGACGGTGTGCGATCGATGCTCAAGGACAAGGGTGTCGTTTCGGTTGCGGCCGACGGTTTCGGCGCGCCCGGAGTTGTGGTCAGCTACACCTCGGATCCCGAAATCCAGAACGGCAAGAAATTTGCGGCACTTGGCATGCAGATTGCCGCGGGTGTTCCGTTGCAATGTGATGAGCCCGAAGGGTTCAGCACGTTCCGGTTGGGTCTGTTCGGGCTTGACAAGCTGTACGACGTGGACGGCACCATCGCGCGTTTGAAACGGGTGCTGGATCAGGTTCTGTAAGCGGACCGGGCCTTAGCGAACGCCAAGGCCCATCTGCATCAAAGTCTTGCGCACTGGTGGCAGGGAATAGAGCGCGCTCAGCCCCATCGCCCGTGCATCTCGCAGCGGCCGCGTCTCAATCATCGAGGCGCGGTTCAGCAGATCAATGCCTTTGACGCGCATCTCGATCTCGGTGTGACGGGCCTTGTGATAGGCACCCAGCATCTGCTCGTCTCCCAGACCTTCGGGCCGGGCCTGTGCCAAATCCAGCAGGCAACGCAGGTCGCCCAGAGACATGTTCAATCCTTGTGCCCCGATGGGAGGCACCACATGCGCCGCCTCGGCCATCAGCGCGATGCGTTCACCCGCCAGCCGTTCCGCCGATTGGCTGATGATGGGCCAGATCGTTCTGCGGGATGCCAATTTCAGCGGGCCGAACAACCCGCAGGATCGAGAGGTCATGGCGGCCTCGAATGCCTCGGGTTTCAGGTTCAGGAGTTCAACGGCCTTCGGTCCGCGTTCCATCCAGACGATGGCGGACGAGGGCTGCCCGTTCCAGTCCGGCAGAGGCACCAGCGTGAATGGCCCCCCGGATCTGTGAATCTCGGTCGAGACATTCTCGTGTGGAATGGGGTGCGTCACCGCAAATGCCAGCGCCTTTTGCCCATATCGTGTTGTGTGCACCTTGATGCCGGCTGCTTCGCGCATTGGCGAGTTGCGACCATCGGCAGCAAGCACAAGCTTGCACCGGACGCGGCTGCCATCACTCAGGCTCACGCGGGCCTCGGCGGTTCGGGTGAACAGGCTGGTGGTCGCGGTGCCGGGACGGAAATCGACATTTGGCAACTCGGCCAGTCGTGCCACCATTTCACGGCGCAACAGCCAGTTGGGCAGGTTCCAGCCGAAAGGTTGTTCGGAGATGTCGGCCGCGTTGAAGTCGCGGACGACGCGTGGCTCGGGCAAGTCGCCCCCGGCGTCAACGATCCGCATGACTTGCAACGGAGCCGCCTGTGCATCCAGTCTTGCCCACAGACCGCATTGTTCCAGCAGGCCGCGCGCAGGCTGCAAGAAAGCCGTGGTGCGGAGGTCTGAACCGTCCACGTCCCGCTCGGTGATTGGAGGGCTCGGATCAACGCTGATCACTTCAAAACCTGCTGTTCCGAATACCGCCGCAGCGGTCAGGCCGGCGATCCCGCCACCGGAAATCAGGATGTCACAGCTGTCGGACATGGCGCCTCTCATCATTTTGGGCAGAACCTAGTTCGGATCTGCCCCGAGTGCCAAGTGACATCCTGTCCCGTATTTCAGCCCCGTGAAATCAGGATGAGGATAAGAAACATCAGCGGCACCATCATAAGGGCAGGGATGTAGAGGCCGGGAAGGCCGAACAACATGATGGAACAGCCCCACATGCTGAAAATCGCAGCAGTGGTGTAATACAAGTCTTCTGCCTTGGCGTTGACCGCGTCGCGCGCCAGCCATCCAAAGACGGGAATTGCAAAGAAAATGCGCTGCCAAATCGGCAGGCGCAGCGGCATGTCAATCGCGCTCATCGGGGTCTCCATCTGTTCGTCGCTGACGCGCATATAGGTATGCAGATGCAGGTGCGGAACGTGCAGATCGTCGCACTGTGACAGGCTATCGCAGGCGGGCCAAAAACGCGGTCAGATCGTCCGTATGGTGATGAATGTGATCGGCTTCATGCGGGTCAGGGGCAACATGCACCGTACGCATTCCCATCTCGTGCGGGGCCGCAAGATTGCGTGGGTCATCTTCGAACATGGCCGCCATTTCGGTCTGGAGGCCATCCTTTTCAAAGATCGCTTCGAAGGCAGCTTTTTCCGGCTTTGGTCGATACCCTGCGTGTTCGACACCGTAAATCGCGTCGAACAGGCCTGTCAGGCCGCGTGCCTCAAGGACTCGTTCCGCGTAGGGCGCGCTGCCGTTGGTGTAGACGATCCGCCGGCCGGGAAGGGCGCGGATGTGATCGGCCAGCTCCGCATCCGGGTCCATGTGGCTCATGTCAACCTGATGTACCGCGTGCAGGTAGGGGTCGGGGTCCAGATCATGTTCGGCCATCAACCCAGCCAGCGTGGTCCCGTATTCCCGCCAGTAATGCGCGCGCAGCCGGTCGGCTTCGGCCCGGTCAACACCGATGGTTTGCACGACATAATCCGTCATCAGAACTTCTATCTGATCGAACAGCCGCATATGCGGTGGGTACAGGGTGTTGTCCAGATCGAACACCCATTGTGTGACATGACTAAACGAAGGTTTGACCATGGCTTGGGTTTAGGGCGCAGTCGGTCGGTTTTCAATGCTGTACTTGATCGCCGCCCCCTGTCACGGCTAGACATGTCCGAACGAGGAGACAAACGATCCCATGAGCCAGACCCGATCCCCGACCAAGGACGCCTACAGCCTTATCCTGGAAGCCATCGATGTGGGCGTCTACAAGCCCGGTGATCGGTTGGTCGAAAGCGAACTGGCAGACCGTTTCGGAGTGTCACGCACCCCGATCCGCGAAGCGTTGCAACGTTTGGAAACCCAGTCTCTGCTGGAACGGGACGGGCGGTCGTTAATCGTCGCATCCCTGGATCACAACCAGATGGCCGAGCTTTACATCGTGCGCCGGGAACTTGAGGGGCTGGCTGCGCGCCTTGCCGCAAAACACGCCACCGAAGAAGAAATCAAGGTTCTTCAGGACATGGTCGTCGAAGATGACAAGCTGATCGATGACCCAACGGCCTTGTCGCGCGCCAACCGACGGTTTCACGAACAGATTCATCTGGCGTCACACAACCGCTATCTGGTTCAGCAGCTTGATCTGGTTCACCGGACGATGGCCCTGATGGCGACCACTTCGCTGGCAGTTCAGGGGCGTGGTGAGATTGCGCAAAGTGAGCATAAGGGAATCGTCGATGCCATCGCAGCCCGAGACGAGGAGGCTGCAGGGCAGGCGTTGAAGGAACATATTTCGGTCGCCTTCATGACGCGTCTGAAACAGGATGCCAGTCGTCGCGACAAATGAACGTCAGGTCAGCGGAACGTCTTCGCTGGCCTGCCCGTGTTGGGTTTTGTCCCAAAAAAACGGATTTGTCGCCAGTTCCCAAAGGGCTTTGTAGCCGGCAACCACCCCCAGAGGGAAATACAAACACATCGTCGGGACCCACGGCAGCAAAAACCGCCGTTCACGCGCGGATACAGCGATGATCCCGACGCATATGTTCAGAGCCTCGGTTGCCAGAAACAGCCAGATCAGCGCCGTCGTGATCTGCTGCGGCAGGATCTGCTCCATCGGATTGGGTATGCCCAGGGCGTATAACCAGAAAATCCATAGAACAGGGGCCAGCAGGAACTGACCCAGAGTGCCCAGAAAGAATGCCTGTAGGCCGATAAACTTGGCCGCACCCAAATCAGCATACAGTTTCCGCGGGTCCCGCATGTGCACAAGATAGGTGACCATGAACCCCTTGAGCCAGCGTGAGCGTTGCTTCACCCACGGCCAGGCTCGGAAATTCGCCTCTTCAAAGGTGGCGGTGTCCACCGTCTCGGTCCGGTAACCCGCCCGGCAAAGCCGCACGCCCAAATCGGCATCTTCAGTGACATTGTGGGCGTCCCAGCCGCCCAGTTCCAACAGCTTTTCGCGGCGGAAAAAGAACGTCGTTCCCCCAAGCGGGACGACCAGCCCCATACGTGCGATGCCCGGCAGGATTACGCGAAACCAGCTATTGTATTCGATGGTAAAACAGCGTGACCGCCAGTTCGTGCGGGGGTTGTAGTAATCCAAAACACCTTGCAGGCAAACCACCTCGGGCGAAGCTTGGGTGAAATGCGCAACCACACGTTCAATCTGATCCGGCTGTGGTGCGTCTTCGGCATCCCAAACGCCAACGATGTCACCGCGGCAAAAGTCCAGCGCGTAATTCATGGCGCGCGGTTTGGTGGTCAACCCGTTCAGTTCGGGGACTTCAACAACACGCATCCAACTGGGCAGAGCCACTCGCGCAAGGGCGTCGCGCGTCACGTCATCCGTCGCCTCAAGCACGAGAATGACGTCCAGCAGCGCTTTGGGATAGGTCAGCCTTTGAAGCCGTTGCACCAGAGCACTCGCGATTTCTCGCTCCTTGTACAACGGCACCATGATGGACACGCAGGGGTGACGCAGCGCGATCGCCGCCTCTGTTGGCTCGGTCGGCTTTTTCATGCGGTCGCTGAGACAGGCCAGGGCGCCCATTATCCGAAAGGCTGCAAAAAGAACCAAACTACCTACGGCCGCGCCCAACAAAACCATCAATCCAATCGAGGGGAACAGGGCGAAAAGACACAGCACACCCAGCGTTGTTGCTGATGATACGAGCCGGGACCCGGCGGTCCAGTTGCGGCAGCTTTGTGCCGCGTTCACACGGGTTTCGGCCGCTTTTGCGAGTGTCTGCGAGAAGTGCTGTGCAATAACCCTGTCGATCTGATGAGAATCCGCAAGAACCGGCAGGATGGAATAGTCGCAATCCTGCATCTCGGCTGCCACGGTTGCAAAACGGTCGGGCCGGGCAGTGGCGACCAAAAGCAACGGGCCGATGCGCATCCAGGGAATGACATTGTGCTCAAGCCAGAAATCTACCGGCTTCAGGTTGCACAATCCGGGCATCGTTGGAATTTGTTCGAGGTCCGCGATCTGCCACCCGAACTGCGTGGACAGAGCTTTCAGAACGTCCTGCCTGGTGGCATACCCCTCGCCAACCAGAATCTCGCCAAGCGGCGCTTTCTGCCTGGTCTGCAAGCTCAACGCATGGTCCAGTTGCGAGCACGTGATGACATTGGCTTCCAGCAGGCAAGTGCCCAGCGGTTTGCGAAATCCGGGCGCCGGGATCGGGGACGCGTTTGTAAAATCCTGAAGGTTAAGTTCAACCATTAAAAAACCCTGGCACAGTTACCTGCGCTCAGGGTTGATCAAACAAGGTTAATGTGCCGTTAACTCTGGTAACTTAAGGGTTTATGCCTGCCCTTTTTTCTTTTCCATCGCTTCGGCGAAACGTTCGAACAGGTAAAAACTGTCCTGGGGTCCGGGCGACGCTTCGGGGTGGTATTGTACCGAGTATACAGGTCTGTCAGTCATGCGAATCCCGCAGTTCGAGCCGTCAAACAGCGATCTGTGGGTCTCGACCACGCCTTCCGGCAAAGATTGTGCGTCCACGGCAAAACCGTGATTCATCGAAGTGATTTCGACCTTGCCGGTTTCCAGATCCTTGACCGGATGGTTCGCGCCGTGGTGGCCGTGGTTCATCTTGACTGTCTGACCGCCCAACGCCAGCGCAAGCATCTGGTGGCCAAGGCAGATACCAAAGACGGGCAGATCGGTTGTGTCCAGAATTTCCTTGATCATCGGCACAGCATAGGCACCCGTTGCGGCCGGGTCGCCGGGACCGTTCGACAGGAAAACGCCATCCGGCTGATGGGCCAGCACTTCGGCAGCGGTTGCCGTTGCTGGCAGCACGGTTACATCACATCCAGCCGAGGCGAGACAGCGCAGAATATTGCGCTTTGCTCCATAGTCGACAGCCACGACTTTGTGGGCGGGGGCCTCTTGCCGCTTGTATCCTTCCGGCCACGCCCAGCGCATTTCATCCCAGCGGTAGCTTTGGGCACAGGTGACATCCTTGGCCAAGTCCATCCCCTCCAGCCCGGCAAAGCCGCGGGCCGCAGCTACCAGTTCTTCGATGTCGAAATTACCCTCGGGATCATGAGCCAGCGCCACATGCGGCGCGCCTTGCTGGCGAATGGCGCGGGTCAGACGGCGGGTATCGACGCCGCCGATGGCGATGCGTCCACGGCGGGCAAGCCAGCCCTTGAGTTCTTCGGCCGAGCGCCAGTTGGACGGCTGGGTCGGATCCCATTTGACGACCATGCCAGCGGCAACCGGATCAGCGGTTTCGTCATCTTCGGGGTTCACGCCGACATTGCCGATATGGGGGAAGGTAAAGGTGACGATCTGCCCGGCATAGGATGGATCGGTCATGATTTCCTGATATCCGGTCATCGCTGTGTTGAAGCAGAGTTCTGCCACGGTCTGTCCGGTTGCACCGAAACCGATGCCGTAAAACAGCGTTCCGTCGGCCAAAGCCAGACATGCGGTGGGCTTGGACGGGGCGTTCTGGGCCATGGCGCGACTCTCCTGCAAGGTAAACCGGCGCATACCTAAGGGGGTTAAGCGCTTGGGTCAAGTCTGTTCAATTTTTGGGCTATCGTTATTTTTCAATGGGTTAAGCTTGTTCGCCCCCGGTTGTAACACGCTTTTTGTTTAGATATGTTCGGGGTTCCGTTGTCATGGGGATGGACAAGCCAAATGGACATGCGATCACGGGTGAATGCCGCCCTGAAGCAAGCAATGAAAGACAAAGCAGCCGAGCGTCTGTCGACGCTGCGGTTGATCAACGCGGCGATCAAGGACCGCGACATCGCCGCGCGCGCCTCGGACAATGAAGAGGTCAAAGGCTGCGGTGATGCAGAGGTGCTTGAAATTCTTGGAAAAATGACCAAGCAACGCAAGGAAAGTGCGCGCGCTTATGAAGAGGGCGGTCGCCTGGACCTGGCCGAGCGCGAGATGCAGGAAGTCGCCGTCATCGAAGAGTTTTTGCCCAAACAGTTGGATGATGATGAGGTGTCAAAGGCGATTCAGGCTGCAATCACTTCGACCGGTGCCGGTTCCATTCGCGACATGGGCAAGGTCATGGGCGAGTTGAAAACCCGTTATACCGGACAGATGGATTTCGGCAAGGTCGGGCCTATGGTCAAGGACCACCTCTGCGCCGCGTCAAACGGCGACTGCTGAGACATCAGGCTGAAACACCTACTGCGCGACAGGGTCGCGCAGTTTCCTGGCCAAATCGTCATAGAGCGTGATGCGCTCATCTTCCGACAAAAACGCCCCGATTTCTACTTCACGCCCGTCTCCGACGAGCGTGACATAGTGTGGAACCGGGCCGCCTCTTTCGTACATTTCAGGTCGTGCCCAATAGCGATTGCACGACCATTCCTGTTGGTCTTTGCCCGGAGTGTGATGCACCAGGCGGGCTTGTGAACCGGACAAGGTGAAAACCTCAAACGCACTGCGCGCGCGATAGTTCGCCTGAATCGCCAGCCAAAGCCCAAGCACCGTCAACAGCAGAAACGGTAACAGGCCCCACAACACGACCGACCCAAGCACGGCCAACAATGGGATCAAACCGAACAGAAATACGGACAGGATGGCAATCATCGCCCCACGTCGCGGCAGAGAGTTATGCGGCCAGAGGCGCAGTTCCTGTTCGGTTTCGGATGTCTGATTCCATTTGTACGGCATACCGGAAACATATCGCAGTGCCGCCTCATGTCGACGGGTTTTGATCAGACCACGTGGCCCACACGCGCCCACGACAAGGCGTCATCCAAACGGTCGTCGCCCCAGAACACCTCTTGCCTCACCACGAAGCTGGGGGCGCCGAAAACACCCAGTTTCACGGCTATGTCTGTTTCAGCTTCCAGCGCGGTGACGATATCCGGGCTGCGCGCGCGAGCCAGCGTCAGGCGAGGATCCTGCTGGCACCGCAGCAATGCTTCGGACAGGGCGCTTTCGCTGCCTGCCTCGACGCCATCCTCGAACCAGATGCGGTATAGGTTCTGGGTAAATGACTTGCCCCATCCATCCCTCATACCAAACAAAGCGACCTGATTGGCCAGGGCAAGATCGGAAATCGGATAGGGTGCGGGCAGGCTGGCGTGGATGTGATACTTGGCACAGCGCCGTTCGATATCACGCCACATATATGCGGATTTTTCGGGTTTTCCGGCGAACGGGATATTCTGCTGGGCTGACATGACCGTGCGCACATTAAAGGGCCGCCAGTTAACGGTGGCGTCATGTTCTGCGCACCAGTCGTCCAGCCGCATCACGGTAAGGAAGCTGTAAGTGCTGCCGATTGAATACCAAAAGTCGATTTCCGGCATTGCCGATCCTCCGACTGTTCTGTGCGGGTATCATAGCGGATTTTGGTACACTTGGCGAACCGACAGAAGTGGAAAACGAAAACCCCGCCACTTGGGCGGGGTTTTTTTGGGATCAGATCGGGATCAGTGCGCGTGGCCTTTGTCCCAGTCTTCCTGCTTGGGCAGCTGCTCGAACGTGTGTTCGGGCGGCGGTGTCGGCAGGGTCCATTCCAGCGTATCCGCGTATTCATTCCACGGGTTCGGACGTGTCTCTTTCGCACCACGGAACAGGGCGTAGAACACGATCCCGAAGAAGAGCAGGAACGAGGCGAACGAGATAAACGCGCCGATCGACGAAACGAAGTTCCACTGGGCAAATGCCTCGGGGTAGTCGATGTAGCGGCGCGGCATGCCCTGACGGCCCAGGAAGTGCTGCGGGAAGAAGGTCAGGTTGGCGCCGATGAAGAACAGCCAGAAATGAACCTTGCCCCAGAACTCAGAGTACTGACGACCCGTCATCTTGCTGAAGTAGAAGTACACCCCGGCAAAGATCGCGAAGACAGCACCCAGCGACATCACGTAGTGGAAGTGTGCCACAACATAGTAGGTGTCATGATAGGCACGGTCGACACCGGCCTGCGACAGAACCACACCGGTCACACCGCCGACGGTGAACAGGAACAGGAAGCCGAAGGCGAACAGCATCGGTGTCTTGAACTCGATCGAGCCGCCCCACATGGTGGCGATCCACGAGAACACCTTGACCCCCGTCGGAACCGCGATGACCATCGTGGCCAGCATGAAATAGGCCTGCTGACGCAGCGACATGCCGACGGTGTACATGTGGTGCGCCCACACGACAAAGCCCAGCACGCCGATTGCGATAATCGCCCAGACCATCGGCAGATAGCCGAAGATCGGCTTGCGCGAGAAGGTGGCGATCACGTGGCTGATGATGCCGAAACCGGGCAGGATCACGATGTACACTTCGGGGTGGCCGAAGAACCACAGGATGTGCTGATACAGGATAGGGTCACCGCCACCGGCCGGATCAAAGAAGGTGAAGCCAAAGTTGCGGTCCATCAGCAGCATGGTGATCGCGCCTGCCAGAACCGGCAGCGACAGCAGAATCAGCCATGAGGTGACGAAGATCGACCAGCTGAACAGCGGTACCTTGAACAGGGTCATGCCAGGGGCACGCATGTTCAGGAAGGTGGTGATCATGTTGATCGCGCCGAGGATCGAGGAGGCGCCCGATACGTGCACGGCAAAAATCGCCAGGTCCATGGACATGCCGCCTTCGGTCGTCGACAGCGGCGGATACAGAACCCAGCCCACACCCGAGCCGAGCTGATCGTTCCCACCCGGGCTGAGCAGCGAGGCAACACCCAGCGAAGTGCCGGCGACATACAGCCAGAAGGACAGGTTGTTCATCCGCGGGAACGCCATGTCCGGCGCACCGATCTGCAACGGCATGAAATAGTTGCCAAATCCGCCGAACAGGGCAGGGATGACAACGAAGAACATCATCAGAACACCGTGATAGGTGATCATCACGTTCCACAAGTGTCCGTTGGGGGTACACGGGTCGGCCATGAAGCCTTCCAGGCACATGTACTGAACGCCCGGGTGCATCAGCTCGAGCCGCATGTAAACGGTCATCGCCACCGAGATCAGACCGGCAAGGGCCGAAACGACCAGGTACAGAATCCCGATGTCCTTGTGGTTGGTCGACATGAACCAGCGCTGGAAAAAGCTGCGCTGATCTTCATGGTCGTGACCGTGAATGGCTGCGTCTGCCATTATAGGTGCCTCCTGTTGCAACTGCACCGCGCAGTCGGACCTCTCCAACGCGCGGGATTCCTGCTGGTTTTAGAATGTGAAGAGGGCACCTTCAATGGCCGAGTTTGATCTGGATCAAGATTAATTGTCGCGGGCACGCGGGCGCCGCACGATTTTCCGGCCTTGAATGTGGGGTATCTGGGCATGGCGGATGAGAATTCAAGTCCGGACTGTCGATGCGGCATGGGCGTTGGCAGAGTTCCGCCTTGACCGTCGCCCGCGCGCGTCTCAGAACTGTGCCAACACCCGCAATCCAGAGGTTTGAGATGGCTGATTACGACCCCGACAATATCTTTGCCAAAATCCTGCGCGAAGAAATCCCGTGCATGCGCGTGTACGAGGATGATGAAACGCTGGCTTTCATGGATATCATGCCTCGCGTGGACGGGCATCTTTTGGTGATCCCCAAAACACCATGCCGCAACGTACTGGATGCCACGCCCGAGCAACTGACGGCGGTTATAAAAACGGTGCAGAAGATGGCCCGGGCGGTCAAGTCTGCATTCGACGCGGACGGGGTGACGATTCAGCAATTCAACGAGGCGGCAGGCGGGCAGGAAGTCTTCCACCTGCATTTCCACGTCCTGCCGCGCCACGAAGGGGTTTCCATGCGCCCGCCGGGCAAAATGGGGGATTTCGAGCTTATCGGTGAACACGCGAAAAAGATCAGCGCCGCTCTCGCTTGATCATTCGGCGCCATGGGGCCCCATGCATGCGCCATGATCCTGAAACGCGTGCAGCACGGCACAGACATGATCGTGCTGCCCGTCGCAGGCCGCTGAAATTCGGGTCAGTTCCGCTTCGAGGTTTTGCAGGCGGGCAATTCGGTCCCGCAGATCGGCCAGTTGTTTTTGGGCAATTTCGTGCGCCCGGTTAAGGTCGCTGCCAGAGGTGCCCTCAAGAGACAGCAGGCCCACGACGTCGGCCAGTGGCAATCCCAGATCACGGCAATGGCGAATGAAGATCAGCCGTTTCAACGCGGCTGCGTCATACCGGCGTTGATTGCCCGCGGTTCGCTCTGGTTTGGGTAACAGGCCTTTGTCTTCATAGAACCGGATTGTCGGAATTTTCACTCCGGTTCGGCGCGATAAGTCCCCGATCGAATACATTTTTCCGGTTTTGACCTCTTGAACCTCTAGTGGCTAGAGGAATTACATGCTCTGGGAAGCCGTAACAAGGGACATGAAACGATATGGCACACCAGCATTCCCACACCGGGCATGGTCACCAGCACAACCACATTGATCCAGACGCTGGCGATGCGCGCGTCGCCTGGGCGATTGCGGTGAACATGTTCCTGACATTGGCTCAGGTCATCGGGGGCATCATTTCGGGTTCTCTGGCGTTGATTGCCGATGCGCTGCACAACTTTTCGGACGCTGTTGCGCTGATCATTGCGTTTTTTGCCCGCAAGATCGCACGGCGTCCGGCCGATCCACGGATGAGCTTTGGCTATGGCCGGGCCGAAGTCGTTGCGGCCTTGGTCAATTACACTACGTTGATCGTATTGTCGGTCTACCTGTTCTACGAAGGCGTCATGCGGTTTTTTGAACCCGAGCCGATCAACGGATGGCTTGTGGTCTGGGTCGCCGCGCTGGCATTGGTGGTCGATCTCGTAACCGCCGCTCTGACGTATACCATGGCCAAGGATAGCATGAATATCCGGGCCGCATTCATCCATAATGTTGCGGACGCCTTGGGATCAATCGCCGTGATCGTAGCGGGCACCGCAGTGATCCTGTTCGGCTGGACATGGGTGGACCCGGCGGTGACGATCCTGATCTCGGTCTACATCATGTGGCATGTCAAAGAAGAGATAGGCGAGACGGTCCGCGTTCTGATGCTGGGCGCTCCGCCCGACCTGGAGCCAGAGCAGGTAGCCGCGGCGATCGAAGAAACGGATGGGGTGGCCGAAGTGCATCATGTGCATTTGTGGGCCATGCAGGAGCGGCAGCCCGCGCTGACGGCGCATCTGGTCATCGATGCGAACGCGTGGTCAGCTGCCGAAATGGTACGGGACAGTGTCAGGCACACGCTGCAAGTTCGTTTCGGGGTAGGGCATGCGACGCTCGAACTGGAACAGGCTGGCCGCGCCTGCGTCGGTTCGTCCCGATTTGGCCACCAGGAAGAATAGCGGTGCCTGAAAGAGAATTGCCGTTCCGATTTGGGGTCGGAACGGCAGACTCGTAACCAAACACTTCTCGGATTTCGAGGGCGAGCCCTGGATCACCGGTTAACATACCACTCACTCTTGATTGGCATTTCCATATTACTCGTTAACGGAGCCTTTGTATCTAGCTGAGTTAAAAAATGCTTTAAGACTTCCATAAACCCACCGAATTCAGGGTTAATTGCCTTACGCATGGGAAACAGAGCCAGCCGGTCACAGGGATTGTTGTTTGCAACAGTGGCGCGCAGCGATTCGCTGCGCAGTGATCGACAGATGGATTCAGGGTGCCACTGGGCCAAAAACGTCTGCGAAAGTCTTTTTCAGTGCGGCATCAAGGTCTGCCATCGTTACCGGCAAGCCCAGGTCGACCAATGAGGTCACGCCGTATTCGCTTATCCCGCAAGGGACGATGCCGGAAAAATGCTCCAGATCCGGTTCGACATTCACTGAGATCCCGTGAAAACTGACCCATTTGCGCAGGCGCAGGCCAATGGCGGCGATCTTGTCTTCCGCCGGTTTGCCGGTCGCTGTCAACGGCTTGTCATCACGCCGAACCCAAACCCCCACGCGCCCATCACGGATCTCGCCTTGCACGTTGAATTCCGCCAGCGCCGAGATCACCCAGGTCTCCAGCTGTTTCACAAACTGACGCACGTCGCGACCACGTTTGTTCAAATCCAGCATGACATAGGCCACACGTTGACCGGGCCCGTGATAGGTGTATTCGCCGCCGCGTTTGCTAGCGTAAACCGGAAACCGATCGGGGTCGGTCAGATCCTCGATCCTGGCCGAAGTGCCGGCCGTATAAAGCGGCGGGTGTTCCAGCAGCCAGACACATTCTTCAGCTTCGCCATTTGCGATTGCGGCGACGCGCGCCTCCATAAAGGCAACGGCGTCGTCATAGCTGGTCAGACCATCGGTGATTTTCCATTCCATGCCGGTCTCATATCCGTCTGGATCGGTCAAGAAAAGGGGTCAGGCGGCCTCGGACAGGCAACGTTGCAGCACCTGTGCATAGGTTTCAGAACCCTGCGCGCCGGTCAGCAGGTATTTCCCGCCAAAAACCATGGATGGCACGCCTGAAATTCCCCGGCTGGTCCAGAACAGCTGCTTTTCACGCACCGGGGCTATGTGTTCTCCGCTTTCAAGCGCTTGTCGCGCCGTGTCCGCGTCCAGTCCGATGGATCGAACAACTTCCAGCAGAACATCCATATCGGAGACATCCCGCTGCGCTGTGAAATAGGCGTCGAACAGAGCCAGTTTCAAAGGATGCTGTCGGCCGACTGATTCCGCCCAATCCAGCAACTGATGCGCTGCGAATGTGTTCACCATTCTGCTGTCATCGTCGAAGTTAAAGGCAAAGCCGAGCTCGGCCCCGATCGAGGTAAGCTTGTCCCGTGCCTGCTGACTTTGCTCGGCGGTCGAGCCGTATTTCGCCATGATATGTTCACGCAGGTTCTGGCCTTCGGGTGGCATGTCCGGGTTCAACTCGAACGGATGCCAGCAAAGCCGGGCAAGGACACCCTGTTGCTGCAACGCCATGTCAAGCTGTCGAAACCCGACAATGCACCAGGGGCACACAACATCCGAGACGATATCGATCTGAACGATCGGGAGGTTTTCGGGCGGGGGCATCGGCGGCTCCTGTCAGGTCAATGGCGTGTTGTCCAGTGGCAGAGATAAGCCCGTGGTGAAGGAATTTAAACCACTGCGTTTTTGCCTCTTCACATCGCGCGCACCAACGTCTATACGCCGCTTTACCAAGTCATTGGCAGTGCGGTCGTGGCGGAATTGGTAGACGCGCAGCGTTGAGGTCGCTGTGGGGTAACTCCCGTGGAAGTTCGAGTCTTCTCGACCGCACCAAAAAATTGAAATAATTGTTTTATTACAATATTATAATTGAATCCTTTAAGAATTAGGCCACCTCTTGGACCACCTTCTTGTGCCCGCTAGAAGTGGACGGAAAAAATCGATAGCAGCTGCTTGCTGACATAGTGACTGAAATGCGCAGAAAGCTGACTTTGCAAAGTTTGAGTAATTTTCCTCTATTCGACGTTTAGAACCTAATGATTGGTCCGTATGTTATCGGCCTATTTGGCGTTGCCAATATTTCACTTCCGCACCTATGCAGCGATTTGCCTTCAACCTTTCATAATCCATAGTTGAAGGTGTTCTTTAAACTGATGTTTGAACTGGTGAAATCCGGAAGCAAAAAGCACTCAACCGAGTACGAGGATCCAGAACGGTCGCAAGAGGGAAGGCGACGTTGTCAGTACACGTCGCCTTTTTCGTTGTTTTGAAACTACTCCAAGATAGCGAGGATCTACTCGATTAGTGTGATCTCACCGGGCCGCCATGTTCCTTCAAACCAAGGCTCCAAAGGACCGTAGAGTCTTAGAACCGTGGACCAGGATTTTCCGGGCATTGTCTGTATCCAATTGCCCTCTTTGCCTTCTGGCGCTTCTGGCGCAAACCAAACCGTAAAACTGCCGTCCTCGTTTGCTTCCAAAGTGGGTTGGTTGCTATCGACCCCTGCAAGTTTCTGGTCCGTTTCGAGAAGCGAACGGGTTTGCGTGTCGTAGACAACGAATGACCAATAGTCTTTTGCTGGCGGGTTTGGGGGAATTGTCACCGAGTAAGTTTTACCGCCGTCGAAGTAGTTTCCATCGCTGTCGCGATTCGCGAGTGCGTATTGCGATCCGACTCCTACCTTTTGAGCGACCATCGCAGGCGTGATTCCGGTCGCGTAGTAATGGAACAGAGTCCGCGCATCTAGAATTTTGACGTCACCGGCTTGGAACTCGTGATTGCCCCCGACAAACGCGGTCTTCCAATACCCGTCGTCATAGTAGAAAGGTGCGCGGGATCGTGGGGCAAAGTTAAGAGATTTCGCGGCAGCAGTGCCAAGTGCCACGGCTTCGCTCAGCAAGGACTTCAGTTCATCATCAGGTTCAAAAGGCTCTCCCTTGCGAATCCCTATCGAAAACATTGCGCCCATCAACTCTTCCGGCAGCGCACCTTCGGCTTCGCTATCGACGACGGCTTTCATTTCATCGAAAAAGCTGAAATCGTTTGCGTGGATTGTGTTGAACTGTTTGTCCGTTAGATTCACGAACTCTTGCTCTGGTGGGTTCTCTCTGTCTTCCCAGCGATAGACACGCAAAGTTTCTTTGACCCGTTTTACCGCCGCTTCAACACCGTCATCCCCGTAGAACGCACGAAGCAAAAACCAGTTACGATAGCTTGGTGGCTGAACGATAAAATAGCCCTCTTCCGGCAAATCCCCTTCGAATCCGGGAGGCACGATCAGAAATTTTCCGCCTTTGCCTTCGTCAGGGCCAGCATTACCGATATCGGTGACGTATCGCATGTATGCGTCGTTCACGAAACCCAGCATACCTTCGGGCACTTCATATACCACCGGACCTTCGGAGAGATCGGTACAGTTCAATATATAAATTGTTGTCGTGTTGGGTGTCAGCAGTAGCGAACGCGCGTTATACAAATCTTCAAAGATGCCGATTTTCATCGGATCAACCCCAGCGCCTTCTTCAAGACCATGACACATCGCATAGGTCGATGCGGCGGGCATACCATCCATGAAAATCTGCATACCCCGCACGAAGTTAAGCGCGTTGTACGACAACTTCGCGGTTTCTGGCGTTGGAAGTCCATCGAAATACTCCAACGCACCAAAACGTGTTTCCACTGTGTCCGGCACAATGATGCTGTCGGGGACGTTTGCACTGTATTCCTGTGCTAAGGCCGGGATCGCAAGAGACAATGCGGCTACACCTGCGAACATCAGTCTTTTCATACCGTTTTCTCCTAGTGGGATAAGTCTACTATTCAATTCACTTTTTCCAGATCGGGTAGTTTCCAACCGCTTTCTATCCAGCCTTCAGCTGGTCCATAGAGACGAAAAAGCAAGAAAAAGTCCTCGCCGGTCGGAATCCAATTGCTTTCCAGCCCATCCGGAGCAATTGGGCCGAAATACACGTCAGCCGAGCCATCTTCGTTAACCTGTATGTCAGGGAGGTCAGGCGTCGCCAATCCCACCCGCTCGTTGCCTTTTACAAAGCCCTTAGTTTTCATGCTGTATACAATGACGGACCAAAAATCCTCGGCGGGCGTGTCTGATGGAACTGTCAGTTTGTAGGTATCTTCACCGTTGAGCATGGCGCCATCACTGTCGGTTAAACCTGTCAGGTAGAACGTGCCTCCACCGAGCTTTTTGGGCAGGTAAGTGATCCAAGAATATGACCCGCCCGCGCGGTCGTCGATCAAAACCATATCTGTCGTAACATAGGGAAATCCGGCTTCCGGTTGGCCTTCGGCGAATGCCCAGACACCCCATTGGCGATCTTCCCACAAAGGCACGACAGAGCGCGTTATGAAGTGTTCTTGCATCGTATCGTAGGCACATTGGAGACCATCCAACATGGCCGCTTGTGTCTCCTCGTCAGGTTCAAAAGGATGGCCTCGCACAATGCCCAGAGACGCCAGCATCGCCATCATTACCTTGTCTTGCTCCAAAACAGGCTCGCGCTGAATGACCGCATTCAGATCAGTGAAGAAAGTCATGTCGTATACAGGCAGCGTGTTGATGGGGTTCTCTTTTACGTCGATGAACCGTGTTGCCGGAGGATTGTCCGCATCCGACAAGGCATAGACTCGGAGCGTTTGGGCATATGCGGCCTGGTCTGCGCTTGTGCCGCCATCTTTTGCAACTGGACGGAAAGCAAAATGAACGCCATAGGTGTTGGACTGGTGAACGTAGTACCCGTCTGACGGTACGTCTCCGTCGTAACCAGGCGGAAGGATGAGGTATTTGCCACCTTCCCCCGCATCTTCGCCTGTCGTTCCGACGTCTGCCAGCGGGACTTGCCAGGCATTCACGATGGTTCCAAAGAAGGCCGCCTTATCACCGGCAGGGGGCACATCAATGACTACAGGCTCGTCAACAGTGATTCCGCCGCCGAATACATAGGGCGTGACATCGTTGGCCGTTAGAAAGCCGTGGCGACTGTCCATTGGCTCGCTCATATAGGCGATAACGCCCCGATCAGCGCCGGCATCGCGCTGGATTGCAAGTTCGATGTCATAAACGCCGACCGCCGGCATGCCCCAAATCGCAGCTTCACACGCGCGACGTTCGATCAGGTTCCGTTGTGCGTCTGACATCTCGGCGCTTGCGCTAATGGGTAAAAACAGGATCGCAGCGGTGGCCCAAGTTGAAAGGCATCCAATTCTGGGAACGTTATTCGACATTGCTTTCTCCACGTATGCTTGGATGTGAATTTATTGCACAAAGCCAAATGGGATGCGTATCATTTCACGACAGCGGACTTGTAGAAGCGAGACAATCTGGCATGAGCTTACCCCCAATGATTTCGGCGAAAGCACTTGGAGCAATGCCGCAGTTTGTCTTGGATGTGGCAGGGGAGAGAAGGCTTATCGCCGCGATGAGGGCAGCCGAACTGTCGTATAAATTCGTGGATGAACGTTCCGGCTATATTTCGGCTCATTCGCTGGCGACGTTCATACACGAAGCGGCTTGGTCAACCGGGCTAAAGAACATCGGTCTTTTTTGGTCTCCTCACCTGACTGTCGCAGAGTACGGCGCATGGGGGCGCTATGTTCTTTCGGCCCCGAACTTGGGTACGGCCCTCAATCGTGCTTCTTTTGTGATGCCGCTTCACTCGTCCACAGATAGGGCATGGTTGGAAAGCCCTGGATCACCCGCCAGGTTTTGCTACGATTTTGGTATTAAATCTCACCGCGCCTATCCCGATGTCGGCTTCTCCGCGATAGGAGTCATTCTTAGTATTTTTAAAGCTTATCTCGGAGCGAATTGGACGCCGCGTGCCGTTCTGTTGAATTTCCACAAAGTGACGAACGCGAACGAAGCTGAAGATGTGTTTAGGTGCCCGGTTATTTGGGACGCGCCGCGTTTGGGGATCGAGTTTGATAGGTGTTGTTTGCAAGCCAGCCGCTCAAGTCGACCCAACGCCGAAAATCCAACCACAGTCGACGACATAGCTAGGGAGCGTCTGGGAGGACCTCCTGAGACGCTTTCTGAACGAGTTGCAGAACTCGCGCGCCAGCAACTTCATGATGATGCGGTTTCGATTGATTCAATTGCGCGTTCTCTAGATGTAGGAGTGCGAACCCTTCAGCGTAGGCTTGAAGCGGAGGGCGGACGTTATCGTAATATTATCAATAGAGTCCGGATAGAACGCGCGACTGAACTTTTGGCTTTACCAACGGAAGCGGTATCCGACATCGCTACCGCGCTGGGATATGAAACGTCCAATAATTTTAGCCGGTCATTTAAAAGGCAAATGGGCATTTCACCCACCGAATTCAGAAGCACTCTTTATCGCAAATAAAATAGGACACAGAGTTCTCGATTAGAAGGTCTTGTATGGGCTGCCACTCGTCACTGATGGAAGAAGAAGGAAACGGCAACTTCGAGCATCGTTGCCCGACGTCTTAAGAGGAGCGAGATAGCGGCATCACCGCCCCATTTTTCAACCTTCTAAGCAATCATCGCCGCCAGGTTATCAAGCGCCTTCTTGTAGTTTAATCCAAAAGCACCCTTTAACCGCACGACCAAGTTTTTTTAGCGTCACTTTGTTCGCCTATCAAAAGTGGGTACTCGTGCAACAACTCTGAACGAAATCTTTGACGAACCTAAGCTCTGATTTCGGCCTTCATGAATTCAACAAAGGCTTTCACGCGCGGTTTGCGAAAAGCTGATGGCAAATGGACACCTTGGATCGGGAGCGTGCGGGAGTGGATTCCAGAGAACAGCTCGACCAACCGCCCTGTTTCCAGGTCATCCCCGAGGAATACATCGGGGCAGATAAAGATACCCCGCCCTGCGCGTGTTGGCACGAGACAGGCAGGAGGGCTATTGGCGAGAAACGGCCCGGATACGGGCACTTGTATGGTTTGGCCTTCGACTTGAAACGGCCAGCGGTTCGGTTCGGGGTTGTTCGCATCCCTGATACAGATGTGTTCGGAAAGCTCAGCGGGATGTGAAGGCGTGCCATGCTCTGCAAGATAGGCCGGTGCAGCCACGACCTTCATGTGCGTCTCGCCCAGCTTGCGGACAATCAGGCTTGAGTCATCAAGGTTCCCAATCCTGATTGCAATGTCAAAGCCACCCTTGGCCAGATCAGCATAGTGATCTGACAGGTCCAGCTCGACCGTGACACTCGGGTGTTTTTCAACAAAACGAGTTGCGGCTACCGCCACCGCGGTGTCGCCATAGGTGAGGGGTGCCGCAACGCGAATAACACCTTTCAAACCACCTGAAGTATCGAATTCGGCTTCCAGCTGTTCAAGCTCGGCAAGCACACGTCGCGCCCCTTCCAGGTATTTTTCTCCTTCGTGAGACAGAGACATTGAGCGCGTGGTCCGGTGAAGGAGCGTCATGCCAAGCAGGTTTTCGAGCCCGGCGACACGCTTGCTCACCAATTTGTTCGAAATCCCCAAGCGTTGCCCAGCAGCAGCGAAGGAACCGGTTTCCACGACAGCCACGAAGCTTCGCATTCCATCAATCCGGTCCAATCATTTATCTCCAGAATGACGATACATACTCTCAATTATCGCCATTTCAGCGAGCAAAAGCCACATCTAAGTTCTTCTCAAGCTCAAACGCAGGAGACAAGAACATGGCAAGTTCACATGCCCCGATCTCGATTGGTCAGGTTGCCCTGACAGTGCGCGACCTTGATGGCATGGCCGCGTTTTATGAAGACGTGATTGGCCTTGGCCTGATCGAACGCAACGGCGAAACCGCCTGTCTGGGGACCGGTAACGGGACACTAATCGAGCTCCGCCAGGACCGCAAAGCCAGGCCTTTCCCGCGCGAAGCCGGGCTGTTTCACACTGCCTTCTTGCTGCCAACCCAGCAGGACCTCGCCGCTTGGTTGATCCATGTAGAGGAACGCGGACTCCAACTTGATGGCGCATCACATCACGGCGTTAGCGAAGCTCTCTATTTGAGTGATCCGGAGGGGAATGGCATCGAAATCTACCGGGACCTGCCGCGCGAGACCTGGAAGCGCAGCGGCGAGCAAGTGCAAATGACAACGCAACCGCTTGAACTGAATTCGCTGAAGCAAAATGCCACGCCGTGGCACGGCGCGCCTAGCGGCACTGTCATCGGACATGTCCATCTGCGTGTTGGAGACGTGGATGAGGCCGCGCGATTTGTTACTCAGGCCATTGGAATGGTGCAGACGTTCCAACTGCCCTCGGCGCGTTGGTTCGGTTCAGGCGGTTACCACCATCACCTTGCTGTCAACGAATGGCAATCCAAAGGGGCAAAGAAGCGCACAGAATGGAGCACAGGCCTCGCGAGTGTCGAACTTCTGGCGGGACCTGAAAGCCTAAACCCTGGTCGCCTGATCGACCCGTGGGGAACTGAATTCAAAATCACCGCGACGCAAGCCCGCGCCGCGTGAATTCCTATCACCACCGCTTCAAAACAAGGAGAAAATCAATGACCCCCAAAGAACTCGTACGGGAGGCTGTTGAAGCCATTTTTATCAATTTCGACCCATCCGCAGCGCAGCAACTGCTGGCGCCGGACTACATCCAGCACAACCCCGCCGTGCCGACAGGTGCAGCCCCCATACTTGGCTTCATTCCAGGCTTGAAGGACAGTGGGGTCGAAGTGAACATTCACCGCGTGATCGCCGAAGGGGACATGGTTGTTTTGCACACGACCTACAACAATGCGCAGGCTTTTGGCGCAGATACGTTGGTTGGCTTCGACGTCTTCCGCGTGGAAGATGGAAAGGTTGCAGAGCATTGGGACAATCTGACTCCGCTCGCCCCGCCAAACCCTTCCGGTCACACGCAAACAGATGGCCCGACCGACATCACTGATCTGGACAGGACAGCAGAGAACAAAGCGCTGGTCGCGGATTTCGTTGAAACCATCCTGAAAGGTGGTGAAACTGATCGGATCACCGACTTCCTGTCCGCCGAAACCTACATTCAGCACAACAGCCAGATCGCTGATGGTCTGGACGGTCTGGGCGCCGCTTTGATGGCGATGGCGGATCAGGGCATCCAGATGATCTATTCCGATGTGCACATGGTTGTGGCCGAGGGTAATTTTGTCTTCACCGCATCCGAGGGCACATTGGGCGGCGTACCGACCGCGTTCTATGACCTGTTCCGCGTTGAGGACGGCAAGATCGTCGAGCACTGGGATGTGATCGCAGACATCCCATCCGAGATGGCCCATGACAACGGCAAGTTCTGATCGGACGGCAACATGAAAACGTTCTTGATCACTCTAACGATGATGCTGGGAAGTATAGCCATGGCGCAAGATGCTGGTGTAATTGAGATCGTGACTATGAACCTCGCAGAAGATGTCACGGCACAAGAATTCGAACCGATCGATAAGGCCATCGAAGAAGAGCATGTCAGCCAGCAGCCCGGCTTCATCTCACGCCAAGCGGCCTTCGCGGACGGCAAATGGGCTGTCGTGGTGAACTGGGAAAGCGCGGAGGCCGCGCAAGCGTCGATGGACAGTTTTGCTTCCGCCCAAGCAGCCGAGAAGTTCATGAGTATGATCGACGCAACCTCAATGTCGATGAAACGCTATGAATTGGCGCGATAGCGTATAAACCTCCACAGCATCCATAGGAATTACGGGTGCTGTACACTGAGCCTCCCCAACTGAACGGGTCCACCGTTATGTTTAGGAAACGGAGGACTGAGAATGGCAAACAAGCGACCGAAG